>WRIX01000069.1 GCA_009782495.1 Treponema sp.
TCTTTGCGGGCGGGTGGTCACGCGGCAGCGCGTGTCGGGTGCAAACCCTGGAATGCGGAGCGTATCCGGCCCTTCGCTGACGTCCGCCATTGTCTGGAAAAACCCTGCCACCGCCTGTTCCTTGTCGCGGCACAGCCACAGCGTTTTGTTTGTCTTATGAGCGGCTAGCCGCTCAAAGTTTCCGTATTGAAAGGTTTTCCGGTGGGCTTTGTAAAAGGCGATCTGTTCTTTTATCTCGCGTTTTTCTACCGGGCTGAGGTATCGCAAATCAAGCTCATAGCCCAGGCAGCCGAAACAGGCAACATTGTAGCGGGTAGCCAGCGGTGTTTCGCGTAACGTCTGCTGATGCGGCGCATCGGATACATGAGCGCCCATTGTTGATTGGGGGTAGAGGTAGGAAAGGCCGCCCTGAATGTCAAGCCGCTCGTCGGGGTCGGTATTGTCCGATGCCCAAATCTGCGGAGAGAAACACAGCATACCAAGGTCGAAGCGGTTGCCGCCCGATGAACAACTTTCCAGCAGTACATGCGGCCGCGGCCCGAAAATCCGGCTGAGAATATCGTATAACCCCAGGATGTAACGGTGAAAAAACTCACCCTGGGACGGGATATGATCAGACCAGAATTCGCTGATGTGCCGGTTCATGTCCCATTTGACATAGGTTGCGCCGGTTTCATCAAGAACACGGCTAACTGACGCAACAATGTAATCGCGCACAGCCGGATTACAGAGATCGAGTACCAACTGATTGCGTCCCAGAGTTGGTTCCCGTCCGTTCTGCTGCACGGCGTATTCGGGGTGGGTACGGTACAGATTGCTGTTTTCGTTTACCATTTCAGGCTCAAACCACAGCCCGAAATCAAGCCCGATTTTTCGTATCTTGCGGGCAAAAAGGCCAAGCCCTCGCGGAAACTTGCGGCGGTTAGGCTCGTAGTCTCCAAGTCCTGCCGTGTCGTTATTGCGTGCTCCGAACCAGCCGTCGTCAAGGACAAAAAGCTCCATGCCTAATTTTTTCGACGCACGTGCCAGCTTGAGTAGTTTAGCCTGGTTGAATTTGAAGAAGCATGGTTCCCAGGAGTTATACAACACAGGCCGGTCTTTGCCTTGCCAGGTTTCCGGGACAATGTGATTGTTAATGAACGAGTGAAAGTTACGGCTGAGTCCGCCCGTGCCTTCGCTGCTGAATGTCATAACGGCTTCTGGCGTTTCGAAGCGTTCGCCTGTATTCAGTGTCCACTCGAAACAGTGAGGGCTTATGCCTATTCCAACACGCACCAGTTCGTGACTGTTCAACTCGGCAAAACCAAAGTGGTTGCCTGAGTATACCAGATTAAAACCGTAGACCCTGCCCTGAGTTTCTGTTGTGTTGTTTTCGCAAAGTAAAAACCCGGGGTTGTGCTTGTTCCCGCTTGCACCGGTTCTGTTCTCGTTGACAAAGATCCCGTATTGAAGCGCCCGGTCGTGGCGATGCGCTTCTTTTGCCCAATCGCCGTCAAAGGTAACAAGGTTGTAGCCCATGTTGGGCATGTCGAGCGACATACTGAGCAGGCGGCGTATAACCAGCGGCCGGGTGTCGTTGTTCTCGAGTACAACCCGGCGCGTTATAACATTTGTTTGTTCATATACCGTGTAGATCATGGTCAGCATTACATCGCAGGCTTTATCAGCCATGCACAGAGACAGCGACGTACATTCACTTTCACCGGCACGGGCATTGGGAAGACCGTTGATAGGCAACGGCCCCAGACTTATGCTGTGGCTCTGGTACACAAAGTCGCTGACAAAGCCGGCATCGGGCATCTTTATTTCTGATGGCGAGTAACGGTAGTCGCCTTTGCCGATGCCCGACCATTCAAGGCACATGGTGTCCAGACAGTACAGAGGATCTTCCCGATCATAAGCCACGGTAGAACCGGCCTGGGCTGTGCGTTTGGGAGCAAGGGCTTCGATGTTGGGCGAAATCAGGCGGTCGCCGTAATAGATATGTTCCGGGTGGCCGTGTTTGGTAAGACGGAAGATGTACCCGGTACCGACTGTATCAAGGCAAAATACACCATTTTTTTTGGTGATCATAAATGGTACTCTTGCGGTGCGACAAACTCATCGTACATTTCTTTTGTTATGCCCCTGTTTTTTATTATGGCGGAGAAGAAGCGGCCGCTGTTTTTGATTGTCCGTTTCTGTGTTGCATAATCAATGTGAACCAGCCCAAACCGTGCGCTCTCGCCTTCGCACCATTCAAAGTTATCGGTAAAACACCAATGGTAGTACCGCTCTACAGGCAGGCCGGAGCTGACCAGAGCCTTCAGGTGATCGTAGATGTAACGGCAGCGGAACGAATCGCTGTTGTCGCAGGTTCCGTTCTCCGTAATGTATATGGGGCGCGGAAGCAATTCGTGTAATTCACGGGCGCATTGGGCAATGCCTTCGGGATAAATCTCCCAGCCCAGGTCGTTACGCTGCGAACCTTCTCGTACACCGTCTCCCAGTTTTGAAACGGTAGAACGGGTGTAGTAGTTCAGGCCCAAAAAATCGGCGTATTGTCCGGGGTCCACATTGCCGTATTTTTTTAACGGGAACGAGAAGCGCCCCAAAAGACAGGCGCGGGTCAGGACGCCCTGAAACATGAGCGCCGTAAAGCCGGCAATAAACCGGTGCCACAGGTTGTTTTTTGATTGAGGATCGAATACCCGTGCATGGTGGGCAAACCCGACCTTTGTGTTCGTATACCCCATCTCCTTGCGCAGTCTGTGAATACATTCATACGCCTGTATGTGACAGGACGACATAACAGACTGCACCCGGAGCGTTTCCTGTATGGAGCGTCTGCCCGGCGGAAACAACCCGTCAAAATATCCCATAACAGCGAAGACATTCGGTTCGTTAATGGTAACGTATTCGTCAACCAGATCGCCGAACTTTTTTACGGCATACTCGACAAAACCCAGGAAAACCGGTATGTTGGCCGGTTTGGAAAAACCACCGGAGTTCTCGAACCAGAGCGGATTGGTAAAGTGATGGAGCGTTAACAGGGGCGCTATACCTTTGCTTTTTATATACGTTAGCAATTCGCGGTACCAACTGACCGCGGCCTCGTCGTAAGCCCCCCGTGCAGGTTCAATGCGCGCCCATTCAATACTCAGCCGGTATATCGTTATGCCCATGTCCGCCATAAGATCGATGTCTTCTTTCCAGCGGTGCAGGTGGTCATTGGCACGGGCCGGGTCGGCGCCGTCGTGAATATGTCCCTTTTTGTACCAGTCGCTCCATGTATGCGCCAGATCGCCGCCCTCAATTTGAGTCGCCGCCGACGCCACACCCAATTGTATTTTGAAATCTGTCATACTGCATTATATCATTGTTTATTTATTTATGCATGGAGCTAAGCAAACCCCATTATCAGAACAAGTGTTTTCCGGAACTTGTATTGATGCAATAGATATAATTATCTGACACCGAGCTCTGGACAAAAAGGCATTTTTCTTATACATTAATACAAAAGGCGCCGTACCCAAGCGGTAAGGGAGAGGTCTGCAAAACCTTTATGCGTGCGTTCGATCCGCACCGGCGCCTCTTTACATTAAATCTTTAACGGCTTTGTTCCCGAAAAGACCGGAGGTCTGTATGAAAACGCTAAACCTTGGAATGTCCGGACTTATAGTTCCGGTTATTGCAGTGGGTTGTATGCGAATTGATTCCATATCCAGAGAAGATGCCGACACCTTTGTTCATTCTGCTCTGGATATGGGCGCTAATTTTTTTGACAATGCCGATATCTACGGAGACGGTGCATGTGAAGAAATATTTGCAAGCGCTCTTTCCCGGATAAGACGGCAAGAGATAATCATCCAGACAAAGTGCGGCATACGAAAAGGCATTTCTTTTGATTTTTCCAAAAAGCATATTATCAACGCAACAGAACAGAGCCTGAAGCGCCTTAGAACCGATTATATTGATGTACTCCTCCTTCACAGGCCGGATATACTGATGGAAGGGGAAGAAGTGGCGGAAGCGTTCGGAGAACTCCATGCTTCCGGTAAAGTCCGGTATTTCGGCGTTTCAAATCAGAATCCCGGTCAAATTGAATTGCTCAAAAAGTATGTTAAACAACCCCTTATTGTAAACCAGCTTCAACTCAGCATCGCTCATTCCATACTGCTGTCAGAGGGAATCTATGTTAATATGCTGGATGACGGAGCGGTGAACAGAACCGGCGGAATATTTGATTATTGCAGGCTCCGCGATATTACAATTCAGGCATGGTCTCCTTTCCAGTACGGTTTTTTTAACGGAGTTTTTCTGGATAATCCGCAATACCCGCAATTGAATATTTCGATAAACAAAATTGCCAAAAAATACGGTGTAAGCAATACGGCCATTGCAATTGCCTGGATTCTGCGGCATCCGGCCGGAATCCAGCCCGTTGCAGGGACAATGAACCCCGAACGCCTTAAAGACTGTGTTAAAGCAATCGACATTACACTGACGCGTGAAGAATGGTACGACTTGTTCCAGGCAGCAGGGAACAATCTGCCGTAAAGATGTAAATGAATCTGGAAGCTTTTATACTTGGCTGCGGCGGGATGATGCCTTTGCCGCACCGCCATTTAACATCGGTTTTGCTGCGGAGAGAAGGGGAGCTTTTTCTGTTTGACGGCGGAGAAGGAACCCAGGTAAGTCTGCGGCGGCTTAATCTCCGCTGGAAAAAAATATCCGCCATTTTTATCAGTCATACCCATGCCGATCATGTTACAGGAATTCCCGGCCTTCTTATGCTGTCCGCACAGGTCGATCGCGATGATCCGCTGTATATCTACGGCCCTCCCCGGATTGCCGAATACATAGAAACCAGCCGCAGGGTGCTGGATATGTATATAAACTACGAAATAGTGGTAAAGGAATTTACCGGCGCCGGTATTGTTCATCAGGGAGAAGGTTTTCGCATCCGCTCCTTTCCGCTGCGCCATACAAAACCTTGTTTTGGCTATACCCTGGAAGAAGAGGGCAGGCCGGGCATTTTTCATCCCGAACAGGCGGAAACTCTGGGTATACCCCGCGGCCCTCTTTGGGCAAAACTTCAGGCAGGGGAAAACATATCACTCTCTGACGGCCGTGTAATTCATCCGCGGGATGTACTTGGGCCTCCCCGTTCCGGAAGAAAATTCAGTTATGTTACCGATTCGCTGGCTTTTCGGGAAATTGCGGCGGAAGTGGCGGGATCGGATCTTTTTGTATGCGAAGGGATGTTTGAGACCGATCTTGCCGAAAGCGCCTGGGAAAAAAAACATATGACAGCCAAAGAAGCTGCCGGAATAGCCAAAGAAGCCGGAGGCATACGAAAACTCGCGCTGATTCATTACAGTCCCCGGTACAATGAGCAGAATCTGAAAGAACTCCTTTCCGAAGCAAAAGCGGTATTTCCGGATACCGTATTAAGCAGGGACAGAGCGGTTTTTCCCATTGAATTTATTGATTGAGCTTTTTTTAAAACTCTGTTAGGTTTTATTATATGATAGAAGTCGAGAGTATAACCAAACGTTATGGCAGTACAGAGGCTGTAAAAGACGTTTCTTTTTCTGTCGGGAAGGATCAGGTGCTGGGTTTTCTGGGCCCTAACGGGGCGGGAAAAACCACAATCATGAAAATACTTACCGGTTTTCATTTTCCTTCGGAAGGAACGGCCATGCTGGACGGGTTCTCTGTAAGCGATGATCCTGTCGAAGTTAAAAAACGCACCGGTTATCTTCCGGAAAGCGTTCCCCTGTACAACGATATGACCGTAGATGAATACCTTTCCTTTATGGCTGCAGCCCGTCTTGTTCCCGCAGACAAACAGCAGGAAGCGAAAGAAAAAAGCATAAATGATTGCGGGCTTAAAGAAGTACGTTCGCAGCTTGTTGAAACACTTTCCAAAGGATACAAACAAAGAGTCGGGCTTGCTCAGGCTATTATTCATGATCCGCCGGTTCTTATTCTTGACGAGCCTACTTCCGGTCTCGATCCGAATCAAATCATCGAAATCCGTTCCCTTATTAAAAAACTGGGAAAGAGTAAAACGGTAATTCTTTCGACCCACATACTTCAGGAAGTAGAAGCGATTTGTTCCAGGGTTCTGATCCTTAACGAAGGAAGAATTGCAGCTCAGGGTACGCCCGAAGAAATAGCCGGCACGCTTAAAGGGGTCAATACCTGGGAATTGATTCTGAAAGGAACGGATATGCAGGAAAAATGCTTAACGTTCGGTTCAAAATACCTTAAAAAAAGTTTTGATACGGCGCCGGAAATTCAGGAAGAAAATGGTTTGTTTAACGTTCGTTTTTTTATTCCGGCAGAAATATCCGCAGTTCCCCTGGTTGGAAAAACCGGCGAATTGATTTTCGACTGGGCAGTGGCCGAAGGTTTAAAAATTCTTGGTATGAAAGAGCACAAACTCAGTCTGGAAGATATCTTTGTAAAGTTGACGGAGGCGTCCAGTGGAAATCCGTAAATCCCTTATTCTGGCAAAAAAAGAAATGTTTACTCTGACCAATTCACCGGCGTTCTATGGGATATGCCTGTTCTTTACGCTTTTTTGTTCTGTTTGGCTTTATTACATGAACAGTTTTTTTTCCATGAACACTGCAAATCTCCGCCCGTATTTTTCCGCATTCCCCATTGTTTTTATTTTGGTAATTCCCATGATCACGATGAAGTCCTGGGCGGAAGAGCGCAAGCTGGGAAGCATTGAATTGCTTTTAACCATACCTTTTTCCGAATGGGAACTTGTGCTGGGTAAATTCATGGCAGCTTTCGGATCGGTAATAATTCTTTTGCTCTTAAGCCTTCCTGTTCCTTTAAGCATACTCCCCCTTGGCCGCTTTGATCCCGGAGTGCTTCTTGGCGAATATGCGGGCGCTCTTTTGCTGGGTGCATCGGCATCTGCACTTGGCCTTCTGCTTTCAAGCCTTTCAAAAAATCAAGCAGGGGCTTTTTTGGGCAGTGCCGTGGTTCTGCTTTTTACCATGCTGATCAATCAGCTTGTAATGGCGCTTTCCCTTCCGCCGTTTATTTCCGAAGGAATTGCCTTTATATCGCTGTCCTTTCACTTTGACAGTTTTACAAAGGGAATTATTGATACAAGGGATTTGGCATATTTTGGAATTACAACGGTATTATTCCTGTTCCTGAATACCCGTGTAATTATTTTCAGGAAGTGGAGCTAGGTATGACAAAGAAACAACTTTCTGTTCTGACTCTGCTCAGCATCCTGATTATGTTCCTCCTGCTTTTGTTAAGCCGGAGACTTTGGTTCAGAGCGGATCTTACTGCCAATAAAGCATATACCCTTGCACCTGTTTCGCGGAATCTCCGTAACGAGATTGATGAAAACGTAAGGATAACGTATTACCGTTCCGCAAAGCTGCTTTCGATTTATACATTCCCTTCGGAAATAAGCGATATTCTGCGTGAATATGAAGCCCGTTCCAGGGGGAAAATCCAGCTGACAATAAAAGACCCCGGAAATGATTTTTCGGAAGCGGAACGTTTTGGTTTGATTCCCCAGCAGCTTCAAAATGTAGGTCAGGATGAAGCAAGTTTTTCCATTATTTTTTCCGGAATAGTCATTGAATATCTCAATAAAATTGAAGTTCTGAACTGGGTTGATTCTCTGGACACGCTTGAATATAACGTTACAAGCCGCATACGTTCTCTGGTAAGCGGAAAACGCCGGGAATTGGGTGTTATTGCCCCCGAGGATCAAAAAACCTGGAATGAGTATTACGGTTATCTTAATCAGGCTTTTGCCGGAGCGGGATTTTCCGTAGTGCAGCTGCGTCCCGGAGAAGAAATCCCGGATACATTACCGGTGCTTTTTGTATTGGGCGGAGCAGAAGAACTCGATGAATACTGCCTTTACCGTATAGATCGTTTTATTCAATTGGGAGGCCGGGTATTTTTTGGACTGGAAAGCGTAGATGTTGATTTTTTTACCACCTGGGAAGGACGGCTTAAAATCGACAAAGGCCTTTTGTCTATGGTCTCCTATTACGGAATAACTCTGGAACCGGGACTGGTAATGGACAAGGCATCGCTCCTTGTGCCGTATCGTGATTATTCACAGCAGCTTAAACTTATACGCTATCCGCCGTGGGTTGCGGTAATGGAGAACCAGGCGAATTATGCTCATCCCCTGACTGCAGGTTTTGGGGGAGTGGATCTTTTTTGGGCTTGCCCTCTTTACTTTACGCTTCCCGAATCGGGAAAAGTGAACGGTGATGTTATCTTTACTTCATCTCCGGAAGCGTGGTTAATGAAAGATAATTATTCGCTGCGGCCGGAAGAAAGTGCGTTATTTTCTTACGGCGCGGAAGAAACTATGGGAGAAAAGATACTTGCAGCCTCGCTAGAAGGAATTTTTCCAAGCTGGTTTGAAGGTGTAGACAAACCCAAACGGTACAGGGGGGAATGGATCGAAGGTGTATGGGAAGAAGTTGAAGATGAACTTCCGCCCATGCCGCAGGATCCCAAAGAAACGCGAATAGTGGTAGTGGGGGATGTTGATATGGGAGGCCCTCTTATTCAATATTCCCAGGTTCAGGAAAGTACCAATATCAATTTTCTGCTGCAAGCGGCAGACTGGCTGGGAAAAGACGATGACATTGTAGGAATACGAAACAGGCAGAGCGGAACCGGCCGTCTTGACCGTATTACAGACGAAAGAAAACGTGCAGGTGTGATTGGTTTTTCCCGGATACTCAATGTTTTTATAGTGCCGGCGTTAATTGCCATTTTCGGAATTTTCCGGATATTCCGCCGGACACGGGGGGCGCCGCGAACTTTTGCCGGAGCGGATTCCCTGCAGATAATAAAGCGCAGCCGCAAAAAGGAGGATAAAGATGACCTATAAAAAGAAACTCATACTCCTTGGATCGACTGCAGTTCTTTTGGCTATAGTATATATTCTGACCATAGTATTTGATCCGGCGCGGACAAATGCCCGTAACGAACGTTTTACCTGGCTTCCTGCCGGAGCCCGGGACGAAGCGGACAGAATCGAAATATATTGCGGCGGCGAAAAGTTCGAGATGGTTTTTAAAAACGGCAGTTGGGTTGTTCCTTTTGGATCTGTAGATGTTCCTGCCAGGCAGGCCAGAGTAGACGATCTTTTCAGGATTCTCAGTACCCGCGGCGCTTTTCCGCGCAGAGGTTCCGGCAGCGGGAGTCATGCAGAATTGAGACTTGACGGCTCCACAAGGCTTGTAATACGGGGCGGCGGCGGACTTCCCCTTCTGGATCTTCTGATAGGTATAGATGATTCAACCGGCAAGGCTGTGTTTCTCCGCAAGAGCGGACAAAACGAATTCAGGAGCGGCGACAGACTTATAAGCGCTTATGTAAACGGAGAAACAAATTCCTGGTTAAACATGAAACTGTTTGACGAAAAATCTGTTGCACAGGTTCAGCGTGTGCAGGTTTTCTTCAGGGATTATTACGGAACAGGAGAAGAAATATCATTGGTTCCCTATGAAGATTATACTATTACCCGCAACGAAGAAAATTGGCTCCTACTCGTCAGTGGCGGCTCTGCGGATATTGAAACAGCAAGAACAGAAAACTGGATACGTGCAATCCTGGAAGCTCAGGGAGAAGAAATAATCACGGAGCAGCAGGAAAGAACAGATGAAGTAAACAATTCCTTTCCCGCTGTTGCACTGATACGGGTGGAATTGGGAGACGGATCGGCGCTGGAACTCCAGATAGGAGAAATTACTGAAGACGGCAGATGTTTAGCATTGGTTAACGGCAAACCGTATCTTTTTATATTTTCCCAGTTAACATCTGTACGGCTGCTTCGCAACAGGGAATTTTTTCAATATACACCTTAATCCCCTAAAGCGCTTTTCCTTACATACTCACGGTATTTTTCGGGATCGCTTTTAAATGCAACAATGGGCGAACCGGGATCGACTTTTGCTTTTTCCAGAGCTTTTTTCGCTTCCAGTAAAAGTCTGTCTGCCTCAATAAGCCTGCCCGATCGGGAACTGATGCCGGTAAGAAAATCACTTTTTGAATGCAAGGACTCAAAACAGGTATTGAACAGCCGTGCATGAAATGATTCTGCCTTGGTTATACCCTGTTCCAGGCCGGCGTTGGGAATAATAACGGTAATACCGCTGTTACCGTATTCAAACGTCAAGTCATGTAAATTAAACAGCTCAACCGCTTCATCGGCTATTTTTTTATAGAGCTTAGCGTCACAGTTTACACCGTCAGCGCATTCCATAAGGAGGACTACAAGATCCTGTTCCGATGAGGCGCAGCGATGGAGTTCCGATGCAAGCCTGTCCTGTGTATAAGCTTCCCAGCCCAGATTACTGCGGGGAGAATAAAGTCCGTTTGGACTGGCCGGTGCGGGAACGGATTCTTCCGTACTTTCACTTTCCGGAATAAAATCATCCGCTTCTGCCTCATCGGAAGATACAGGAAGCGAAAGATCTTCTTCATCAAGAAAATCATCCAAATGGAAATCATCATCGCCGGAAGGAACTGTCTCAGTACCGGAAAAATCGTCAAAATCAGGAATATCAAAATCATCGTCCAAACCGCCGTCCGGACTTGCGGTATTTGTCAGTTCTTCTTCAGGCATGGAAAAATCATCTGATATACCACCGGAAAAATCATCAGAAAAATCATCGCTTGCAGCATCTTCCTGTTCCCCAAACGAAAAATCCGGTTCCGGGGTAAAATCATCCTGCGAAGAAAAATCCGGTTCCGGGGTAAAATCATCCTGTGAAGAAAAATCCGGTTCTGAGGTAAAATCATCCTGTGAAGAAAAATTTGTTTCAGATAAAAAATCCGTGTTGTCAGAAAAATCGGATTCCGGCGTATAATCCGTTTGTCCGGTTTCTTCATCTCCGCCATCTTCCGTAAAAGGTGTTCCTGCGTAGGTTGTACTGCGCGATCTTAGTATGGAGATCATCATGGTAAAGAAGGAAATAAGCAGTGCGCCCAAAATGGCAGCAAGTGTCTGCCGTAATACATGGACAAGATATTCGTAATTAATGGCATTAAGCGTTGAGTGAAGATTTACATTCCGGAAACCGGGAATATCAATTTGCCTGGCCTGGAGTGGATGATACCCAAAACGCGGAATAAAACTTGGGTTGGGGTTCCATCGAATTACATCGCCGGTTTTTTTTTCAAATCCAAGATTCCCCTGGGATCCTGTGATAATAATTCCCTGGAGGGCATTGCAATCCGCCAGCTTTTTCCTGATTTCATCTCTGAAAGGTTCGGTAAAAAAACCGGAATTGCTTTGGGTTATCTGGGATTGTATCCCATCCAGTTCCCTGACCGCCAACTCTTTTTGGCTTATAATGCTCCGGTATATACGGTATGCACCATACAGTAAAGAACCTGCATAAACCAAGATGCAAAACAACGCAATAAAAGCCGGGAGTTTATTCCTCACTTTTTTTCCTCACTGAACTATTATATACGTTTTAATATTTTTCTGCTAGATTAATTTGATGAATTTACGAAAATCCTGCCTCCCTCAGGGCTGGTATCCTCAAAATTCTTCAAAAATAGGCGCATTTCTTGATAATTTTGCATATTTAAACAAAAAAGCAACCGGTTCCGAACCGAAAAACCCGGAAAACAGCCGAATTCCGGCCGCTGTTGCCCCGCATGCAGGATGGTACTATTCGGGAGATATTGCCGCCAGGGCTGTTTCATTTTTTGCCGGACTCCCAATTCAATGCGAAACTGTGGCCGTTATCGGAGGTCATTTACCCGAAGGAATGCCCGCTCTATTTGCTATGGAAGACGGGGTTTCAGTCCCTCAGGGCTCAATGGAAATTGATTCGGATCTAAGGGACACATTCATAAGGAACATTCAAAACATTTCAGGCTTAAAGGCCGCAGAAGACCGGTACCAGGACAATACTGTTGAAGTACTTCTTCCCATGATTAAATATTTTTTTCCGCACGCCCGGCTTCTTTGGTTAAGGCTTCCCGCAGATATGGTTTCGTTTAAAGCGGGAAAAACCCTGGCCAAAACTGCCGTTTCTTTAAACAGAAAACTCTTTGTTTTGGGTTCTACCGACTTAACGCATTACGGATCAAATTACGGATTCTGTCCCAATGGTCATGGTCATGAAGCCCTTGACTGGGTAATAAATGTAAACGACAGGCGTTTTATTGATGCCGTCGAAGCAGGAGATCCTGAAGCGGTACTGGAACGGGCAGATACAGAACACTCTTCCTGTTCACCCGGAGCGGTTCTTGGCGTGATGGGCTTTGCGGAAGAAATCCGGTCTGCCGGAAGTAATATAAACAGCGCCGGAAAACTCCTTTCCTACAAGACCAGTGCAGATGTTGTTATGGAAGAAGGGGAGGGCATTCCCGGTTCCTTTGTAGGTTACGGAGCATTTGTGTGGAGTTGATAAAAAAAATAAAAAATACATTGTTTCCAAAACCGCAGATTATTCTGTCTCCCAAACAGATGTTACCGTTGATTGGAACTTATGCTTTATCAAAAATAAAACCCCAGTTCAGGGCTGTACTGCTGGTCAGTGTTTTTCTGGTTGCAGTCCAGTACTTTGTGCTGCAGGAGCCGTTGCAGCATGCACTTTCGGCAGCGTTTTGTGTGGGCGCTGCGATTCTGGGTCTGTCGTTTTTTCTGGAAGGACTTTTTCTGGGGATTATGCCGCTGGGAGAACAATGCGGAATGAGACTGCCGTCAAAAACAGGAGCTGCCGGGATCGCTGTTTTTTCCATTGTAATCGGCATTGCGGCGACCCTTGCCGAGCCGGCGATTGCAGTATTACAACACCAGGGAAGCATCATTCCGCCGTGGAACGCTCCGCTGTTGTACCTCTTGCTTAACCGCGGCACTGCATGGCTCGTGGCTGCAATTTCCATAGGGGTTGGTCTTTCGGTGGTATTGGGGGTATTCCGCTTTATGTTCGGCTGGACGTTTAAACCGCCGGTATTAATTATTATTCCTGTTATTCTTGTTGTCAGCTGCATATTCGATCAGAACCCTGTTCTCCGCCCTGTTGTGAATCTTGCCTGGGATACGGGCGG
>WRIX01000070.1 GCA_009782495.1 Treponema sp.
TTGTGGATCTGGTTGTCGCGGGTTCAAAGCCCGTCATCCACCTTACAGGGGTGGCTTATGGGTTAAAAGGGTAATACTCGTGAACCCATTATTTTCATTTTTAGATGTCCGGTATCAGGAACAGCCAAATAAAGAGAAAAATATGCCTAATGAATATGATAAAGAAACAATAGAAGCTTATGAACGCCGCACGGTCTATGCAAATGCTTTGAATAAATCGCTTGAAATATTTACATCGTATACCGAGAAGGCAATTGATGATGTAATGTCAAATGGTTTACGGCTTATTGCAGATGCAGCAAATTTGGATCGAATCATCGTTTTTCGCATATTCGGACTCGAGAGCAATACTGCCGGAGAAATATACCGCTGGGACAAAGTTCTGGGAGGAACAGCGCCTGTCGACCCTGCTCTGAAGGTATTGCCTGTAACACCGGCTTTAAAACGCTGGATTTCCATTATAGCCAATGATACCTGCGTAAGCCTCCGGCGCAGCGAGTTTACGGAAGATGAAGCAGCCTTTTTAAGCCGGCGCGGAGTCAAGTCGATTCTGATAGTGCCCGTTTTTGTTGAACGTGAATTTTGGGGAGTTGTCACTTTTCATGATAATACGAACGAACGGGATTTTAACGAGGATTGTACCGGCCTGCTGCGTTCCGCAGCACGTTTGTGCGCCGGTACGATTATTCGTGAAGAAAAAACAAAAGCTGTTGACCTGGCAATGGAAGAGCTCAAACGTCACGAAAAAATGAAGGATATACTCCACAAGGCTTCCGCTATATTTCTGTCGCAGAGTGTGAAAAATTTTGAAGACATGATGACGGCGGGAATCAGTCTGATTGCCGATGCGGTGGATGTTGACAGGCTGGTTCTCTACCGCAACCGTATGACGCCCGATGGTTTGCATATGTCGCAGGTATTCCGATGGGACAGGGAACTGGGGGGCAAAACAGAATTGATTGAATCTTATGCAGATATTCCTTATGCACGGTTGATATTGAATTGGGAAACATCTCTGGCAAACGGCAATTCCCTGAACAGCCCGTCAGAACTGCTGCCCGATGTTCAATCATCTGTGCTTCAATCTTTTGGCATCATCTCAGTTGCCGTCATACCGGTGTTCATTAATAATGCTTTTTGGGGGTTCGCTCTTTTTGGAGATGTGCGTAATGAACGCTATTTTGAGGAAGACACTATCGAGATGATGCGTTCGGCAGCGTTTTTGTTTGCAAATGCTTTTATACGAACAGAGATGGAGCGTGAATTAGTTGATGAGAATGAACTCAACCGGGTAATGTTTCAATCGGCGCCCATCGGATTGACTACATATAACGAAGATTTGCAATTGGTTGACTGTAATGAAGCCATACTTAATATGTACGGTGTTGAAAAACAGTACTATCTTGATCATTTCCTGGATTTTTCGCCCGAATATCAGCCCGATGGACGTAAAACCGCAGATAAGCTGCCTGATGTTATGCTGAGGGCGTTGAACGGCGAAAAACTGGTATGTGAATGGATGCACAAAACGCTTGCAGGCGAACCTGTTCCCTGTGAGCTGGTGCTGACACGTACAAAAAACAAAGGGAAATACTTCGGCATGGGTTATGTGTATGATTTGCGCAACATTAAAGCGATGGAAAAAAACATTCAACAACTCGAAACAGAGGTTGATAAAATTTATTATGATCCGCTGACGGGTATTTATAACAGGCGTTTTCTTGATGAAAATCTTAATAACCTTATAAAGCTATTATCCCGTTCGGACAGTACCCTGAGCCTTATGATGGTTGACATTGACTATTTTAAAAAATACAACGATTACTACGGACATATCAGCGGTGATACCTGCCTTAGAACCATTGCGGAAATTCTAAAAAACACATTGGCAAGAGTTGATGATTTTGTCGTACGGTACGGCGGCGAGGAATTCGTCGTTGTCCTGCAGAACACCGGCGAGGACGGCACAAGGAAAATTGCGGAAAAACTGCTTGAGAATGTCCGCAATTGCAATATCCCGCATGAAAAAAGCGATGTGGCAGATTATGTTACCGTTTCCATCGGAGTCACAACCGGAAAAATTAAACATACGCATTGCAAAGACGAATATATTCAGCGCGCGGATGAGCTGCTTTACGAGTCCAAACAGGGGGGGCGCGACAGATATACCTTCGCCGTTTTGTGAATTGCAATCCAGCCCGGGTTACTCCGGATTAAAAATCAAAAAGTGTTTTTACATTTGCCTTTATCTGTTCTGACATCTCTTTAATGTTTACACGACGGAGTTCAGCAGCTTTTTTGTAGACTTCTTCCACCATGCCCGGATGTGAGGGTTTCCCGCGATGCGGAACAGGGGCCAGATAGGGACAGTCCGTTTCCAGTATCAGCCTGTCATTGGGGACAAGTTTACATGCGTCCTGGATATTAAGGGCATTTTTGTAGGTAAGATTTCCGGCAAAAGAAATATAGTATCCCATATCCAGAAAGGTTTTGGCTTCTTCACTGCCATAAGAAAAACAATGAACAACACCGCGGACTTGCGGGTAGCTTTTTAAAACCTCTGCCGTTTCTTTGGCCGCATCCCGGGAATGAATAATTACGGGAAGATTGAGTTCTCTGGCCAATACCATTTGCATTTCCATCAATTCCCTCTCCCCTTCCAAATCCGAAGTTCCTTCTTTTCCTTCTCCGTTCCAGTTGTGATCCAGGCCGAATTCACCAAGAGCGCACAGTTCGGAATTTTTTACATTAAGAACGGCCTGTTTTAGTTCTTCTACCCGAATTTCCCGGTTTTCAATTGAAGCCGGCCAGGGCCAGAGTCCGCTGGCAAAGCGAACCTGTTTATACATGGAAAAATCCTTTACACGGCTGCCGAGATCTTTCGGTTCAAGGCTGATGTCGATGATACCGGCAAAACCCGATGAAAAAAGATCGTTCAGGATTTGACGGGGGTCTATACCGCGTTCCGAAAGCCCTGACAGGTGGGCATGAGTATCATACATCATAATTATTGACCGCTTTTGATGTCTTTGTTATGATAAAAAAGCATGATTTGCCGTTTAAACTGATGTTTATGCCGGGGTGGTGGAATGGTAGACACCGGGGACTTAAAATCCCCTGGCCGCAAGGCCGTGTGAGTTCAAATCTCATCCCCGGCATTATTCAAAATATTCCTCAATTATCTTCCGTATTGTATTCTCGTGGATTTTAACAATATCCGCTTCCCGGTAAAAGCTTTCCGTTGAGTCCGATGCATGTGCTGTATTTACCATAACATTACTGCCGAATTCCCTGCGTACCGTACCGCCCGGCGCTTTAAGCGGGTCGGTAGGGCCAAGCACTTCCCTGATTCTTTGTACGGCATTGTCCCCTTCGTAAACAAGGATCATTGTTTTAACATGCTTATCGCTGTCGCCGGAACCGGGAACCAAACCTGACATAAACTCAATGAGTTTTTGGAACTGCATTTCAGCATATTCCATGCCAAGGCTGTTGGTTATAAGATTTTTTGTTTCTTCGCTTAAACTAAGATCAAACTCTTTTTCCAGAATTTCTACTGCTTTTCCTCCAAATACCGGTGCGAGTTTTTCTATTAAAGTTGCTTCCACAGGACCATAAAATTCCAAAGCTTCTTCCTGGGTAAACTCGTGTATCTTAATTCCTACAATGCGCATACCGGTTCGTGAAAACATATCAAGAATAGTACCGGGCCTGGAAGAAGCAAAGTTCCAGTTATCCGGCTTAATAATAACAAGGGTCCTTTCTATGTTGGATGTTTCCGGGTATTCCATGTTGACTACAATATTTTCTTTTCCCTTAAGAAAACGGGATATCAATTCCAGGTCTTTATCCGCTTCTTTCTGGTTACGGGGGGTAAGTACCGCCGGTTCAAAATACGTAACCTTACCGGGATCGTTTGAGTCAACAATAAGGTCGGCATAGGTGTCACGAATTGTTTCGCCCGTTAATGATTCAATTCCCCGGTTTTCCGCATGAAGGGCGCCGCAGATATCTGTAAGCTTCCGGCATGCATCATGTCCCCGGAAAAGGAGGATTAACACGCGATGAGCCCTGCCGCCCGAAATAAAATTCTGTTCCACATAGTCGGCCAGCATGGTTATATTATCTTTTACATTTTGCTTTCGCAGGAGTTGGGAATACTCATTTACAAATGCTTCATCGGGTATGATCATTTGAGCGCCGGCAAGTTCAATGTCAAGCCTGGAAAGGAGCCGTGCAATTACTCCGCCTGTTCTGCTCTTTAAAATAGAGTACGGGGTTACCATTACATAGGAAAGTTCGGTCTTCATAAATACCCATTGTACTACTCCTTTGTTGCTTGTTACAATACCTTATGGACGAACCGGGAAAGCTCAAGTTTCTGCGTAACATCGGCATTATGGCTCATATTGATGCCGGTAAAACCACTACTACAGAGCGTATCCTGTTCTATACCGGCAAAAGTCACCGTATTGGAGAAGTGGACGACGGTGAAGCAACCATGGACTGGATGGAACAGGAACAGGAAAGGGGGATTACAATCCAGAGCGCTGCTACCACTGCATACTGGAAGCGTGAACCGGAAGAACAGGATGCAAAAAGCAAAGCGGATACCTATCAGATAAATATAATTGATACCCCCGGCCATGTTGACTTTACCGCCGAAGTGGAACGTTCACTGCGTGTTCTGGACGGCTCGGTGACCATACTTGATGCCGTAAAGGGAGTAGAAAGTCAGACAGAAACCGTATGGCGACAGGCAGAACGGTATCATGTACCCTGTATTGGATATGTAAATAAAATGGACAGAGTGGGAGCGGATTTCTTTCAGGTACTTGCTGATGTTAAACATAAACTTGGAATCGAAACTACGGCCATTCAAATTCCAATAGGAAAAGAAAGCGGCTTTGAAGGAGTGGTTGATTTAATTACCATGGAAGAGCTGCGCTGGGAAGGAGGCGAAGGGGAAACCATCGTACGCTCTCCTGTTGCAGATGAAAGACTGGGAGAAGCAAAAAAGTGGCGCGACTCATTAATTGATACTCTTTCTGCATTTTCCGATGCCATTACGGAAAAATTTCTTGCGGAAGAAACAATTCCTGTTTCTCTGATAAAGAAAGAAATACGAAAAGCTGTACTGGAAAGAAAGCTCCTGCCAATGCTGACAGGGGCTTCCAGGAGAAATATGGGAGTCCAGCCTTTGATTGATGCTGTAGTGGATTACCTTCCTTCTCCGGATGAGGTAAAAAGCGCAATTGGGCACCATGTAAAAAAAGAAGATGATTTAAGCGTTCCCTGTGATCCTCAGGCAATTCCGCTGGGACTGGTATTTAAAATACAGAACGAAAGAGAAGCCGGAAGTCTTTGTTATGTCAGAATGTATTCGGGAACCATCAAAAACGGCGCCGTACTCTATAATGTAGGCAAACGCAAACGTGAAAGGGCCAACCGGATACTCCGTATGCATTCCAACAAATCGGAACCTATGGATCAATTGTCAGCGGGAGATATCGGGGTAATTATAGGAATGAAATTTGCCCAAACCGGAGACACAATAGGGAGTGAAGGCTGGCCGGTATTGCTTGATACCATGCAGTTTCCCGAGCCGGTGATCTCGGTATCACTTGAACCCAGAACACTTTCGGAAGGGGACAAGCTTAAAGAAATTCTTGAGATACTTTCCAGGGAAGATCCCACCTTTACCGCCAAAGAAAACGAAGAAACGGGACAGTTGATTATTTCCGGTATGGGTGAACTTCATCTTGATGTTCTGGTAACAAAAATTCTTAAGGATTACGGCCTCCATGCAAGAGCCGGAAATCCGCAGGTTACCTACCGTGAATCAATAGCAAAAACCGTTGAACGGACAGAGCGTTTTTCCCGTGTTATTGCAGGCAAGGAAAACGCCGCTGCACTTACACTTAAACTGGAACCGCTTAAGCGCGGTTCGGGAAACCATTATCTTTGTTCTGTTAATAATAAAGGTAAAATTCCTGACCCCATATTTGACGCGGTAGAACGGGGAATAAAAGGAGCAATGGCTTCGGGAATACTTTTGGGCTATCAGTGTATTGATGTTGGGGTTACGCTGACCGGTATTGAATATTCGGAGTTAACCGGGACTGAATTTGCTTTTGAAGCATGCGCCAGTATGGGTTTTGATGAAGCTGCAAAAGAAGCGGAACCATTCCTGCTTGAACCTATAATGGCTGTAGATCTTTTTGCACCTAAAGAATTTGTAGGAGATGTAATTAGTCTTGTAACCCAGCGGGGAGGACAAGTGCTTAGTATGGATTCCAGGGGGGAAAGCGATCAGATCAAAACTACAGCGCCTATGGCAAAGATGTTCGGTTTTATGACCGCTCTGCGCAGCGTGAGCCAGGGGCGGGCTACCTTTTCCATGGAATTTTCACATTTTGAAAAGAAAGCCGGATAAACTTGTTCCGAAATCTGACATTTTTGAACAGCCCCGGATAATTTTAATTAATCCCAAATAGGATCATAGTGAAAAGGAATATCCGGGTCTTCCGGGCTAAAGTTCATTGTGCTGCCTTCAAAAAGGTATCGCAATGCTTCCGGAATTACAGGCATTCCAATGTCGTCCGAAGACATATAATTTCTTCCCACTCCGTGCTGATCACAGTGGTCCTCTGGGACTGTTCCTGCAAGAAAGGTCAGGGTGATACCGCCCGGACAAGCGGAATTCGGAAGTAATCCTGAAGCTCTGCAAACCGTAGCATCCACAACACCTCCCGGCCGCGGGAAATCACGCCGGGGAAGTCCCTGGTTGTATTCCTGCATTAAATTACCCCAAATCGGACCTGCCAGGGTGGCGCCCGAAACATTCATCCCCAGGGAATTACCGCCTTTATCAAAACCAAACCAGATTGCAATTGTGTAGTAAGGAGTATAACCAACTGTCCACGCATCGGACCAGTTTTGGGTGGTTCCGGTTTTACCGCCGGCGGGGATTCGGTAAGTAACACCTTTGTCGTCTTTTACGTTGAGTTTGGCGCCATATCCGGAACCAAAAGCAAGGGTTCCCATTTCAATAGCTTTAGCGCCAAGCCGTGTCATTATATATGCGTTCTGCGGAGAGATTACCTGAATCGCAGTACCATCTTCTTTCTGACGTATATCCTGTTCGTAATTAATGAGGATCCTTCCGTCACGGTCTTCCACGGTTTTAATTGCATAAGGCGTAACTGCCCTGCCCTGATTTGCAAAAATTGCAAATGCCCTGGCCATAGACAGCGGCGACACTCCTATGATGCCCAAACCCAAAGGGTAAACCCTGGGGAAAGTACGTGCTTTATCGGCAGGTTCTGTAACGTCCAATAAGGCTGCAGATCTGTCGATGGCTGCATCGAAACCAATTCCGTCAAGAATTTTTAGTGAAGGGATATTCAGAGAAAGTCCCAAAGCTTCGTAAAGAAGTACCGGCCCTCTCCATGTACCCTGGTAATTATTCGGTACGTAGGCTTCTCCGGTAGCGGCGTAGAAAACAACAGGCGCATCGTAAATCAGAGTGGCCATGGTAAATTTTCGTGAATCAATAGCAGCCGAATAGTACAGGGGCTTAAAAGCGCTGCCCGGCATTACCTTGGCCTGAGTAGCACGGATAAGCTGGTTGGTTTCGTTGTACTGGGAACCGCCAATAATAACCTTGATCTGCCCTGTATTGTTTTCCAATACTATCAAAGCCCCTTCTACAAGGCTTTCTTCTGTATATGATTTAAGCCGCCGGTAGGATGCTGCCGTCATTGGTTTTAGTTCCGGAACATCAAAAACCAGTGAAAGGAGGTCTACTGTCGGGTTAAGATCCCTTCCGTATTTATTGGCCGCTTTAATTTCATTCTGGTTTTCTGTGGCAGCAAAAACACCTTCGATATTAAAAACAAGCGTAAGCATATTTGCCAAAGGTACATATACCCGCTCTGCCCTGCTTGTTCCGTATCCTGAACTGCTTTTATACATTGAGTTGGCCTTGGCAATGCCTTCGGCCATTTCAGCTTCCGCCAATTGCTGGAACCGGAGATCCAGTGTAGTACGGACTATGTAACCGTCGCGGTAATAGTCCATTTCTCCGTACATCAGCTTATCCAATTCGCGGCGAATATATTCGCTGAACCAGGGAGCTTTATCTTCGCGTGCAAAATATGTTGAAAGTCCTAACCGGGTTGGATCGTAGGAAGCCCAGTATTCTTCGAAAGAAATATCGGCCTCTTCTTTGGTGGCAAAGCCCAGCTCTACCATTTTGTCCAAAACCGACCTTTGGCGGTCCATTGCCTCATTTGGGTTAATAATGGGATTATACTTGGTGGGACTGGAAAGTTGAACAACCAGTACGGCTGACTCGGCCAGTGTTAATTCCCTGGCGCTGTGGTTAAAGAAATACTTACTTGCCGCTTCAACCCCATAAGTGCCCGGCCCCATTATCATTTGATTAAGGTAGATCTCAAGGATTTCGTTTTTGGTGTACCGCCGTTCCATTTGGAGCGCCCACCACAATTCCTTGACTTTACGGGAAATGGTTTTTTCTGTACGGTCGGTATAGAGGGTTCCCGCAACCTGCTGGGTAATGGTAGAACCGCCGCCCAGGGTTCTTCCGGTTATCTGCCCATACGCAGCCCTTGAAATGGCCCTCAGGCTAAAGCCCCGGTGGTTATAAAAATCCGGATCTTCCCGGGCCAGCACTGCAAGAATCAGATGCCGCGGAAGTTCGCTTAAAGCAATAAGTTCGCGTTTTTCATCGGCGGAAAATTCGGTTATCAGGTCACCGGTACCGTCCAATAACCTTGTAGGCAGGGCAGGATTCAGGTCTATATAGTTTTCGGTACTTTCAATGTTCCCGGTTTCTGCAATAGATATGCCTAAGCCAATTCCTATAATCCCTGCTATAAGGACGATAAAAACCGCCGAAAGCCTTATAAATATGAATCCCCTCATCATTTATCAGGTAACCATACTCCCCTGTTTTTGTCAAGGCGACAGATATACGGGTTTTATGCCAGGGGATTCATTAGCGTTAAAGAAAAAAAATAAAGTACCGATAGATAAAATGTCGGAACTGTAGTTCCCCTCCCAAATCACTATATTTCCGACATGCCTCAAGGGCGGGCCGGCTGAACTCCAGTTCACCGGCCTTTTTTTGGAAATATTGGATTGGATTAACTTGGTGCAAAACTCAATTAATCCTGCAGTAAACTTTAGCGGCAATAGGACTCGGACCTATGACCGAACGGATATGAGCCGTTTGCTCTACCAACTGAGCTATGCCGCCAAGTCGCCGAATGGCGACAAAAAAACACAATTCCTTGCGGCACACGACCCGAAGGGGCGCATGTCCGCCAAGAAACTATACCCTACCCAGAAACCCGGTCTTTGTCAACAGGGTATACCCATAATTAAGATAAACCATTGACGAATCAAATGCGGGGGAAGTAAACTAAATCTACTGAGATTACGAAATTGAAGGAAAATACTTCGGGGAAAACCCTGACAAAATTGGCAGAATTCGGATCTATATTCTCGGAAATCCTTGCACACAGCCTTGTTGCGCCCGGAAAACCACTGCGATGGACAATTATAGCCAACCCCAGCGCCGGAGGTTTTACCATCAACAAGCGATGGAAAAAGCATCGGGATGCACTGAATAAAACCCTGGAAAAAGCCCGTAATAATCCTTTACGCAGTGACGCATGTCCTTCTGTTTTCAGCAAAACCCGGGATAATCATCAGCAAAGTTCAGAAGACAGCAAGGGAAAGCTTGGTATTTACGGTTTGGTTTCCACAACAGGACCGGGAAATGCGGCTGAAATCAGTAAGGCTTTGTTGCAGGAAATGGCAGAAGAAAAAGACCCCTTTTATTTATTTATTACTGCCGGCGGAGACGGTACCAGTCTGGAAGTTCTCCAGACTTTGTATCAGGCGCCTTCTGCACTTTTATCCAGACTAGTTATAATCCGGCTTCCTTTGGGAACGGGGAATGATGGCGCCGAAGCCTGGGAAATGGAAGATGCCCTTAAACTGTTCATTAATCCAACCGGAATTAAAACAAACTGCGGAATTAAACTTTCCACAGTTACGGGTAAAACCTGGCCCAACGGCGAACCGCTTTTGGCATTTAACATACTTTCGGTAGGGCTGGATGCTTTTGTTACCCACATGACCAATAAAATGAAAGGTAAGCTTCCCGGCGATTCATATAAACTCTGGGTGGATATTGCCGCACTTCTTTATGACAGCATCTATAAAGTCGATTTTATGGAAGTACGGGGTTACGATGAAAAAAATGCAGAAGTTATCAACTTTAAGGAAAAGCTCCTCCTATGCGCTATGGGGATAAGCGGGAAGCGGAGTTATGGTTCTCATAAGATGATACTTCCCGATGACCGCAATGTCTGTGCGATAAAACAAATGCCTCTGTTCCGCAAGATAATGCTAAAAAATCTTTTTAGCTCAGGCGGTCATATCGGCAAACCAGAATCAATTTTATGTAATGCCGTCCGTATAGAAATTACAGGAAGCCATCCCATTCTGGCTCAAATGGACGGTGAAACGGTTAGACTGGAAAAGTCTGATTTTCCCATAGTGATTGAGTTAACAAAACCAATAATACCTGTGCTTAAATTAATT
The DNA here is from genome assembly GCA_009782495.1 of Treponema sp. Taxonomy (GTDB): domain Bacteria; phylum Spirochaetota; class Spirochaetia; order Treponematales; family Breznakiellaceae; genus WRIV01. Next base: position 10,639 of record WRIX01000070.1, read on the forward strand.
CAGAATGATTGAGCTTGTTCCAAAACTCTGTTGAGCAATGAAGAACTTGTTTCATTTCTTGCCAAAATGTCTTTGAAAGAATAATCGTATTGAGTCGATAAACACCTGGAAAAAATTTCCTTTGGCTGCTTCTTTTTCCAACACAAGCGGTATACGGCGGAGTTCGCCAATTTCATCGCTGATTATGAGTTCGCCGCACTGTGTGCCTTCGGCAAGCGGCGCTGTTAAATAAGGTGTAAGTTCAGTTTCTATCAGGATTATGCCTGCTCTTCGGGAAGAAACGGTAAAGCGAAGATCTTCCGTAATTCTAAGAGCGGCATATTTCTCCTTGCCGCTCCATATCCTTACTGTTGGTAAAAGGTCTGCAACAGGATGCAATATTTTAAAATTCTCAAAACCCCAGTTAAGAAGCGCTTCGCTGTCCCTGTCTCTTTCTTCTTCGTTAGAAGCGCCGAGGAGTATGGCGATTAGCTTTATCTCTCCGCGATGGGCACTCAGGGCTATATTGAACCCTGCTTCTTGTATGTACCCTGTTTTAAGACCGTTTACTCCGGAAACACGATTCAATAGGGCATTACGGTTGTTTTGTACAATAGTTCTGGGCAGGTCGGGAGCTGTGTTGATTGCTCTGGGATAAGCAAAGGTTGATATTGAATGAAGCAAGGTCAAACTTTCCGGATGTTCATGAACGTATGTTTTACAGAAGATCGCATAATCCATTGCGGTAGTGGTGTTTTCCGGGGCGATACCGGCCGGTTCTGTAAAACGGGTGGACGGCAATCCCAAACGGCCGGCTTCGGCGTTCATCATTGCAACAAAGGCTTCCATAGTGGGTGCAAGGTGAAGCGCTGTTGCTACTGCCGCATCGTTTCCCGATGAAACCGCCATACCCAAAAGAAGTTCACCCAGTGTTACCTTTTGGTTCCTTCCAAGGAACATCAAGCTTGAACGCGGAGGCTGATTTTCGGCCCAGCTTTCGGGCGGTAATGCAACAATGTCGTTCTCGGAAGCTTTGCCGGTTCGAATGGCCCGCAGAGCCAGATGTATGGTCATAAGTTTGGTCAACGAAGCCGGCGAAATTACCAGGCTGGGATTTTGCGAAAAGAGAACGGTCCCCGTTTCCGCATCCAACAGGACGGCCGAGCGTGTAGCAACAAGCGGCGGCTGGGCGGCTGGAAAAAGCGGACTGTCAAACTCAGTTGTAAAACAGGGAATGGCAAGGGAGAGAAACAATAGCAACGATAAAAATTTTTGCCTGCAAATCATTTATTATAACTCACGGTTAAATCAATTGACCCGGGGCGCGGGGATACGGGATCACATCCCTGATATTTCCTATGCCCGTTACATATTGCACAAGGCGTTCCAAGCCTAAACCAAAACCTGAATGGGGAAAGGTACCATAACGGCGAAGATCAAGATACCAGCTGTAATGTTCAGCGTCCATTCCCAGCTCGGTCATGCGTTTTTCCAGAGCGGACAAGTTGTCTTCCCTTTCCGAACCGCCGATGATTTCGCCCAGCCGGGGAACCAGTACATCCATTGCACGGACTGTTTTTTGGTCTTCGTTCATCTTCATATAAAACGCTTTGATCTCTTTGGGATAATCTGTAACAATAACCGGGCCTTTTATTAGCTGTTCTGTAAGGAACCGTTCATGTTCACTTTGGAGATCACAGCCCCAAAACGGCTTAAATTCAAAAAGATCCGTTTTTGCCCGCTGAGCTTTTTCCAATTCTTCCATTGCATCGGTATAGGTTAAATGTACAAAGTCCGCCTTAATAACAGATTGCAGGGTTTCGATAAGTCCTTTTTCAATGCGTTCGTCAAAGAACGCCATGTCCTGGGCACATTCTTCAAGAACCGTTTTAAAACAAAATTTTAAAAAGTCTTCCGCCAGTTTCATGTTTTCAGGAAGCCGGAAAAATGCTGTTTCCGGTTCTATCATCCAGAATTCGGCAAGGTGCCGGGCGGTGTTTGAATTTTCAGCTCTGAAGGTAGGGCCGAACGTGTAAACACGTGAAAGTGCGGCGGTATAACTTTCCGCCTCTAACTGGCCCGATACGGTAAGAAAAGCTTCTTTGCCAAAAAAATCTTCCGAAAAATCAACTGGTTTGGCCTGATTTGGACCGGATAGCGCCAGGGTTGTTACCCTGAACATTGACCCTGCCCCTTCGGCATCGTTTCCTGTAATTATGGGTGTATTAAGGTATTGATACCCGCGATCCCTGAAAAAAAGATGAGTCGCAAAAGAAAGACAACTGCGAACACGCATTGCCGCAGCAAGGGTATTTGTCCTTCCTCTTAGGTGCGGAATTTCACGGAGGAATTCCAGCGTATGCCGTTTTTTT
>WRIX01000071.1 GCA_009782495.1 Treponema sp.
TCTGACCTGTTCCGGTTTTGATCCGTCCCTGTTCCATGATGACGATGGTAAAAAATGGCTGGTCAGCATGGAGTGGGATTACCGTCAAAAAACCGTTCCCGAAGGATACCAATTTACGGGGATACTTCTTCAGGAATACAGCCCTACCGAAAAAAAATTGGTCGGTGCTGTGCGGAAGATCTTCAAAGGCACATCAATCATGTGTGTGGAAGGCCCTCATCTTTACAAACGCAACGGATGGCATTACCTGCTTACTGCAGAAGGAGGAACATGCTACGGACATGCCGCTACTCTGGCACGGTCACGTTCCATTGAAGGCCCATACGAAGTACATCCTTCCAATCCGCTGATTAGTTCCCGGGATAAACCGGAACAATATCTGCAAAAAGCCGGTCATGCAAGTTGGTGCGAAACACCCGATGGCCGGTATTATCTTGCCTATCTTTGCGGCCGGCCATTGCCGGGAACAAACCATTGTGTTCTGGGCAGAGAGACATCCATATCGGAAATGGTCTGGCATGATGATTGGCCATACATAAAAGGCGAAGAAGGAACACGGCAGAACCATCCAACCGACACATTTGAAGCGCCGGTGAATCTTAAAGCGCCCGATTCCGCAGACAAGAGCCGGATCTATACCTTTGATAGCCAGGCCATTCACGGTGATTTTAAAACCCTGCGTACCCCGATGGATCCCCTCCGCTTTTCGCTCACTTCCAGGCCCGGTTATCTCAGACTCCGGGGGGGCCAGTCCCCTGTCTCGGCATACGGCCAGACGCTCCTTGCCCGCCGGCAGCAGGACTTTTCTTTTACAGCCGAAACCTGCCTGGAATTTACCCCGCAAAGTTTTCAGGAACTTGCCGGACTTTGCTGGCGTTATGACGAACGGAATCAATACCTGTTTACTCTGACTCATAACGAAAGCAGGAATGAAAACAAGGGCCGTGTACTGTCTGTTCTCTCGATGACAGCAGGCCAGTTTTTACATGAAGAAGGTCCCGCTGTACCCGAAGGCCCGCTTTATCTTCGCCTTACTGTACGTGAACAACAGGGAAGCTTTAGTTATTCCACTGACGGTAAAACATACACCAATGCAGGTTCGTCTCTTGACAGCACTGTCCTTTCCGATGAGTTTGATTCTTTAGGATTTACAGGAGCCTTTATAGGGATGTTCTGTGTGGATACGGCCAGATACGAGGCTGTAGCTGATTTTAAGTACTTTTCCTATACTCCCGGGTAATCTTTACTTATGGCAAACCAGGCAGGATCGCTCTTGTACCATCAGGAAATTCATGGTAACCTGTGTACGGTATGAATGAATTTGTCATCACCGCTACCAGGACCATGAAGTCCTACGCTGCCGGAGTAGCGGAGATCGTGACAAAATTCCCCAGTTTTAACGCTTTTTCGTCTTCCATAAACGGTATTGACCTACTCACTACAGATTGTTTTGCTGATGGTGAAAAAGAAGTAGTCGTAGGCTCTTCCATACGGGGAAAGGATGTTTTCCTCTTTGCAAGCTGTGCAAGGAATGAAGCCGGGCTAAATGTGGATGAAGCTAAACTGGAATTGTATCATACGGTAGATGCCATAAAAAGGGCTCAGGCTGCGCAAATTATTGTCTTTGAACCGTATATATCCTGTTCCCGGTCTGACCGCACAACACGGCGGAGTTCTGTAGGGCTTTGGGGTCACCTGAAAATTCTATCCAGTCTGGGAGCGAAGCATTTTGTTACATACCAGCTCCACTCGGATAAATCCCAGGCTATGGTCGATCCTACCCGTTGTGTAATCGATGACATTCCTGCCATTTCATTGCTTAAACTGCGGCTTTGCGATGTGTATATCAAGGATCTGGAAACCTTGCATGGTAAAGTCCGGGATACATGGGCCTTTTGCTCGGTTGACGCCGGCGGAGAAAAACTTGCCCGCCGTTTTGCCAATTCGTTTGGTGTACCCCTGGTAGTTGCCCATAAACAACGGGATTATTCCAGACATAACTCCGTGGAGTGCATAAACATACTTTCGGCCGAACCTATCGAGGATAAAGTAATTTGGATTGTGGATGATATGATTGATACGGCAGGGTCGGTCGTTGCCCTGATACGCGCTCTGGCACGTATGAATCCAAAAGAAATCAACCTGATGGCGATTCATCCGGTTTTTTCGCCTCCGGTTACTGAACGGTTAAACAAGCTTTCGGAAGAAAAGCTCCTTAGTCATATAATTGTTACCGATACGGTAGACTGTTCCGGTAATAAAGATATCACAGGCCTTGAAGTTGTCTCTTCGGCGGGGCTTTCCGCCAAGGTGATCAGGACCATTGCCAGTAATGGTTCAATGGCTAAATTGCTCAATGATTATTCTGCAGAGGATTATCTCCGCTCTCCCAGTTTGTTTAATTCATAAAAACTCAATCACCAAACCCCAAATAAGAAAAATGTAAACGTTTGCATTTTTTTCTTGACAAACCGGAAAAAGTGCCGGATTATAATATCATCCTGGTTATTTGGAGGTACTATGTTAATAGGTATCGATCCTGTTATAAGTCCAGAATTGCTGGATGTGCTGATTCGTATGGGCCACGGTGATGAATTGGTGCTGGCGGATGCATTTTTTCCCGGCAATACATTTAATTCAAGTGTAATAAGAGCCGATGGAATACGGGTTCCGGCTCTTTTAAAAGGAATTTTGGCCCTGATTAATCTTGATTCGTATGTCCCTAACCCTGTAATTATGATGGCGCCGGTTCCCGGAGACAACCTTGACCCCGAAACGGAAAAATCCTTCCGGGAAGTTATAGACAAATGCTGGCCCGGCACCCCGCCCGTTGAACGCATGGAGCGCTTTGCTTTCTATGAAAGGTGTAAAACCGCTTATGCTATTGTAATGACAGGAGAAACAGTAAAATACGGGAATATTATCCTAAAGAAGGGAGTTATTCCGGTATAAAACCATGTAAACGTTTACACGGTTTAAGGTCTGTGCTATGGGTGCAACAATCAAAGATGTAGCATACGAAGCGGGGGTTTCTACCGCTACTGTCTCTCGGGCATTGTCGGTGTATTTGGCGGATCCCGCAGGGGGAGCTTTTCGTCCTGTAGCGGAAAAAACCCGGCTGCGGGTTATAGCTGCGGCAAACAACCTGGGATACAGGCTAAATTATGCAGCCCGCGGACTTAAAACCCAGTCCACCATGACGGTAGCTGTGGTTTTGCCGGAACTGTCCAATGACTTTTTTATGGATGTTGCCGAAGGGATTGAGCAGGAATTAAGCGTATGCGGTTATACTATGCTGATTGCATCTTCGCTCAATTCAATTGAAGAAGAAAAAAAGCGGGTTCTGATGCTGGCCGATCGTATGGTAGACGGAATGATAATTACTCCTTCTGGCACTCTTGGAGATCACCTTCAGGTGCTGGCCGACCGGGGTTTGCCTATGGTGATGGTTGACAGAATTGTGGAAGGAACCAGCCTGGATGCGGTTACATCGGACAACGAAGGAGGAACTTTTCAGCTTACCAAAGCTTTGCTGTCAGACGGTTTTACAAGGATTGCCTTTGTCGGAGGGGAGATTACGTATTCGACGGCAAGGGAACGGCTTTTGGGATTCAGCAGAGCGCTGGCTGAAGCGGGAATTAAACTCGACCCTTCTCTTATCTGTTTAGGGGGGATGGAGATACAAGACGGGTATGAGCACATGAAAAACCTGCTGAAGAAACCCGATCCGCCGGAAGCAATGGTAGCGGTGAACCTGCTGGTACATCTTGGAATGGAACGCTGCCTTTTGGATATGAAGGCAAAGTATCCGGTAATCGCCGGCTTTGATGTTTCCTGGTTTTCTCCTTTTTTACCGGCTTGCAGATACACTGCGGCTCAGGATGCGGTTGGTATGGGGCGGCGTGCCGGTCAGCGGATCATAGAAAAAATACGGGATAAAAGAGCCGGAAACGGGAATTGCAAAGGAAATTCCGCAGAAAGGATAATCCGGCTTCCGGTAACAGTGAGCAATACGGCTCCTGTTTTTGGGTAGAAAATCAGGTTTATTGTAATTATTTTTTGAAATAATATAATTTATATGGAGGAAGAATATGGCGAAAAATCGTTATCGGGGAGCATATCCCAAAATTGGAATCAGGCCGACAATTGACGCTCGCCGGGGTCCGCTTAAGGTCAGGGAATCTCTGGAAGAACAGACTATGAACATGGCAAAAGCGGCCAAGGAACTTTTTGAAAAAAACCTGCGGTATTCCAACGGAGAAAAAGCCGAAGTAATAATTGCCGATACAACCATAGGCCGGGTTGCCGAAGCGGCGGCATGCGCCGATAAGTTTCGCCGGGAAGGCGTAGATATAACCCTGACCGTAACCCCCTGCTGGTGTTATGGGTCTGAAACTATGGATATGGATACTTCCACCATTAAGGGAGTTTGGGGTTTTAACGGCACCGAAAGACCCGGCGCCGTATACCTGGCCTCGGTACTGGCAGCTCATGCACAAAAAGGCCTTCCCGCCTTTGGCATTTACGGTCACGATGTGCAGAATGCCGATGACACGGGAATCCCCGAAGATGTGCAGGAAAAGCTCCTGCGTTTCGGAAGGGCATCAATAGCTGCCGCCACAATGAAAGGAAAAAGTTATTTACAGATCGGATCAATATGTATGGGCATAGCCGGTTCGATCATCAATCCAGAATTCTTTGAAGAATACCTGGGGATGCGGGTGGAAAGCGTGGATGAGGTTGAAATTATCCGCCGTATAGAAAACGGAATCTACGACGAAAAAGAATATCAAAAAGCCCTGGCCTGGACAAAACAGTATTGCAAAGAAGGGTTTGACAAAAACCCTCCCGAACTCCAGAGATCCAGAGCCGAACAGGATAAAGCCTGGGAATTTGTTGTTAAGATGATGTGCATCATCAAAGATCTTTTTAACGGCAATTCCAGCCTGAAAGAAGAATTTGCGGAAGAGATGGCCGGTCATAACGCTATTGCCGGCGGTTTTCAGGGACAGCGGCAATGGACAGATTTTTACCCTAACTGTGACTTCCCCGAATCTATGCTTAACACTTCCTTTGATTGGGAAGGATCCCGCGAACCGTATATCCTGGCAACAGAGAATGATACGTTAAATGCAGCCGGAATGCTTTTTGGAAAGCTCCTTACCGGAACAGCCCAGATTTTTTCCGATGTCAGAACCTATTGGAGCCCGGAAGCGGTTAAACGCGCTACAGGTTATGATCTTGCCGGTGTTGCAAAAGAAGCAGGGGGAATACTCCATCTGATCAACTCCGGGGCATCATGTATTGATGCAAGCGGAGAAATGAAAGACTCAAACGGAAAGGGCATAATGAAGCCTTTCTGGGATGTGTCCGAGGCGGACAGGAATGCTTGTCTTGATGCTACTACCTGGAATGCAGCGGACTTCGGTTATTTCCGGGGCGGAGGGTTTTCTTCAAGGTTTCTGACGCGGGCGGAAATGCCGGTAACGATGAGCCGTATTAACATTGTAAGGGGTCTGGGGCCGGTAATCCAGATTGCCGAAGGATGGACAGTAAATCTGCCTGATGATATTTCCGATATATTGTGGAAGCGGACCGACTATACCTGGCCATGTACATGGTTTGCTCCAAGGGTAACCGGTAAAGGCGCATTTACGACAGCCTACGATGTTATGAACAACTGGGGAGCCAACCACGGTTCAATTTCCTACGGTCATATCGGGGCGGATTTAATTTCTCTCTGTTCAATACTGCGAATTCCAGTATGTATGCATAACTTACCGGAAGAACAGATCTTCCGCCCCAGTTTCTGGAATGCATTCGGAATGGATAAGGAAGCTGCGGATTACAGAGCCTGTTCTGTTTTGGGACCAATGTACAAATAACAGGCGAAGGTTGTTAAAGACGTGGAATACGCGATTGCGGTAATTGACATAGGGATGACAAATAAAAAAGTCGCCGTTTACGACAATGTTCTCTGTCAATTGGATGCAAAGTACCGGAATTTTACACCGATAACAGTAAACGGTCTGGAAACGCATGATCTGGAAGGTATGGAAACATGGTTTACATTATGCCTGAAAGATTTTGCCGCCCGGTACCCAATCAAAGCTCTCGCTGTTACTACTCACGGCGCTACCTTTGTCTGCACGGGGAAGGACGGAAAACCCGCTCTTCCCTGTGTGTACTATACACATGAACCGGGGGAGGATTTTCACCGGCGGTTTTACGAACAATTCGGAAAACCCGAAGATCTTCAGTCACGAACAGGTACCCCCGCATTCAAAGCAATGATAAATCCTGCAAAGGGTTTATTCTTTGCAAAAGAACAATTTAGCAATCTGTTTAGCAATACCGTTTCCGTACTCCCCTACCCTCAATATTGGGGGTTGCGTTTTACCGGAAACACGGGGACGGAAAGTACCTATATGGGTAACCACACCTATCTGTGGGATCATTTGGATAAAAACCTTTCTTCGGTGGCAAGGGATTTGGGAATCGCATCTTTGATTCCGGATAAATTGTACAAATCCTGGGATATCCTGGGTACGCTTACCGGTGAATTTGCAGAAAAAACAGGACTTTCCGAAGAAACCATTGTTGTCATGGGAATACATGATTCCAATTCGGCGCTGCTTCCCCATTTTGCCAAAAAAGGAGAACAGGGCTTTATACTTAATTCTACAGGTACATGGTGTGTAATCATGAACCCAATGGAACAGTACGGCTTTGCTCCGGATGAACTGGGTAAGGTAGTGTTTTTTAATATATCTGCTTTCGGAAAGCCGGTAAAAACGGCAATTTTCCTTGGGGGACTGGAATTTGAAACCTGGTCAAGCCTTATTATGAAACAGCATAAAAGGACCGATATTCCCGGATGGAACGAATCACTGTACCGATCTATCCTGAAAGAAAAAAAGTTATTCCTGTTACCCGAGTTGACCCCCGGTTCCGGGCAGTTTCCGTCTTCCAGGGCGCGTGTTATTGAGAACGGAAAGGAATATTTTTTTGATGATATGTCAAACAATATTCCCCCCTGTTTTGCAGATTATGAAACAGTTTTTGCACTGCTTCGTATTTCTCTGGTTATGCAAACCCTTACGGCGCTGGAACGGACAGGCTTACAAAAGGGTTGTGAAATCTATACCGAAGGCGGGTTCCGCAAGGATCAATCTTACAGTTTGCTGTTATCTTCTGTTTTCCCGTCCAATAAAGTTTTTTTAACCGATATTGCAGAAGCTACCGCTCTGGGAGCGGCCATGACTGCAAAGATGGCGGTAACGGGAAAAAGTCTTTCGGATCTGGCCGCAGATTTTCAAATTGATTACCGGGAAGTGGAAAAACTAGATTTCCCGGAATTAAACCAATACCGTGCAGAATGGCTTTTGGAAGCAGAGAAGGTGGGATGTAAATCATGAGTAATTTTCTTGTAGAGATGAAGGGAATAGACAAACAGTTTCCCGGTGTAAAAGCCCTTAATGACTGCAGTTTTAAGCTTAAATCAGGCGAAGTACACGGGCTTGTAGGCGAGAACGGCGCCGGGAAATCAACTTTAATGAAAGTCCTTTCTGGAATATATAAAAAAGACAAAGGGACTATCCTTGTTAAAGGAGAAGAAGTTGATTTTCACAACACCAAACAGGCCCTGCTAAAAGGTATCAGTATTATACATCAGGAACTTAATCTGATGAGGCATTTAACTGCCGCGCAAAATATTTTTATTGGCCGTGAACAAAAAAAAGGATTAAAAATTCTCGTTGACGATACAGAAATAAACCGGAAATCTGCGGAACTTTTTAAAACGATCAACCTTAATCTTGATCCGGCAATTCAGGTTTCAAATCTGACCGTTGCCCAGCAGCAAATGATTGAAATTGCCAAAGCGCTTTCCCATAATTCGGAAGTGCTTATCATGGACGAGCCGACTTCCGCATTAAGCGAAAGTGAAATTGAAGAGCTGTTTAAGGTAATCAGGAACTTCCGCGAACAGGGCAAAGGTATTGTGTATATTTCACACCGTATGGATGAGCTTCATCATATTTGCGATACGGTAACCGTTATGCGGGACGGGAGGTATATTGCTACAACGCCAATGAAGGATATCACCACCGAACAGATTATTTCACAAATGGTCGGAAGGGAAATCTATGAAAGCCATCATCCGCACGAAGACACATTGCAAAATGAAATTGTTCTTGAGGTAAAAAATTTAAACCGCGGCCGGATGGTTAAGGATGTTTCGTTTGAACTTCATAAAGGAGAAATTCTGGGGTTTGCGGGCTTGCTTGGCGCAGGCCGTACAGAAACCATGCGCCTGATATTCGGAGCGGACAAAAGAGAAAAAGGTGAAATAATTGTTAAAGGCAGGCCGGAAAATATTAAGCACCCCAAAGATGCGGTGCGTCTTGGAATTGGCTACCTTTCCGAAGACCGAAAACTTTTTGGCCTGGCATTGGGCATGTCGGTAAGAACAAACACCGTAATGGCTTCGCTTTCCAAATTTATCAATCCTTTGGGCATAATTAATAATCAAAAGGAAAAAGAAACCACAAAAGAATATGTAGAAAAACTCAATACCAAAACTCCGTCGATTGATCAGCTGGCAAAAAACCTTTCCGGCGGCAATCAGCAAAAAGTGGTCGTAGGAAAGTGGCTTGTCCGGGATTGCGACATTTTGATTTTTGACGAGCCCACAAGGGGAATTGATGTCGGCGCAAAAAGTGAAATATATAAACTTCTTAACGAACTTTCCGACCAGGGGAAAGCAATCATTATGATTTCTTCGGAACTGCCGGAGATACTCCGCATGAGTCATAGAATTGTTGTTATGTGCGAAGGAAAGGTAACGGCGATTATGAAAAACGAAGACAGCACTCAGGAAAAAATAATGTACTATGCAACTCTGAGGAACAATACTGCTACAAAAGGAAGTGAGGTTTAAACCATGCTGAAAAACTTTAAATTTAATTCCAAAGCTACTCAAACAATTCTGGCATTTACAAGCTTAATTTTGCTTATTATTGTATTTTCAATTCTTACGCCGAATTTTCGCACCTATAGCAACATGAATACCATACTTCTGGCAACAGCGGTAAATGGAATTCTTGCGGTAGGGATAACCTTTATTATTATTACCGGAGGGATTGATCTTTCCATAGGCACGGTTATGACCTTCTGTTCGGTAATGTGCGCTGTTTTTATTACAAGATTTCATTTTCCCGTCTTTATAGGACTGGCATTAACAGTTGTTTGCGGTGCACTGTGCGGCTTTGTTAACGGTACGTTTATTGCAAAACTTAAATTACCGCCTTTTATAGCAACATTGGGCATGATGAACATTACAAAAGGGTTAAACCTGATTATTTCCGGTATGAAGCCCGTTTATCTTACAGAAGTCGAAGGCTTTTCCAACATCGCTTTAAAAGTAATATTTGGAATTCCTTCCGGGGTTGTGATATTTTTTATTGCTGCGATTATTGCAGGTTTTATCCTTAGCAAAACAATACTGGGCAGATATACCTTTGCAATCGGATCTAACGAAGAATCGGCCCGGTTATCAGGTATAAACACCGATTTATGGAAAATGGGAATTTACAGTTTAAGCGGCGCGTTCTTTAGCATTGCAGGCATTGTTATGGCCAGCCGCCTCAGTTCGGCGCAGCCTGCCCTGGGGCCCGGCTATGAGATGGATGCAATTGCCGCGGCTGTAATCGGCGGGTCTTCGCTTTCCGGCGGAGAAGGCAGTATTTTGGGAACGATTATCGGAGCCTTTATCATTACGGTACTGACCAACGGCCTGCGTATTCTTTCGGTTCCCCAGGAATGGCAGATGGTGGTTACGGGCCTAATCGTTATCGGCGCCGTTTATATGGATATTGCACGCCGGCGAATTAAATAGGTTTTCGGCGGTATTACCGCAGAAAATAAACCATGAAGTTTTCATGGAATTTCGTTATCCGAATGGAGGAAAAAATGAAAAAAACAGTGTTGTTGATCCTTTGTCTTGCAATTGCAGCAGGTATATTTATTGCCTGTTCACAATCAGGGGGAGGACAATCCGGAGGGAAAACCTATATTCCCCTGGTATCAAAAGGATTCCAGCATCAATTCTGGCAGGCTGTAAAGCAAGGCGCTGAACAAGCGGCAAGAGATTTTGATGTCGAAATTAACTTTATCGGTCCTGAAAGCGAATCCCAGGTTGACAAGCAAATGGAAATGCTTCAAACCGAACTGGGAAAGAAACCCGCAGCTCTGGGTTTTGCGGCTCTTGACAGTAAAGCTGCTATCCCTCTGCTTCAGCAGGCCAAAATTCCGGTAATTGCTTTTGACTCCGGCGTAGACTCCGACATCCCCCTTACCACCGTATCTACCAACAATAAAAATGCTGCGGCAATGGCTGCGGACAAAATGGCGGAAGCAATTGGCGGCAGCGGCAAGGTGGCTGTCATTGTTCATGACCAGACCAGCCGTACCGGCATTGAACGGCGGGACGGATTTCTGGAGCAAATGAAGTCAAAATATCCCAACATCGAAGTTGTTGACGTACAATACGGCGGCGGAGATCACCTTAGGTCTGCCGACATTGCCAAAGCCGTTATTAATGGCAACCCCGATCTTAAAGGTTACTATGGCGCCAACGAAGGCTCGGCTATCGGTGTAGTAAATGCGGTTACCGAGTTAGGTATTGCGGGTCAGTTAATTGTAATCGGATTTGACTCCGGCAAACTTCAGCTGGATGCCATTCGTTCCGGCCTTATGTACGGCGCCGTACAGCAGAATCCGGTTGGTATGGGATACAGAACTGTAGAAGCTGCAATAAAAGCTCTTAAAGGTGAATCATTGCCTAACCACATCGACTCCGGTTTTGTTTGGGCAGACAAGGCCAATCTTGACACCCCCGAAGTTCAGGCTGTTGTTTACGAATAAGTTCTTAATGTAACAGCGGGCTCATCTTTTTGATGAGCCCATTTCTTTTATACTTCCATGTGCAGCGCAGATTGCAGCTCCCAGAGCATCTGCCGCATGATCGGGAGCGGGAATTACCGGCAATCCCAATATTAGCGCAACCATTTCCTGAACCTGTTCCTTTTCTGCTTTCTTTACTCCTGTTACAGCCTGTTTTATTTGATTGGGTGTGCATTCCGTTAATGGAAGGTTTCTTTCAGCCATAGCCAAAGAGAGTACTCCCCGTGCTTCCGCAACAGCAATTGCGCTTGAAACATTTTTTCCAAAGTACAATGTTTCCATAGCGGCTTCCGAAGGAATATAGGTATCCAGTACGTTATTGATCTCGCGGTAAATTTTAAAAAGCCGCTCTACCCGGGGCAAAGCAGCTTCTGTTACAATGCAGCCGTGTGCCAGATATTTTATGCGGCTTTTTTCATAGTCAACGATGCCCCAGCCGGTAGATGCCAGGCCGGGATCAATGCCAATGATACGCCGTTTCACCCTGGTTTATACAAATTACTCAGGAATAAAACCTTCGGGAAGCGCCATATTGTGATATACATTCTGGACATCGTCGTTTTCTTCCAGCTTGTCTATCATCCGCAGCGCCTTGGCGGTAGCGTCGTTATCCAGGGTTACTTCCGCTTCTGCAACCATGCTTATTTCGGCGCTGAGCGTTTCAAAATTTTTGGCGCTCAGGCTTTCCATTACCGCTTCAAAATCTTCAGGAGCGCTGGTAACTTCAACTATTCCTCCGTCTGCCGATACGTCTTCCGCACCGCCTTCCAGAGCGGCTTCCATTACCTGATCTTCGGTGTATTTTTCTCCGTCAAGATGGATTACTCCCTGGCGCTTAAAAAGCCTTGTTACCGAGCCGGCTTTGGCCAGTTCTCCGCCCGCTCTTGTAAGAATGTTCCGGACATCTGCCGCAACCCGGTTTTTATTGTCGGTAAGAACTTCGATAAGGAGTCCTACTCCTCCGCCTGCGTATGCTTCGTAAGTCAACTCTTCATAGTTGACTCCATCCAACTCCCCCGTACCTTTTTTTATTGCCCGGTCAATATTGTCTTTGGGCATATTGGCGCCTCTGGCTTTTAAAACGGCAGTCCGTAACCTGGGGTTTCCGTTAAGGTCTCCTCCGCCCATACGGGCAGCGATGGAAATTTCTTTAATTAACTTGGTAAATATCTGGCCCCGCTTTGCATCTGCGGCGCCTTTTGCATGTTTAATAGTAGCCCATTTACTATGGCCGGACATAACTACTCCTTTCCTGAGGTATTCATCTACATTATGAGTTTAAGTATGAGACATGAAAATTCAGGGAAACAAGAGGCAATCCTATCGACAGGAAGCCTCTTGCTTTCACGTATGGTTAACGGGTTTCCCACTTACCCTTAGCAATAGCCTTTTCGATTGAATCCCGAACCAGTCTGTCGTACCATTCATAATTAAAGGGCTGTTTGGTCCTGACCACGGGTTTTACAATGAATTCCATTTGATCATGGCATGCTTCACAGAGATCCCTATTGGCCATGTGGAAATAACTGCGCTGATTGATTGCTGTTGTAATGTCTTTATTACACACATCACATTTAAGATTCTTCATGCTAACTCCTCATTCTGAAGAATAATTTAAATTCAATATTTGAAGTATACCTCTTTTGGTAAAAAATGTAAAGTAGCTAAATGGAGAAAAAATCACCATTTATTATTGCAGAACTGGGTACATCTCACGGAGG
>WRIX01000072.1 GCA_009782495.1 Treponema sp.
CGCTCCAGAGGATTAAAGCCTCTTTTATGTTTCATCTTCTACTTCCTTCTGGGGTACATTCCTGACCGCATTCCGCAGCACATTAACATCGGTAATCCCCAATCCCAGATTCCATTCTTTTAGTTTTTCTTTTATCTCCTGAAGCGATTTCTTTCCGAAATTCCGTGTTTTCGCAATATCGTCTTCGGTTTTCCTGGTCAGCTCCCCGATGGTTTTAATATTGGCGTTTTTAAGACAGTTGGAAGAGCGGACGGAAAGTTCCAGTTCCTCAACGGGTGTATTAAGAATTTGTCTGATTCTTTCGTCATCCGGATCGTCGTCCAGATCCGAACCAAGGCTGTTTTCGTCAAAGTTAATAAATACGGAAAAATGATCCTTGGCGATCTTTGCCGCTTCGGCAAGGGCATCGTCGGGCTTAATTGTCCCGTCTGTCCAGATTTCCAGCACAAGTTTGTCGTAATCGCTGCGCTGTCCGACACGCGTGGGTTCCACGGCATACTTGACTTTTTTAACCGGAGAAAAAATAGCGTCAAGCGGTATGGTTCCGATTACATCTACATAATGTTCGTTTACCTCTGACGGAACATATCCCCTTCCCAGGTCTATCTGAACTTCAAATTCAACATGGGCGTTGTCCATTAAGGTCATAATATGGCGCCCGGTATTAAGCACCTCTACCTGGCCTTCTTTTTCAAAATCTTCACTCTTAATGGTGTTTTTTCCCGACCATTCGTAGGTAAGAACAACCTGTTCCATATCCGCAGGCAGACGCAGGCGGACTTGCTTAAGATTATTAATCACTTCCAGGGTATCTTCCATGATGTTGGGAATACTTTCAAATTCAGAGGATACAGCATGTGCATTCCCGTTAACATCGTACGAAGTTACCTTAACTGCTGTAATGGCAAAGCCCTGTATTGACGAAAGCAGGACACGCCGCAGGGTATTCCCTACGGTTGTACCAAAGCCTGGCTGAAAAGGAGCAGCAATAAATTTACCATAATTCGGTTTTTGCTCACCATGTTCAAAGGTAATGCCTTTGGGACGCTTGAATCCCTGAAGCAGATTCTTACGGGCCATAGTAACTCCTACATAGTGCAGCATCGCCGGTTTGCCGGCGCGGCGGCACAATTAAATCGAACATGAAACGAAGTTTCATGATGACTCCTATTTAGAATAGTACTCTACGATCATCTGTTCCCTGATATCCGCAAGGTCTGTAATGTCACTGCGCCGCGGAGAAGCAAGGAATTTGCCTTTCATAGTGTCCGGATCCAGATGGAACCAGGGCATTACACCGCTCTTGCCGAATTCTTTAAGAGCTTCCTTGATAATAACCATGCTTTTGCTTCCATCCCGGATGCTGATTTCATCTTCCGGTTTTATTAGGTATGACGGAATACTTACCCGTTTTCCGTTTACCTCAACATGACCGTGAAGTACGATCTGCCGGGCCTGGCTTCTGCTTGAAGCAAAGCGAAGACGGTAAACAACATTATCCAGCCGCCGTTCCAGCAGTACAAAGAGATTCTCGCCGGTAATGCCGGCCATACGCAGGGCTCTTTGGAAAAACAGGTTAAACTGCCTTTCCTGCATACCGTAAATCCGGCGGAGCTTTTGCTTTTCGCGGAGCTGTACGCCGTAATCGCTTCTCTTTCCCATTCTTCCCTTGGGATCCTTGCCGGGAGCAGGCCTCTTTCTGTTAATTGCGCATTTGTCGCTCTTGCACCGCTCCCCTTTAAGCATCAGCTTTTTGGACTCTGCCCGGCACAGGCGGCACACAGGCCCGGTATATCTTGCCATTATTAAACTCCTTATATACGGCGGGTTTTACGCGGTCTGCAGCCGTTATGGGGAATTGGTGTTACATCGTTGATCGACTTTACCTTGATGCCCAGTACGCCAAGCTGTCTGATGGCGGATTCCCGGCCAATTCCGGGCCCCTTTACGTATACATGAACTTCCCTTAAACCCACCTGCATGGCCTTTTGGGCGGCTGTTTCCGTTACCGATTGAGCGGCAAATGGGGTTGATTTTTTGGCGCCCCGAAAATTAAGCCCTCCCGAACTGGCCCAGGAAATAGCGTTGCCCATAAGATCGGTAATCGTAACAATGGTATTGTTAAACGTAGCCTGGATGTATACGTTTCCCTCATATACCGATTTTTTTTCTTTCTTCTTCTTTGAAGCACCAGCCACTCACATCCTCCGTTATATTCAGGGTCCTGATTACGCCCTATTTTTTCTTGCCGGCCACGGTTTTCTTCTTGCCCTTGCGCGTGCGGGCATTGGTCCGTGTCCTTTGTCCCCGTAAGGGCAGGCCTTTTCTGTGTCTGAGACCCCGGTAGCAGCCAATATCCATAAGCCGCTTGATATTCAGGGCAACTTCGGTTCTAAGGCGGCCCTCTACCTTGTAATCGTTCTCTATAAGACGGCGCAACTCGGCCAGTTCTTCCTGCGAAAGATCATTTATAAGCCTTAATGGATCGATTTTTGCCTTTTCGCAGATCTCATTGGCGCTGGATCTGCCAATACCGAAAATATAGGTTAATGCGATATTAACGTGTTTGTTGGGGAGGTCGATTCCCGCTATACGTGCCATACCTGTCCTATCCTTGTTTCTGTTTATGCTTGGGATTCTTGCAGATAATACGGATTATCCCGTTCCGTTTAATTACCTTGCACTTGTCGCAAATCGGTTTAACACTGGTTCGAACTTTCATGTTATAAATTCCTTCCACGGAGGCGGCCCTTTCTGGTCAAACCTTCGTGATGATGCATTTTCAGCAAACTTTCCACCTGACTCATCGTGTCAAGATCCACTCCCACCAGGATCAAAAGGGATGTACCGCCCATGAGGTACGAGATGGAAGACGGAAACTTAAAAATATACTGAATTATTGTGGGCAAAACGGCTATTACCGCCAAATAAAGCGAACCGGGCAAAACGATACGGTTGAGTATCTTGGTAAGGTATTCCTCAATACGTTCCGTTCTGATACCGGGAATCGATCCGCCGTTCTCCCGGATATTCTTGGCTATTTCTACGGGGTTTAAACTAACCTGGGTATAGAAATACGCAAAAAAGACTATTAACAGTACATACAGAACATTGTAAAGCGTGCCCCGCGGGGTCAGAATCCTTGACAAAGCCCCAAGCCAGGCTACATTCTGCCCTATCATTGATGCAATTTGTATGGGAAAGGTCAGAATGGATGATGCAAAAATTACCGGAATTACTCCGGAAGGGTTAATCTTAAATGGAATATAGGTATTTTGGGCGCCATACATACGCCGGCCAACAATACGCTTTGCATAATGCACGGAAATTTTCCGTTGTCCCTGCTGTTCGAAAACCACCAGCGCTACCACCGCAACAAACATGACAAAAACCACTGCAACAAAAACAGGGTTTTGATCGCCTCTCCACACCTGCTGACCCAGTTCCCATACCGCATGGGGAAGCCTGGCAACAATACCGGCAAAGATCAGGAGCGATATGCCGTTCCCAATACCGCGCTTGGTAATTTGTTCACCCATCCACATTAGGAACATTGTACCGGTAGTAACGGTCAGGACGGCAATTATCGAAAAGAAAGCAAAATTGGGAATGGTAAAAAATTCTCCTTCTACCTGCCGGGCAATGGCTCTGGCATACTGGGTAATGGCAAAAGACTGAACAACACAAACAGCAACCGTGCCAAGCCGCTGGTAACTCTGTATTTTCTTTCTTCCCCCCTCTTCCTGCGACAGTTTTTTTAAGGAAGGAAAAACAATTATAAGAAGCTGCATGATTATCGACATGGAGATGTACGGCATAATTCCCAGCATAAAGACGGAAAAATTGGAAAAAGCGCCGCCGGCAAAGAAGTCAAGGTAATCGACAATGGCATTTCCCGAGTCTTGCTGAGAAGTAAAATAATTTGTCAGGAGCGAAACATTAATTCCCGGTATGGGAAGCACTGCCCCTACACGGAAAACCAAAAGAAGCATCATGGTAAAGAAAATGCGTTCCCTGAGTTCCTTAACCCTGAAAATACCAACCAGCGGATTTGCCATTACTATGCCTTTTTCTTGTTATTTTTACCGGCCGCCGAAACAGCCGGCTTTTTAGCGGCCTCCGGAACGGTACATTCTACGGTTCCGCCTGCCTTTTCGATCTTTTCTTTTGCGGAAGCAGAAATGGCAGGTACTTTTACGGTAAGTTTTTTACTTAATTTTCCGTTTCCCAGGATCTTTACCGGCACGGGCCCTTTAGCAAGCCTTTTATTGTAAAGAGCAGCCGCGTCGATTGTATCTCCGTCTGCAAAACGTTTTTCTATTTCGGAAATGTTTACCACCTGATATTCTTTCTTAAAGGGGTAATTGGAAAAACCGCGCTGTGCAAGCCGCCGGTAGAGGGGCATCTGCCCTCCTTCAAACCCGGTATAAGTCTTGCCGCCGGATCGTGCCTTCTGACCCTTATGCCCCTTGCCGGAAGTGGTACCCCTGCCGGAACCCTGGCCCCTGCCAAGAATACGTTTCTTTTTATTGGCGCCTTCCGGGGCATGTAAATTAAAGTCGTGCATCGCTATACCTCTTCCACCGAAATAAGGTGGGATACTTTTTTAACCATTCCCAGTACCGAAGGGTTTACATCCAGTACATTGCTGGAACCAATTTTCCGCAAACCCAGAGAACGAACTGTAGCCCGCTGTGCGGGAAGCCTTCCTATTGTACTGCGAATTAAGGTAATTTTTATTTTTTGCGCCATATCAGCCCCACAGTTCCTTAATGGATTTACCTCTGGCTCTTGACAGCGCCCTGGCGTCCATCATCCGGCTAATGCCTTCGAAAGTTGCCTTAACTACATTGTACTGGCTGGAAGCGCCGATCGATTTGGAAAGCACATCGGTAACGCCTCCTGCTTCCATAATTGCCCGTACCGGCCCTCCGGCTATAATTCCCGTCCCGGAACAGGCCGGTTTTAAATATACTCTGGAAGCTTTAAAGGCTCCCTGGATTTCATGGGGTATTGTTCCGTTTTTAATCGGCAGCTTTACCAGACTTCGTTTTGCCTTGTCTATACTCTTGCGTATCGCTTCCGATACATCATTAGCCTTGCCAAAACCAAAACCCACGTTGCCTTTTCTGTCTCCCACTACGGTAAGGGCTGAAAAGGAAAACCTGCGGCCTCCCTTTACAACCTTGGCGGTTCTGTTCAGCTTAACGAGCTTTTCAATAAATTCTTTTTCTTTTTCCTGGCCTCTGTCGCGATCCCTGTCCCTGCGGCCTTCTCTTCCATGCTCCATTTAGCCCCCTAAAACTTAACCCCGGCTTTCCGGGTTCCGTCCGCCATGGCTTTTACCAGGCCATGATATAAATAACCGTTCCTGTCAAACACAACGGTTGTAATGTTCTTTTCTGCAAGCCGCTTTCCCATTATTTCCCCAAGCTCTGCCGCCCCGGCAACAGTGGGTTTTATGTTCCGCAGATCTTTTTCCAGTGTGGAAACTGCAGCCAAAGTTTGCCCTTTGGTATCGTCTATAACCTGCATATAAAGGGCTTTATTGCTTCTTGTAACGGTTAAACGCGGCCTTTCCGCCGTTCCGGAAATATCTTTGCGGATATGAATTCTCCGTTTCAGCCTCTTCCGGTCTTTTTCCAACATCTTACGCAGCATAATTCTTCCTTATCACTTTACACCGGATTTTCCGACCTTACGCCGGATCTGCTCGTTTTCGTACCGAATCCCCTTGCCCTTGTACGGCTCGGGTTTCCGGAGTTTCCGCACCTGGGCGGCGAATTCACCTACCTGCTGCTTGTCTATGCCGGAAACGGTTACTTTTGATCCTTCTGCGGCAACGCTTAATCCTTCGGGAATTCCCACATAGATATCGTTCGAAAATCCCAAACTCATTACCAATAGTTTTCCCTGAACATCTGCCTTGTATCCGACTCCGGATATCACCAGGGTTTTGCTAAAGCCTGCTGAAACACCGGTAACCATATTATTCAAAAGGTTCCGGTAAAGACCGTGGAACGCTTTTGTCTGCTTTTGTTCATCAGCACGGCTTATTACAATTTCTTCACCCTGCGGCTCAAAGCTTATACAGGGGTGATATTTTTGGGTCAGTTTTCCCTTTGGACCTTCCACGGTGATTATTCCTTCCAGAAAATTCACCTTTACGCCCTGAGGAACCTTAACCGGTATTTTTCCAATCCTCGACATACCTTCTAACCTCTATCTAGTGCGGCACCGCCGCACAGTTAAATCGAACATGAAACGAAGTTTCATGCATCTATTACCAAACGGTACAGATAATCTCGCCGCCGACTTTTTTCTCGGCGGCTTTTTTCCCGGTAGTTACCCCCTGGGAAGTGGAAACGATAAGCGTACCGTATCCGTTAAAAACCCGGGGCATATTCTGGTACCCCGTATACACACGCCTTCCGGGTTTGCTTACCTTTTCGATTCCATGAATAACAGGCCCTGTTTCATCATCGTATTTAAGGAAGACCCGGATGGTATTTGCGCCTTCATTGCTTACTTTTTTAAAGTTCTTGATATACCCTTCGGTTTTCAGGATCTTTACTATCTCAAGTTTTAATTTTGAGGTAGGAATATCAACCTTTTCATGCTTTGCCATTCCGGCATTCCGGATTTTGGTCAGCATATCCGCAACAGGATCGGTAACGCTCATCCTTCTCTCCTACCAACTGGATTTAGTGACGCCGGGAATAAGTCCCTCGTTCGCAAGTTTACGAAAACAAAGACGGCACATCTCAAATTTTCTAAGGTAACCCCTGGCCCGTCCGCAGATCCTGCAGCGGTTAACCTTCCTGGTTTTATATTTAGGCGTCCGCAGAGCCTTTATAATCATTGCCTTTCTTGCCATTCACCACCTCACACAAAAAATCATGCTATTTTCTAAAGGGCATGCCGAACTTGGCAAGGAAAGCCTTGGCTTCCGCATCGGTTCTGGCTGTTGTAACAATGACAATATTAAGTCCCGCTACCCTTTCTATTTTATCAAAATCAATTTCCGGAAAGATTATCTGTTCGGTAATCCCCAAAGAATAGTTTCCGTGGCCGTCAAAGGCATTTTGGTTTACGCCGCGGAAGTCCTTTACACGGGGCAGAGCCGCATTAATCAGCCGGTCCAGAAATTCATACATCATCGATCCCCGCAGTGTTACCTTTGCGCCAATCTCCTGCCCCGCCCTGATCTTAAAGTTGGCTATACTTTTACGGGCTTTTGTTTTTACCGCCTTTTGTCCGGTGATCGTGGTAAGGTCGCTGATTGCAGCATCAAGGAGTTTCTTGTTCTGCAGCGCTTCTCCTACCCCCATGCTAACAACGATCTTTTCCAGCCGCGGAATCTGCATTGGAGTTTTATAGCCGAATTCCTTAAGAATCTCGGGGGCTATCTGTTCCTTATAAATCTTTTTAAGCCGGGGTACATAATCAGCCATTACAGAGCCTCCCCGCATTTTCTGCAAACCCGTGTTTTAACAATCTTCCCGGTTTTGGGATCTTTTTCGCTGCTGAGTTTATAACCTATGCGAACAGGGCCGCATTTTTTGCAAATAATCATTACATTTGATGAGTGGATCGCCGCTTCAATTTCCGCAATGCCTCCCCGGTCCTGCTGGCTGCGCTTCTTTTTGGTTTTCTTAACCATGTTAAGCCCTTCCACCAGGATCCGGTCTTTGTCACGGAGAATTTTAAGGATTCGCCCGCGTTTGCCCTTGTCTTTACCGGCGGTGATCTGGACTGTGTCTTCTTTTTTTAGTTTATATTTATGCGCTTCATTCATAAGTTTTCCTTTTCGGCAGTTGCAACTCCCTAATCATCCTTTACAAAACTTCCGGCGCCAGAGAAACAATCTTCATATACTCGGCCGTTTCCCTGAGTTCCCTGGCAACAGGCCCGAATACCCGCTTACCCTTTGGATTGCGTGCGGCGTCGATAAGCACGCAGGCATTGTCGTCAAAACGTATATAAGTCCCGTCCTGCCGGCGGTATTCTTTGTGAATACGGACGACAACGGCCTTTTCTACAGAGCCTTTTTTAATCGCCGAAGCAGGCAGTGCGTCTTTTACCGCAACTACAATAATATCCCCAATGCCTGCATATTTTCGTTTTGTACCGCCAAGCACTTTAATGCACTGGACGATCTTGGCTCCCGAATTATCGGCAACATTCAGAAAGGTTTCTACCTGTACCATGCCTGACTCCTTCCTTAACGCGCCCGTTCCAGGACTTCCACAAGATTCCAGCATTTTTCTTTGCTGATCGGTTTACATTCCATTACACGCACACGATCGCCGGTTTTGGCGTTGTTTTTTTCATCATGAGCCTTTAGGCGCTTAATCCGCGTAACGTACTTTTTATAGAGCGGATGCAGGGTTTTGCTTTCCACTGCAACAACAATGGTTTTATCCATTTTGTCGCTTTTTACCACCCCGACAAATTCCCTTTTTCCGCTCCTGGCTTTCTTTTCCATGCTATGCCTTCTTCTTCGCCGCCAAATCAGACAAAGCTTCCTTTGCCGAATTCAACGATTCCTGCGCTGAAATTAAAGTATTAAGACGTGCAATCTGACGGCGCATTACCCGTTTTTGCAGCGGATTATCTACATGCCCAATAACCATCTGAAACCGGAAATCCATATATTTTTTTGAAAGCTCGTCGCGCTTTGCCTTTAATTCCTGAAAAGACAGGTTCTTAAAAGAATTCTTCACGCTTCACTCCTCGCTGCGTACTTTTGCTTAATAATGTGAAGCATCATTAAGCCAACTCAAAATCTCTGCGGGCAACAAACTTGGTTTTAATGGGCAGCTTTGACCCTGCCAGCATCATGGCTTCTTCCGCAAGTTTTTTATCTATGCCCCCCAGTTCAAACATCACCGTACCGGGTTTAACTACCGCCACCCAGTATTCGGGGGCACCTTTTCCCTTTCCCATGCGGGTTTCCGCAGGTTTCTTGGAATAGGGTTTATCGGGGAAAATGCGAATCCAAAGCTTTCCCCCGCGTTTTACATGACGGTTCATGGCAATACGGGCAGCTTCTATCTGGCGATTGGTGATCCACATCCTGTCCAGGGCAATAAGTCCGTAATCACCGAAGACTACGGTATTTCCCCGTGTTGCATTGCCGGGCATATTTCCCCGCTGTACCTTACGGTGCCTTACACGCTTGGGACTAAGCATATCTACTCCCTATGCCTTTGCGGGAACTCTTTCCCGCCGTTTCCGTACAAGGGCTCCGGCATCTTCCTTCTGCTCCTTGCCGTATTTCATGCCGTTATATACCCAAACCTTTACACCAATAGCTCCAAAAGTTGTATGGGCTTCGGCAAAACCATAATCAATATCCGCCCGGAGTGTATGAAGGGGAATCCGTCCTTCTTTTGCTTCTTCTGTCCGGGACATTTCCGCTCCTCCCAGACGCCCCGAAAGACGTACCTTGATTCCCTGGGCGTTGCCCTTTTTGATCGCATTGGAAATAGCCTGCTTCATTGTCCGGCGGAAACTACTCCGGGCCAAAAGCTGACGGGCTATATTCTGTGCTACAATCTGGGCATTATTGTCTGCGTTGCGCACTTCTTTTATTTTAATCTGCACTTTTTTTGAAACAAGCTTTTGCAGATCGCTGCCAATCTTTTCTATGTTTGCGCCCTTAACGCCGATAATTACTCCCGGCCGGGCTGTGTGAATTACAATGGTAATACGCTGCGGATGGCGGATTATTTCCAGTTCTGCAATATCCGCTCCTTTGCATTCCGGCATTTTAAGAATAAAATTTCTTAGCTTAAGATCTTCGTGCAGGGTGCTGGCATATTCCCTTGGATCAACATACCAGTGAGAATTCCAGGTCTTATTTATTCCTATCCGCAATCCGGTTGGGTTAACTTTTTGTCCCATTATTTCCCCGCCTCATCTATCACCACAACAATGTGGCACATTCTTTTAAAGAGCATATCCGCACGGCCCCGGCCCCGAAACCAAATCCGCTTCATCCGCGGGCCTTCGTTAATCTGAACATCCTTGATGTAAAGCATGTCTTCGTCCAGTTTTTTGTTTTGATCCAGGGCATTACCTGCAGCAGATTTAACTGTTTTACGGAGAAGCCTGGCGCCTTTATGAGGCATATTTTCCAGCATTGCCATTGCGTCGGGATAACTTTTGCGGCGCACAAGATCCGCCACCGGCCTGATTTTGGAAGGAGAGGTAATGATAAAACGTGATTCGGCCTTAAAAACTTTTGGGGTCATTGCGCCGGCTTTGCCGGCAAGCGCTGCTGTCTTTGCCATTATTTTTTAACCGCCTTCTTGTCTGAACCCGCATGCCCCCTGAAGATCCGGGTTGGGGAAAATTCCCCCAGCTTATGGCCAACAAGGTTTTCCGTAATGTATACAGGAACCCAGGCTTTGCCGTTGTATACGGAGATCGTACCCCCTACCATTTCGGGGATGATCGTCGAACAGCGGGAATAGGTTTTTATCATTCTCCTGTCCCCGGCCTTGCTCATCTCAAGTACCTTTTTGTAAAGGCTCTTTTCGATAAAGGGCCCCTTCTTAATCGATCTCGACACTCCAACTCCTTCTGACCACTTACAAGCGGTCAGATAAATTTACTATTTTTTCTTCCTGCGGCTTACAACAAACCGCGAGGATGGTTTATGTTTTTTCCGGGTTTTATATCCCTTCGTGGGCTGTCCCCAGGGAGTAACCGGATGAATACCCTTGCTCTTTCCTTCGCCGCCTCCGTGGGGATGATCCACGGGGTTCATGGCCATGCCGCGAACTGTGGGCCGGACACCGAGCCAGCGTTTGCGGCCTGCCTTGCCCCTGGTTACATTCATGTGATCTTCGTTCCCAACCGTACCAATGGTTGCATAGCATTTTTTAAAGATCATACGCATTTCACCGGAAGGCAATTTTACCGTTACATAGTCCCCTTCTTTAGCTGCGACAAGCGCGCCCGATCCTGCCGAGCGAACCATCTGTGCGCCCTTGCCAAGGGTAAGTTCAACATTGTGAACGGTAAAACCAAGAGGAATATTTTCCAGGGGCAGTGCATTTCCCGGCTCAATGGGAGCATCGGGCCCTGCTTTAACGGTGTTTCCTACACCAAGCCCCTTGGGAGAAATGATGTATCGTTTGTCTCCGTCTGCATAATGAATAAGCGCTATATTGGCGCTCCTGTTGGGATCGTATTCAATGGTAACAACTTTACCGGGAACACCGAGTTTGTTCCGTTTAAAGTCAATCGTCCGGTAGCGGCGTTTGTGGCCTCCGCCTTTATGACGGACACTGATACGTCCGTTCCAATCGCGGCCTGCCCGTTCTGCACGGCCTGCAGTAAGGGATTTTTCCGGCTTGGTTTTTTTTGTCAGCTCGGAAAAATCAAGGCTGGTCCATTGCCGCATACCGGCGGTGATCGGTTTAAATGTTTTAATGCCCATAATTATACACCCTCAAAAATGCCGATCTTTTCGTCTTTTGCCAGCCGCACCACGGCTTTTTTCCACGATGAGGTATAACCAGGCCTGTTTCGCAGCCTTTTGGGTTTGCCTCCCATATTTAATACTGTACAGGAAACAGGATTCACATTAAAAAGTTTCCGAACAGCTTCTTTTATTTCCGGTTTGGTTGCCCTTGGATCAACTTTAAAAACATACTTGCCCTGTTCACGCAGTATATTTGCTTTTTCCGAAAGGACCGGTTCGATTAATATGGATTCGTATTTCATGTACCGGCCTCCGCATCATGTTTTGCGCTGTTGTAAAAATCGCTCAGGTTTTTTGCCGCTGTTTCCAGAAGCAGCACCCGGCGGCCGTAAAAAAGGTCGTGCGCACGCAAGCGGTTATAAGACAGGTATGAAAGCCAGGGAATATTGGCGGCGGCGCGTTTAAGGCGGAAATCATCATCTTTAAGGATCAAGACGGTACGTGTCGGTTCGCCGAAATTTCCCAGTAATTTAGCCAGCTCTTTTGTTTTGCAGGAATCAATGGAAAAATCTTCCACTACCTTAAGAGCGTCGCTTTGCGCTTTAAGGGAAAGGATCGTCTTCATTGCCAGGCGCTTTGCTTTTTTGGGAATTGAATAGGAAAAATCCCTTGGTTTTGGTCCAAAGATCGTTCCGCCTCCGACAAGAAGCGGTGATTTTTTATCCCCCCGCCGGGCGCGTCCTGTTCCTTTTTGCTTATATGGTTTGGCATTGGAACCATGAATTTCGCCCCGATCTTTGGTCGAAGCGGTTCCCAGCCTTTTATTGGCAAGCTCGTTGTTTATTGCATACCAGATCACATCGTCGTTTACCGGCAGGCCGAAAACGGCATCGTCCAATTCAATGGTACGGAGTTCCTTGCCTTCTATTGAATACACTGTCCCCTTCATACTTTCCTACTTTTTAACCGCCTGCCGGACAAAAACAAGACCCTTGTTAATT
>WRIX01000073.1 GCA_009782495.1 Treponema sp.
GGTGGTATTGGTAACACTGGAAACGAAGGTAGGGGATGTGGAAGGGATGATGAATTTCTGCATACCGTATCTGACGATAGAGCCGATAGTGAACAAGCTGTCGGTACAGTTCTGGTATTCGTCTGCCCGGCGTACCACTACCACAGAGAACCTGGCTGTTCTAAAAGAAAAACTGACTACGGTGGATGTTCCCGTTACCGCCGAAATAGGCCGGATTCAGCTTCCCATAAAAGAGGTTGTAACCCTGCGGATCGGCGACATTATCAATTTGTACAATGTACGGGTCGGAGATCATTACTCGCTCAATGTTGGAAATAAAAAGAAATTTTTGTGCCTGCCCGGTGTAATCGGTAAAAAAATGGCTGTACAGATTACCAAAAAACTGGAAAGTGTGGAACAGGAAGAATTTGAAGAATTGGATTCCGAAGCAGAATAAGGGGTATTGAATATTGTGAAAAAATCTTTTATTGCAATTCTTATTCTTTTGCTGATTACCGCGTTGTCCAGTCTGGATGCGCAGAATTTTTCCCGGGTAATCCAGTTGCAGCGCAGCAGGATGAACGGACCCGATGTTACCAGGGTTCAGCGGCGGCTTTTATCACTGGGGTTCAGAAAAACCGGAGCCGCCGACGGCTGGTACGGTCCTTTAACCGAAGGATCGGTTAAGATAATACAGTACTTTATGGGTTTTCCGCAGGACGGCAGGGTAACCAAAGCTTTTTGGGATATGCTTTTTGATTCGAAACAAGACGGCCTTTTAAAAAATATCAGTATTATTGCGGATTATGCTCCGGGCGCATTTACAGCTACTTCCAAGCGGAACGGGCCGAACAACGATTTTGATGAATTCCAGATCAGTTCCCGGAATGATGAAGTTAAAGCCGTACTGTTTCAGCATATCAACAATGGCCTTATTATAGCCAGATTTCGAATTTGGTATGTGGCTGATGCGATTTTTATGATCAGGGATATTTATTACGGTGACAATAAAACCCATGTGTATCTTAAAACAACCGGAGGGTTTTATGAATTAATTAACGGTGTTCAGCAACCTGCAGATTCTGCCCTGGAAGGAATACTTACCCGGACTAAAGAAGGGATCGATTCTGCGGGATTAAAAGTACAACCGTTAATTCCGGCATTTGCCCCTGCAGATTCACCTGCTCCGGCAAATCAAAGCGCTTCTCCGGCACAATCATCAGGTCCGTCACAGTCTGCCTCGGATCAGCAGGCTGCTGCAAAGACCGAATCAGAGGAAAGGCATGAATAATACCATTTTTAAAAGACTTTTCTTTTTCCAAACCCTTCTGATGCTTTGCACTGTTTCTTTTGCCCAGAGTATTAAGGTAATCGGGATTGTTCCCAAAACCGATACGGGAAAATTATATCAGTTGCAAATCGGCGCGTATCGTCTTGCGGCCAATGTAAGCAAGGCTTCCGGTATATTAACAAGGAACGGTTTTGTACCTCAATGTGAAAAGAAAGGTGATCTTGTCCGGGTGTTTGTTTTGGTTAAAGCCGCCGAAGTACGACACGCTGTTGATCGGTTAGGCAATGCCGGCTTTAAGGAGGTTGTAATCAGGGAATATACCGGCAAGGGTAATGATGTAAAACCTGTTGAAGCTGAACCTGAACCTGAACCTGCAAAAATAGAACCGGAAGAATCCAAAGAGCCACTAATTCTTCCGCCTGCCGAAGAAGACATGGAGGAAGAAGAGGAAGTTCCTGAATCTGAATCTGAATCTGATGATATTGAAGAATTCGAAGATTATAAAGAATATTTTTTTGCACCGTTATTAAAGATGCCGGTTGCCGAAATAAAAAGACCTGAATATTATTTTATGCATAATGGTGATTAAGGAGGATAACATTCGTTTTATACGATCAATTCTTCTGCACCCACGGGACGTATCTGCAGAATCGTAACCGACCCGGCGCCGAAAATTCCATCCATTACAGAACGATAGCTTTCCAGCGCATTTACGGGGATGTAAGCCTGAATTGTTCCGGCAAAACCGCCGCCATGAACACGGCATGCGCCCTGTAAAGACCTGGTCTGAAGGAAATTTCTGGTTAAAGCCAAGGCTACGGTAATCCCCTGTTCTTTAGTATTCTGTGTTGAGTAAACATTTTGCAGCAGTTCCCAGGATGAGTCTCCGGATTCATTAACCAGCTTTATATAGTTTTTGATTGCTTCCTGTTTTGCAGAAACATCTGTAAATTTTTCCAGCGCAGTATGCATTTCTGCGGCCCGCTGGTTTTCGTCAAAAAAATGGAACGCTCGCAGCAGTGCCCGGTCTCCCAGCTTCTGCCGTATATCCGGTGCATTTTTCTCTATTATTTCTTTTGTACATTCACGCAGCACTTCTTTGCCAAAATAAGCAGCTACTGCCTTCATCTCAGCCGGGATAGCAGCATAGTCAGGTGTCAGGTCGGCATGGCTTCCTCTGGTGTTTACTACACAAAGAACATACCCTGCAGAAGATAAGTCAACATCAACTTGCCTGACCAGAGGTTTTGCGGGATCGGCAAAGTCAATAGCAACCGCTCCTCCGTATGCACAGGCAGTTTGATCCATAAGGCCGCAGGGTTTTCCAAAGTAGATGTTTTCCGCTTTTTGTCCTATTTGGGCGATTTCCAGAGAACTGCATTTACCCCCGTAGTATAAATTGTTGATTATTCTTCCGAAAAGTACTTCCACCGCCGCAGAAGAAGAAAGGCCCGAACCGGGCAATACCGTAGAATCGGCATTAACGGTAAAACCTTTTACTACCGCTCCTCTGTTTGCAAACTCCGCTGCAATACCTCGGACAAGAGATTCGGTTTTTCCTTTTTCATTTTCTTTAGGTTCAAGGTCGGGCTGTCCGTCTTCGCCGGCAAGTTCGACAATAACATCAGGGTAACCTGTTGAACGAAAAAAAATACGGTTGTCGGTTCTTTGCGCAACAACAGCGGCCTGATCCAGTTGTATTGCCGCCGCAAGAACCCGGCCCTGGTTATGGTCCGTGTGGTTGCCTCCCAATTCCGTGCGGCCTGCTGCGGTAAAAAGCCGGAGGTTTCCTTTTGCTTCCGGAAAGATAATGCAGGGAAAATCTTTTTCTGAAAGCAGGGTTTCTATTAAAGAAACATAACGTTTTTTGTCTGTTACCGTTCTTTCCGTTCCATAGAGTTTTTCAAAGATCGACAGGGAAGAAGGTTCTTCAAGTTTCTGCAGCAGTTCTTTTCCGGTCATGGTAATACTATACCCGTAACTTTAAATCTCTGCAATGATTGCTATAAATCCCCAATGTAATGAACTGAACGCATCAATTTTCCCATATTGGTTAAAGAAGGATTATCCATTGTAACAAAACCAAAACCCCGGTATTTGGGAGACAAAATACCAATTACCGGAGACGGCCGGCTTACCTGGGATTAAACAAATATGGATATTTCTTTCTATATAAAATATACTTAATATTGATGGAAAATCCCCACCCCGTCGCGGTTATTGAGATAGGCTCTACCGGTATACGGCTCCTCCTTGTCGAATACAATCATGCGGGAGAATGGCGTATTCTGGATCAGTCGGGAAAACCGGTGGCGCTGGGCAGGGATGTTTTTACCTCAGGGGCGGTCAGCAGGGAATCGTTTGTGGAATGTCTTTCGGTGCTTCAGGGTTTTAAAGAACAACTGGGTGCATGGGGAATACAAAAAGAAGATGTTCACATTATAGCTACAAGCGCTGTCCGGGCTGCACGCAACCGGGATATTATTACCGACAGGTTAAGCCGGGAAACAGGACTGGACATAGAAATTATCGAAGGAATCGAAGAAAACCGCCTGGTGTATCTGGCGGTACGCTTTGCAATAAAAAACAACCTTCCGCAATTCTGGCGATCCAATTCAATGATACTGGATGTTGGCGGCGGTTCAACGGAAATCATGCTGCTGCGGCGGGGAAAAATGGTAGCCGCTCACAGCCTGAAACTGGGTACCATTCTTATCGATCAAAAAGTCCGGCAGGGCACCGGGTCGGCTCGCTTTACAGAACGATACCTGAACGAAAACGTGCATAACGCTCAGGATTTTCTTAACGAAGAACTGGACCTTTCCAATATCCGTACTTTGGCTGCGACCGGTTCAGACGCACAGCAGGCAGCCCGTCAAATCGGAAAGACACTGAACGAACGCTGTAAAATAATTACCAGAGATGATTTTTTCCGCTTTGTCAAATCCGTCGAAAATTATTCGGTAGAAGATTGTGTCCGCCGTCTGGGTATACCCTTTGTTGATGCAGAAGGATTTGTGCCGGGACTTGTAATCTACCGTACCTTTATGGAACGGCTGGCAGCGGAAGAACTTGCAGTGCCGGAAGTGTCAATACGCGAAGGCTATCTGATAAGCCTTGTCAGAGGCATAGACCGGAAATTGCAGGATGATTTTTATTCCCAGGTTATCGCTTCCGCACTTAATCTGGGACGTAAATATCACTTTGACGAAGCGCACAACCGCCATGTTACGGAATTGTGCCTTGCCCTCTTTGACGCTCTGACAAAAGAACACGGCATGGGCGAGCATGAACGAATGCTGCTGGAAATAGCTGCCCTCCTTCACGACATAGGAATGTTCATTCGGGGTTCACGGCATCAACTGCACGGCCAATACATTGTAACAAATTCGGAAATCTTCGGCCTTAAACAGGAAGAACTGGACATTATCGGCAATGTAATCCGCTACCACCGGGATGAACTTCCCTCTCCTGCTCATATAGAATATATCGCCCTTCAGAGAGAAGAAAGGATGATAGTGCTTAAAATTGCCGCAATACTGCGCATAGCCGATGCAATGGATCGAAGTCATCTGCAGCGAATCGGCGATCTTGTTATAGAAAAACGGGAAGAAACATTAATCATCCGCAGCGGCGGCAGTAATCTATCAGATAAAGAAAATTCCGTTACGGCAGAAAGAAGATACGGCTACAGTGATTTTCCTCTGGAACAGATGGGACTTAAAGAAAAAGCGGATTTGTTTCAGGATGTATTTGGGTATAAGGTGATGTTAATATGAGGGTCTTTGACCCTCGAGCGTAAGGAAATTATTATAGTTTACCGCCAGGAGGCGGTATGTGCATGACAGAATATTTAGACAGGGAATTATCCTGGATTAATTACAACACCCGGGTTTTGGAAGAGGCGCTCAGAAAAGACCTGCCTCCTCTGGAACGATTCCGTTTTATTTCAATAGCAACATCCAATTTTGATGAATTTTTTATGATACGCATTGCCGCCCTTAAACATGCATTGTTATCGGATAATTATGCCGGAAATGCCGCCCAGGTGCTTCAGGACGCATCCGCATTGATACAAGAGAGCTTTGCAAAACTCTACAAATGTTTAAACGAAGAAGTATTCCCCGCCCTGGCTGCAGGGGGTCTGGAACTGCGGCGGCCTCCGTATACAGCCGACGAGACCGCTTACCTTAGACCGTTTTTTAAACGGGAAATCCTGCCAATCTTAACTCCCTTGCGTTTCGGTCCGGCGGCAGCCAATGACAATGATTCTTCCCGGTTTACGGACGAACAGGGTGAACGGCCGCTTTCTTCAGTACAAACAAAAACAACGCCATCCATTACCAGCGGAATCCTTTACGGCGCATTCCTTCTTGAAACGGCAATTAGCTCCGAAAATCCGCAGCCTTCCGAAACAGGGCAGCATATTTCAATTGTTGGGATTCCTCCCATTCTTGATCGCATTATCCGTCTTGATGCGGAAAACAGCTCAAAACAACGCTGGGCGCTGTTGGACGATCTTCTTATGCTGTGGGGTGACTCATTTTTTCCGGGCTACGAAGTAAAGGAACGGCTCCTTTTCAGGATACACCGTGATGCGGATTTTTCCGTGGACGAAAAACGTGATGATGATTTTATGGAAGCTATGGAAGAAGTACTTGTTAAAAGGGATCGATCAATGGCTGTAAGGATGATCTATTCTCTATGGGATACTTCAACAGAAAACGAAAACAGCTCCAAAATAATAAACGCCATTACCGGGCATTTGGATCTTTCCGCAGAGGATCTTTTTTCCTCCTCCGGCCCGCTTAATCTTGCAACATTGGGCAGCCTTGTAAAGACTCAGGGGTTTGAAAATCTTAAGCGAAAATTCCCCAAGCCTTTTGCACACCCTGCTTTCCATCCGGAAACCTCTGTCTGGGAAACAATCAGAGCGGGAGATGTACTCTTAACCCTGCCCTATCAGTCCTTTGATCCTGTAATCCGTTTTTTTGAAGAAGCCGCCTCCGATCCGGAAGTAATATCCATAAAAACAACATTGTACAGAACAAGCGGTCGTTCTCCAATAATAGAAGCATTAAAACAAGCTGCCCTGAACGGAAA
Source organism: Treponema sp. (assembly GCA_009782495.1). Taxonomy (GTDB): domain Bacteria; phylum Spirochaetota; class Spirochaetia; order Treponematales; family Breznakiellaceae; genus WRIV01. The sequence goes on from WRIX01000073.1 coordinate 6,374, forward strand.
GCATGTAACGGCGCTGGTAGAATTAAAAGCCCGCTTTGACGAAGAACGGAATATTTCCTGGGCAAAGGAGTTGGAAAAGGCCGGCGTAATTGTTGTCTATGGCCTTGCCAAACTTAAGGTACATGCAAAAATCTGCCAGGTAATACGCAGGGAAACTGCAGGATTGGTTCAGTATCTTCATTTTTCTACGGGGAATTACAACGACAAAACAGCCCGTGCATACAGCGATCTTTGTCTTTTCAGCTGCAGAGAAGATTTAGGACGCGATGCCGCCCTGTTCTTTAATATGTTGTCCGGTTATTCCGCTCTTCTTCCCATGCATACGCTGGTAATGGCGCCACGTCAGTTAAAGCAAAGACTGATAGAGCTGATAGACAGAGAAGCAAAACGGGCAAAAGAGGGTTCAACCGGAAGGATCGTGGCAAAAATTAATACCCTGGCAGATGACGATGTTGCCGCGGCTCTTTACCGGGCATCACAGGCGGGGGTAAAAATCAGCCTTAATGTTAGGGGAATTTGTACTCTGGCGCCGGGAAGAAAAGGGTTGTCCGAAAATATCCAGGTTATAAGTATTATTGATCAATTTTTGGAACATTCCCGCATCCTGTACTTTAACAATGGCGGCGCCGAAGAATTTTTTATTTCCAGCGCCGACTGGATGCCCCGTAATCTGGAACGCCGGGTGGAACTCCTTATCCCTGTTCTTGATGAAGGGATACGGGAAGAACTTAAAAACATTTTGGGAGCATATTTCAAAGACAATACCCAGTCCTGGATTTTAAAAGCCAGCGGAACCTGGGAAAAACAAAAGAAAAAACAAAATGAAGCTGCTTTCAGGGTTCAGGAATACCTGCAAAAACTGGCAGAGAAAGCAGCGGAGCAGCATTGGAAAACACCTCAGGATTTTATTGTGCGGAGAACGTAAGACCTCAGTTCGTTACGTTTTTGTACCCCGGTGAGCCCTCAGCCTGTATTTGATCGCTGATCCAGGCTGGATCCGAACCTTATGGCATCAACCCAAAATTCCTCACGCAGGGATCAAGGAGCAGTTAGCCAAAGCGATTAAAATAAAGGGACATCACCCGCTGCCCACAGCCTTGTCCCTTCATGGTAAATAAATGGTTAGAAGAGTGTTTCTTAGGTTACCATTCACTCAAAATCATTCGGCACTTCATACGTATGAGGTGTCATTCCCAGAGGAAGGAACTGATAGGTTATCGTTGAATAATCATCATCGCCATAGGTTTTATCAATGTAGACCGATGTCATAATGGGCATGGGAAAACTTTCTTCCCACCAAAATCCATTGGCATATTCAAATCGTACGGTATAAATATTGTTGGCAATTTGCTGTTCAAAGCTGGTAATGTACCCTTCCTGGATCATTTCTTTTACACTGGCGCTGTTTATCAGAATATCCCCCGGCAGAAAGATAAGAAGGAGAACATCTGTTTCCCCGTTTTCGCCTTCAATAATAGTCTGCCACTGACCGTAAATCCAGGGAGGAGGGACAGGTGTATCTGCCCAAAGAAAAACTGAACCCACAAGGCACATAAAAAGAATAACAATGATTTTTTTATTCATAGTAGTAATTATAACAGCTTTTATGGCACAATAGAAAGACCGTGAATAAGTTTTTGGCCGGAATAGTACTCATTTTTATTATTGCTTTTCCCATTCCGGCCCGGGAAAGCGAGGTTGATTTTGGAGAAACAACAACAGGTGATTCTCTCTCCAATCTTGCTGCCCGGGGAAAGTATTTAACGGTAAAAATGGCTGTTTGCGGTCCGGGTGATGAAATATATATCTGGTGGGGACACATAGGCATTATAATTGAAGATACCCTTACCGGAAAAAACCGGTTTTTTGATTGGGGAGTTTTTTCTTTTGATGCCGAAGATTTTTATTATGATTTTGCTTTTGGCAGGATGCTTTACTGTTGTATGGCCACACCTGCCGAATATACCCTTTCCCGTGTTATAAACGAAAACCTGGATGTAACACTCTACACCCTGGACCTGAGCCCTGAGGCAAAAGCGGAACTTCTTCTTTTTGCGGAAACCATCGTATTGCCCGAAAACAGGGATTACCTGTATCACATGTTTAATGATAATTGCGCCACCAGAGTAAGAGATATAATCGACATGGCAGTGGGGGGGGCTTTTAAAGCCCAATACGGAGAAGCGCCGGGCCGTTTTACCCTGCGCCAGCATATGCGCCGCCATACCTGGTTTTCTCCTTTCTGGGACTGGTTTATAAGTTTTTTAATGGGGCAGGAAGGCGACCTGCCGATTACCGTCTGGGACGAGATGTTCCTTCCTTCGGAAAACGGCCTTTGTATTAAGGACTTTAGGTATATTGATGATGACGGTACGGAGCGGAAACTTGTTTCAAATATAGAAGTGATAAACCGTTCAGAAGGCCGGCCCGGTACTTTGGAGATTCCCCAAAAATACTGGATAAAAGAATTACTGGTGGGACTGAGCCTTGCTGTTATGTTTGGAGTTTTACGATTAAGGGCAGCAGGAATTATTCCGGGCACAAAGCGTACCGGAAAGCTGTGGTTTTTTAAAACTACAGAGGGTACACGATATGTATTGGGATTTACCCAGGCCATTGCAGGATTGGCCTTTGGCGTAATGGGCTCCCTTCTCTTCTTTATGAGTTTTTTTACCACACACGATTATACCTACCACAACGCCAACCTTCTGTTTATAAACCCATTGCTCTTTGCTGCCGTTCCTTTTGGGTTTATTTTTGCTTTTGGCAGGAATCAGCAAAAGCGCCAAAAAGCTGAGCGTATACTGTGCGGATTGTGGACGATAATTTTTCTGGGAGGAATCCTTTCCATTGTAATCCGGTTCTTTCCCGCTTTTTATCAGCAAAACCAGCCTGCGCAGGCGCTGGTCATTCCTTTTGCCTTTGTGTTAAGCCTTGTTCCCGGATGGCTGAAAAAGGGAAAAATCAGAATAACAGGGGATTTATGAGGAAATTGTATTATAAATGGCGCTATTATAGGCTTGGACAAAACGATTACAGAAAATGTATGGGCATACTGTTTCCCAGAAACATTATAGATTTAATCTATACAAATATTACCGTTGTTGTTTTATCTGTACTTTTTACGGTTTTTGCAATAGCTGCCGAAAAAAACTATATTAAGGCATCATTTCATGGCGTAACAATTATTGTATCTTTAATTATTTCTGTTTTTTCAATGTATAAATATCGTCAATATAAGAATGGAAAACAGATAAGCAACAGACTTGTTCTTGCATTAATTCTTTTATATTACGCAAATGTAATGTTTATTGGTTTTTATCTGGCTGTATGGTATATGACGGAAAAGATTGCCGGAATTTTTATTGGTATCCTTATATGTGCATTATTTCCATACGTTGTTTCACCTGTATTATACCTTTGCCTTACGCTTGCCGTAATGATTCTTTACATAACTGCCGTTATATTGTTTAAAAATCCGACAGTTTGGTTACTTGATATGCAAAATGCTCTTTTCGCCGTAGCAATCAGCCTGATTTTTGGCTGGCAGATAATAATGCACAGAATGATATCCGCATTGAATATTAGTAAATTGGAAACAGAAAATACAATAGACGCATTAACTCAGCTTAAAAATCGCAGGGATTTTATGCAGACACTTCAAAGGTATATCTTGTATCATCGTCCGTCTGATAAATTTATGTGTATTGCTATTCTTGATATTGATTATTTTAAAAATTACAATGATCATTACGGACATCCCAAAGGTGATGAATGTCTTTGCGAAATTGGAAAAGCGCTGAATAATCTGAAGAAAAGCAAGGGTATATATACCGCCAGAATCGGAGGGGAAGAATTTGCCATGTTATGGCATATAGAAAATTATTCAGAAGCAAATGATATGGGTATATATGTAAACCAGATAATACGGAACTTGAATATACCGCATGAAAAATCTTTAGTAGTGCCGTATATAACGGTTAGTATTGGAATACATATAGCACAATGCGGTATTCCGCATGATATTAACGATTTATACAATTCAGCTGATAAGTCGCTTTATAATGCAAAAAACAGTGGACGTAATTGCACAATTATCAGCTCATAATGAATAGTATGTATAGGGAACTAATAAAAAAAGTTCAATAAAGTACGTCTTAGTGCAATAATTCATCCAGCGCTTTTTCCGCTTCGGCAATTTCATCATACTTCATTGTAAAGTCTTTATAGATGATTGAATTTTCATGACCCTTCCCCAAAAGAAGCACCAGGTCGCCCGGCTTAGCCAGGGAAAAAGCTTTCCGTATAGCGGCTGGTCTGTCGGGAATCAGGAAGAGTGTTTCGTTACGGCACATCTTTAAACGCAGGGTTGAATCGTTAGCGGTAACGCCTTCGCAGCCCTCGGCGATTTCTTCCAGTATAGCCATAGGATCTTCGCCTCGGGGATCTTCGTCGGAAAGGATCACAATATCGGAATACTGTGCGGCAATGGTTCCCTGTTCGCTGCGTTTTTTTGTATCACGTTCCCCGGCTGAACCAAAAAGAGCGATAATCCGGCCGCACGAACTTCCGTTCGCTGCGCCTTGATCCATCAGCGCCCGAAGCGGAGGAAAAATAGTTTTAAAAGATGACGGAGTATGGGCGTAATCTACCAGCACTTCAAAGTTCTGACCGCGGTTTACCCCGGTCATCCGGCCGCGTACCGGCGTTAGTGAACGAACAAAAGAAACCAGTTGTTCCGCCGGTGTATTCAGTAATTCCGATACAACAAGAAGAGCGGCAAGAACATTGCCTGAGTTAAAAGCGCCGGGAAGCTGGTCTTCCACGGTAAATGTTTTACCGTTTGCGGCGCTGTATACTTCATAGCAATTGCCTTTGGCGCTGCTATTTATCGAGACAAGGCGTAAATCTGCCGTATTGTTCTGCATGGCCGTACTGAACATAACTGTTTTTTGTCTGGTTGCTTCAGCAAACCAGGAAGCGCTTTTATCGTCAGCATTAATCACGCCAAAAGGCTGGAACTCTTTTGCCGCAGCACGGGTTGTTTCGGATGCCGCCCGCTTGTCCAGCGAACGGAAAAGATTTGCCTTGTCGTCCCGGTACTGTTCCCAACTGCCGTGGAATTCCAGGTGCTCGTGAGTTACCGTAGTCATTACCGCCGCATCAAAATTAACGTCGCCCAGCCTGTTTGTCCGCGGGGAAAGCCCATGGGAACTTGCTTCGATTACCGCAAATTCGGCGCCGTTTTTTACCATTTCCGAAAGACGTACGTGTATGGCTGTTGCTTCCGGTGTAGTTTGATGTTCCGGGTTCCACTGCACATCAAAACCGTCACTGTACTGTACCGTGGAAATAAACCCGGCCTTTTTTCCTGCAAGGCGCAGAAGCTGCCAAATTAAATAAACCGTGGTGCTTTTTCCTTCCGTGCCGGTAACGCCGACAAGGACTATTTTTTCTGCCGGAAATCCGTAATATGAAGCAGCAATAGATGACATGGCAAAACGGGAATCTGCTACACGGATAAAGACAGTATCCCGGAGTGTTTGTTCCGGAATTCCTGCATTGCAAAAATCCTTTATATTCAGTTCGTGCTGATGAACAACAACTCCGGCTCCCTTTGCCAGTACATCGTCAATATAAGCATGGCCGTCTGTATGGAGACCCGGCAGGGCAAAGTACAGACTTCCTTTCTGTACTTTTCGGGAATCATATTCCAGGCTTGAAATTACGGGATTTCCCTCGCCCTGTTTTTTGATTAATCCTGCTTTCCGGCTTACTTCGGCGGTAAAAAAGTCATAGAGATTCATGTGCAGCTAAGCCTATCACAGTAAGGAAAGATTGAAAAGCAATGTACTGGAATTG
>WRIX01000074.1:0-1248 GCA_009782495.1 Treponema sp.
TGTTTGTTCGTTACATCCCAGCCAAGCAATTCAAAAAATTTGTCGATAAAGTCTACACGGGTTTTTGCCTCATCGTATTGTCCGCCTTTGTATTGAGCAATATTTGCCGAAAAAAGAGAGACGAGATCATGTAGCTGGTTTTTTTCTTCTTTTTGAGACATGGGGAATTATAACATATAAAAGCCCATGAAACAATATTTTTACACTACCTCTCAAACAGCGCTTTTAATTCCTCATGGCTCATCTTTGCAAGCCAGGATTCACCGGAGGCAACAGTCATGTTTGCCAGTTCCTGCTTGTTGGTAATCATGGCGTCAATTTTTTCTTCAAAACTGTTTTTGGTAATAAAGCGATGAACAAAAACCTTGCGTTTCTGGCCGATGCGAAAAGCGCGATCGGTCGCCTGGTTTTCTACCGCAGGGTTGTACCATAAATCATAATGAATGACCCGGCTTGCTGCGGTAAGGTTCAGACCAAGACCGCCGGCTTTTAAACTTACCAGCAGAATCTTCGCCGCAGGATCGTTTTGAAACTGATCAATAATATTAGAGCGTGTCGTTTGATTCATTCCGCCGTGGTACATCAGCGGCGCTTCGCCCAGTTCTTTTTTAATGATTTGTTCCAGGCAATTCAATGTTTCTACATACTGGCTGAAGATGAGCGTCTTTTCCCGGTTGGTAAGAATTTCTTCCAACAAGGTAAGAAGGAGCTGAGCTTTGCCGGAAAGCTGCGATACAGCCGGACTTTCCTTGTCAAAAACCCTCGGATGGTTACATATCTGTTTAAGGCCAGTAAGCATGGAAAGGATCAGGGCGGGACGCTCATCCGGATCGGCCTCCAGCGATTTTCGTATTGATTCGTCGACAATGCTTTTGTATAACGCAGCCTGTTCCTTTTCCAGTACGGCATATTCATTGATAACAACCTTATCCGGCAAATCCCTGATAATTGTCTTATCGGTTTTAAGCCGCCGCATAAGGAAGGGAGCGGTAATTTTCCGCAAGGTTTCCGCCTTCTCCCGGTTGCGCATAACTTCAATGGGAACGCGGTACTGTGTTTTAAAGCTTGAGGCGTTTCCCAGATAACCGGGCAGGATAAAGTCAAAAAGAGAACGAAGGTCTTCAAGCCGGTTTTCCACCGGCGTCCCCGAAAGGGCAAGGCGGTATTTTGAACGTAGCTGCTTTACGGTTTTGGAAAGGCGGGTTTCCGCGTTCTTCATTAAATGGGCTTCGTCTACCAGGAGCAGAG
>WRIX01000074.1:1928-11861 GCA_009782495.1 Treponema sp.
ATTTTGATAAAGCCGTCTTTAAAGCGTACCAATGCCCGTTTTTCTTTAACCAGTTTTTCAAATTCTGCAAGATCCAACACCTTGTCACCAATGGCAATCTGCCATTTAAAATTCTGCAAGGTATCCAGATCAAGAAAATGAACCAGTGTGTCTCCGCCGAAATTTCCCGTAATTACAAGCCGGGGTTTTAATTCCTTGTGCAATGACTTGGGAAGGTTTACCATTACACCAAGACGAACAAGAAGCGAAGCGGCGGAATCAAGAAACGAAACAAGCCGTTCCTCGGAAAGATGAACCGCCTGACGGCGCGTCATCTGCGGCGAGGCAAGTTCCTGAATCTCCGGCAGATAATTCGACAGAGCTATGGGCGCCCGGAGCATCTCCAAATCTCTGCACTTAGAAAGAGGTATTTTTGTTGTTCCCTCCTCTTGATCGACCAGCACGTCCATAGATAAAGCAAAATCAAAAACTTCGGAAGCATCGTTGTGCGTATCCTTCCTGTTACGCGACAGATCCTTTACGGTAATACTGTACCGGTAAGCGGAAAAGTTGGTGTGCAATACCGAAAGCCACCGGTCTATGGCGGCAGGCAGTGAGCGCTTTGCCGGAGAAGTAATATCAGTAACCGTTCCATTAAAAAACAGGTTCAGCAATTCACGGTATTCGTCTCCTCCCTGTCCGCCAAAAATGCCGCTGCTTCCGCGGAAAACAACAAATTTACGTTTAACCCATTCATTCAAAAAGGCAGATGCAAGAAGATCAACAACACTTCGTCCGCTTACAGTCGGACCGGGTCTTGGTGCCGCCTTGGTATTTTTATTAAGGGCGGGAATCGTAAACATCCCGGGTTCACGAAGTGCAATAGCCTCCAGCATTTGCGGAACAGGCGGTAAGATTTCAAAAGGCCGCCAGATAATTTCGAGCGTTTTATCTTCCGAAAGGACGTATGGGATAAGAGCGCCCGAGAAACAAACCAGATTGAGGAACTTAAACAGATAAAAGAGATAAGTATACGATGCGGTTCCATCTTCGGAAGAAAAATGCACAAAGTGCTCAAAGGCGTCATACGGAGAATAATTTTTCTTTTTGCCGTTGATATCTTCCGCCTGCAGAACAGGTTCGGCTCCCGGCCCCGCATTAGGACAAAGAACAGACCAGTGAGAGCGGGAAAAATTGTGTTCTTTAACCGTTTGAGATCGTTCATCTACCGCAGATCCCCATGCCGCTTGATCATGCGCACAACGGTGGTAGAACTCCGCCATAACCAAAGCAAAGTCTTTATTGCAAAAGGGCGGCGCCGGAGGAAGCAGGGAGGTGATAAGACTTCCGCAATGAGGTATTGTTTCAAGCTCAAGCGGCGCCTGTATTGGAACTTCGCCGTCTTTTTTCTTTGGTGCAAATGTTATGGTAAAGGGCGGCATAATATTGTGAACCGCCGCACTTCCGAAACGGGCCGCCAAATCTATGCCCCGCAGTTTAAAAAGCACATGAGGATCTGAGTCTATTTCTCTGGCAATAATATAATACAGGGCGGCCATGTGCTTGCAAGGATCGCCCCAATCGGGGCAAGTGCAGGATCGCTGCATTTCCCGCCAACGTCTGGGGATAAGGTTAATGCCTTTGTCTTTCAGCTTCTGCAAAAAAGTTTCCGGTAATTCTCCGGCGGCAATACGTGCCAGAAGGGGCAGATCCTCCTCAATCATGCGGTATACCTGTTCCGCTTCTTTAAGAGGAGGAAAACTTATCTCCACCCGGTATGAGGGAAGATAGTTCCCTTCAACTTTTGCAATAGCGCGGCCTGCGTTAAACTCCAGAGAAAGTACTCTGCCGGTATTAGCATACCTTCTGCCCCGATCAAGACGCACTCCCATCTGGTAACTGTCCAGAATGTCAATAAACCACGAACCCCAGGGCGTAACGCCGTATCTGTTTTTCATGAGTGTTTTTTATCGCCTCCCAGTATTTCCATCATGGCTTTACGGTTTTTATAACGTATTTTAAAATCCGCTGTCAAATCAGAGACGGCTTTTTTTCCGCCTTTAATTCGGGATATATTTTTTAAAACCGCATGAATATATTCGTAGTGTGATCGTCCTATATTTCGTTCTGCATAAATAATCAAGGCTTTCCTGAATAATTTCAATGTTTTTTCGGGATAAGCGGTTGCAAAGACATTATAATATTCTTCGAGCTCCCGAAGGGACAAATGCTTTTCCATGTAGTTTATTAAACGTTCTGCGTCATTTTCCGCTGCCAGAAGATCCGCCGCAGAATGGTTTAAATAATTGTCTTTATCCGCATAAAGCAGAAAGAGTCTTTCCCGTTCTTCGGCCCATTCACCGGGACTGAAAGCCGCTTTATAGATTTCATAGTATTCTTTCTTAAAATAGTCCTCTATAAACCCGTACGCCAGCTTTCGAATGGCAAGTACGTCTTTTTCTTTTTGGGCAATATCAAGAAGCTGTTCGTTCCAGGTACAGTCAATGTGCCGCTCATTTGTTTTGCCTTCTTCCGTAACACAATCCGCAAGGAAGTCATAGATGAGTTTTTTTGCTTCTGGGAAATTCTGTTCCTCGATCATTCTTTCCACTGCTTCCTGGCGGAATGATTCTATCTGCATATTTTCTTCGATAAGGGTCCATGCCTTATCCGAATTACCGATGCGTCTCCAAAAATTGATCTTTCTCCACAGAACAGCTTCCGCTACAAGAGAACTCCTGTCCTCTATTTCGGCAAGCAGTTCGTCTTGCAGGACAATGAATGCATCGGGATCAACCGTTGCCGCCAGCTCCTCAAGAAGCAGGTTAAAATTATCATAGAAATACGTATCGTCGTATTTTCTTTTTTTCATTTCCGAAAGGCAGTAGTCAAGTAATTCCTTTTTGTCAATGTGTTCTGCCGTTTCTCCCATGATCCTGAAAGGGATTGTTTGATATTCCAAAGAAAACTGCCTGGCAATATTTTCTCTAAGGGTATATAACCACTGAGAATACTCCTCAACACAAGCTTTACAAATAAGAATCGCTTCATCGTATTGTTCCATGCAAAGACAGTCCCTGGCCTTGTCAAGCCATTGATCCAGAACATCAATAATCAAAGTTTCTTCGGAATAATAATCGTCTTCATATCCATAATCCGAAGGTAAAATGGACTCAAGGGCTTCCTGTATAATCCTTGAATATTTGTTGCCTTTTGCATTCTTCACCTGGGAGGCAAATTCAAGAAGAACGGTATTGAGAAATTCGCGATCGTATTTTGCCTGGGTAATAATAAACTCCCGGAGTTTTTGAACAGAAACATCCTTGATTAGATCCTTCACCTGAAGTCTACGGCTTCTCTCCTGTTTTATGCGGATTGCCATTTCTTCGTCGATAACCTCTTCGATTATGCCGATGTGTTTGCAGGGGTAGTTATCGCTGGGGCAGGAACAGAAATATTTTACCGTCTCTTTTCCGTCTTTTGTTATATTTATTGTGTAAACGCCGTAATTACCATTATATTTTGCTTTCCAGTTGTTTTCCCCAATCTGGCGTAGTTCAATGATTCCCATGAACACAGTTTACCAAAAAGTTTTCAGCAAAACAATAGACTGCATAAAGTAGTATTATTTCTCCAATAGGTATAAAAATTCTTTTACATGAATATCTCTATTACATAAATTCCGGCTCCCTCGAAATGTATTATATTTTGTTTCAAGAATATCAACCTTTCCTATTTTGTTTAGCATTTCTTTCATATCCTCAATTTTAATAAAACCCTCTGAGTTAAAAGAAATTAAAACAAACTTGGCCTTAATATTATTTACTAATTCAGACAGAGAGGAATATGCATAATGCTCTTTATTATAATCGGAACGATTCCAATCAACCGGAATTCCTGATACCGCACTTATATTCTCCGGATATTTATAGTCCAAAATCAAATTCAGCATAAAATAATTTGATCCGTACGGATGCTGATTATAAGGAGGATCCAAATATGCAACATCAACTTCCGGTAAAGATTCTATAATTTCATTGGAATTTCCATTACAAAAAATATTATCAGTTTCAAAATTACTAAAAACAGGAAAAGGTAATGTTATATCACCCGTTATTCTTAACAATGCATCCTGATTTAATCCGCCAAATTGTCCAACACCTGTTTTTTTGTTTTTGTAAAATCCTTTAAAAACTCCTGATGTATTGGCATGAACAGACGCTTCAGATAACAGAGGCGCCAGAAAATATTTTTGCTCATTTTCAGGTATAGTATCTATCAATTGCCTCACTGTATCAATATACTTTGCATTCCTAATAGTGTAAAAAACACGATCACTTGCCAGAATATTTCTTTCATCTGCCGGTGCATACAATTCTCTGATTACACCGCTTCGTAATTTATCTTTAGTTTCATTTAATAAATAACGATAATAGCCTCGCAAACTATTTAAATCAAGAAAACTAACATTGGACAAATAACATTCGTTTATCAGACAAGCATATTTTTCCAAGTCATTTGTTATTAATAAATCGGCATATTGCTTAAAATATCTTGCTACAACACCTGAACCACTGAATACATCGAATATTTTTAATTTGTTCTTGCCAATTTTTTTTTGAACGATTCTTATTCCATTGCCAATAAAATCCAATAATGCTCTCTTATTGCCAATATAAGTGATAAGCTGCTGCGTAAGGTATTCTTCTTTTTCATAAAGAGCGATTTCTTTACAATACGGTATCATGGGCATAATACCGAAAAGGGCACAACATTAACCCCATCCTGCCGCCGGCAAGCAAAACCATTGGCAGTAATTACCGTAAGTGACGCCGGTTTTCCCATCTTTTCCTGATTTATTTTTCCGGCAAATTTAAGCAAGCCGGCAGCGGCTTCGTCCTGAGCGCTAAAACCCATCTTGACTTCAAAAGCCGCCCAGGTATTATCGGGATATTCAACAATTGCATCTATTTCCATATTGCCGGAATCACGGTAATGGAAAACCCTGCCATCATGAACATCTGCATAAATTCGAAGGTCCCGGATAACCAGTGATTCAAAAAGCAATCCGAAATAATTAAGATCAGCAAGCAATTTATCAATGGAAAGACCCAATGCTCCAATCGCAAGGGAAGGATCTACAAAATGACGCTTGGGTGTTTTCCGCAAAGTATCGGCAGAACGGATATGAGGACTCCATGCAGGAAGTTGTTCCAGCGCCATTAGCCGTTCAAGGGCTTCCAGATATTCTGTTATTGTTTCATCAGTTATCTTTACATCTGAACCGCCGGTATCTTTTGCAATGGAAGTAACTGATGCTTCAGTTGATATATTTCTTGACAGGGACTGCAAAAGGCGGATTACTTTTTGTGGATCTCTTTTTTTCCCGGAAACCCGGCTCATGTCTGTTTCCGCAAGAAGCTGAATATAATCCTGCATAAAACGCAATGCTTCACGGCTTCCGGCATTCAAAAGACTTGGCCAGCCGCCAAGGGTAAGTTTTTCGGCTAATGTTTCAAGATTAAATTCAGCCTGTTCGGATTTGGGAGCCTTGCCTTTTACAAGATTGGAAAGACTGACCTCCCCGGTAGACCAACCTCTTTCATAGAATGACATGGGCCGCATTTTTAAAATGGAAAAACGCCCTGCCCCTGAATGGAGTCTTGCTCTCTCTTCGGGGTTTGCTGATCCGGTAAGAATAAACTGTCCCTTTTTTTTTCGTGCATCCACTTCGTGCCGGACATAATTCCAAATTCTCGGATATTCCTGCCATTCATCAATAAGCCGGGGAACCGGCCCCTCCAGTACCGATTTGGGATCCAGGTCCATACGAATTCGAATATCATTGTCAACATCAAGCCGTGCGGTACTCCTGGCAATCTGGACAGCAGTCTCGGTTTTTCCGCAGCCTTTGGCGCCTTGTATTAAAACCGCCCCCGAACTACGAAGCCGCTTTTGTAAAATTTGATCGGCAAAACGCTTTATGTAAGCACTTTTCATAATTAAATAGCATACATAATAACCGGAAAAATGTAAAGGTTATAACCGGAAAAATATGGCACTTTTAACCGGAAAAATGTTGAGTCAATAACCGGAAAAATATGGACAGTTCCGAAGAAAACAGCACTTACCCAACACCCTTTGACAGGGTGTATTTATTCGGTTACCGTGAATTATGCCTTCCGGTGTCTTTTCTATGCTGCCTTTCAACTTTTTTTCTCCTCTGGCGGGGATAAACCGGGAACATTACACAGCTCTAATAGTACTATACTACAGGCTTTTTCAGGAAAACCCGCGCGGTCTTGAACGGGAGCTTGTAGTCCGGGAATTTATGAATTATCTTGTCCTGCACCGTGACAACCTGGCTGAAGAAACAGATGATTCTCTTGTTGATGATACCCCGGTACCCTTGGCTGACGAAACGAAAAACAGCGTCACAGAAAGGCATCCTTTTGATGAACGCCAGCTTGCAAGCCGTTTTTTACGGCGGCTTATCAATGCAGGATGGCTTGATGAAGAAACCCTCGCCGACTTTACCCGCGTAATCAATATTACCGCCTGGGGTAAACCTTTTATGAAAGCCCTTGCCGATGTTGACGGCGGCCTTAAAACTGAATACGAAAGCCATGTTGTTACTGTTTATTCCCTGCTTTGTGGCGATACAATAAAAAATGACGGGCATCATGCAGTGCTTATAGCCCACGAAGAAGCACGCTCCCTGATTGATTCCCTTAAAGTATTGTCCCAAAGCATTAAGGGTTATTACGACAAACTCAATGCCGAAGCGGTTCGTTCCAGGGCTGCATCTGTGCTGCATGAACATTACGATTTGTACGCCGGAGAGGTTTTGGACAAAGCTTATAAACGGCTTAAAACATCCGACAATGTTTCTCGTTACCGTCAGAGTATTTTTAAACAGATTGCAAAATTGCTGCGCGACAACAAATGGCTTGACACAAGCGCAGACAAATATTCACTAATGCTCGCAAAGAGCCGTGAAGAATGCCGTGAAAAGCTGAAATTTATGCTGGAAGAAATCAGGGATGATCTTCGCTCGGTGGATCCGCTAGAGAACGAAATTGACCGGAGAAACGCAGCCTATTCCCGCGCCAGTACCGAGATAATCAGGGCATACATTGAACCGGACAATACCGTGGCAGGAAAAATCGGGCTTATTATTAAAGCCATTTACAATGGCAATGATCGTCTTCGTTCCGGTATTTCACACGGCATCTACCGTTTTGGTTTTCTTTCTCCTTCTTCCCTGTCACTGCGACGCCAGCGTGACGACGGTAATTTTAAAACCGTTACATCACAGGCAGATATTAATGCTCTGGAACAAAACGAAAAAGAATTTCTTGAACGTATGAGAAAGCGGCTTTCCATCAAAAAAATATTCGCATGGCTTGATGAACAGGGCGGAAACGATCAAATCCTTGTTCCTTCTGAACTCATCAACGATGAAGATACTTACATCCGTTTTGTCTATGCCCTGCTCTACGGCGACTCAAGGAATAATTTTGGGTACACTGTTGAGGAAGATGATACATCAGCAAAATTCGTAAAAGCCTTCGATTATGTGGTTCCCGATGTGCGTTTTCGCAAAGAAACGAGCAAAAGCTCCAATAAAATAATGACGGAAGAGAAATATGAATCAGGATCTTGACGCTCTCCCCCTGATTCGGGACCTCACAAGTGATGATTTTGAACGATTCAAAACTGCATTGAACATTCTTACTTCAAGAACCTTTATTATACGCGGTGTTGATAAGGAACGGGAACTTTACGATTTTACCATTCGTAACATCGCCCTTTTTGAGACATGGTTTTCCTGCATGGATGCCGTCCTGGTGCGGGACGAAAGCCTGGGTGTTATTGCGTTCCGGGGTTCAGGAAACACCCGGCTGCGTTTTTCCAAAGATGAAATCTGCGCTGTCCTTGTCCTTCGTCTTCTTTATGAAGATAAAAAATTAACAGTCTCCCTGACCAAATTTCCGGTAGCAAGCGTCAGGGATTTTCAGGATAAATACAACGCCATGACCGGGGAGGAAATAAAAAAAACCGCCCTTATCAAAATTCTGGCCCGGCTCTCCTCATGTAAATTAATTTCCATAGAGTCTCAGGATTATTCAGACCCAGAAGCGCTTATCCAGCTCTATCCCAGTATTCCCCTGAGCATAGACCGGAACGCATTAGACGAAGCTTTATTGCTTTTGGAAAAAAAGAACGGCGATGAAGACACGGATACCCTGACAGAACCGGCGGAGGGAGATGAATGACAACCCTTGAACGTATCCGGCTTGTCAACTGGCACAACTTTGAAGACACGGTAATTGAGATAGGAAACCGCTGCCTCCTTGCAGGAGATAATGGTTCCGGCAAGTCTACCGTTATTGACGCGATTCAATACGCAATGGCGGCAAATCTTAGAATGGCCCGGTTTAATTCCGCCGCCGAAGAACGCCGGAGCGGCGGCCGTGATCTTATGGGCTATGTGCGCTGTAAACTCGGCAGTGAATCAACTGAATACCGCCGTATGAATACAGTCGCTCATGTTATGCTGGAATGGCACAATGCAGACACAGGTTTTGCCTGCGGTGTTTGTATAGAAGCCTACATGGATAACCGCTATACCGAACACTTCTGGATTGGCGACAATGTTCCAATAAAAGAAATAACCGTCCGCAATGAAAAAGACGAACCGCTGCCATTTCGACAGTTTAAAAATATTCTTGCGGAAAAAAAGATCTACGATTACCCGACAAAACAACAATACATACGGGATTTTACAAACAGGCTTGGCGTTTACAAGCGGCAGCCCGAAGTTAACCCCTATCTCGATTCGCTGACCCGTTCCATTGGTTTTAAGCCTTTGGATTCCATTGATCAATTTGTTTGTGATTATATCCTTGAGGAAAATCCTGTATCGATTCAGGACATGAAGCAAAACCTGGAAAATTACAAAGAAGCGGATCGTCAGGCAAAGGGAGCTATTGCAAAGATCGGTATACTGAAAAAAATCTGCGCAAAAGCCGCAGAGTGGCGGAGTTTCAGCGGATACATTGTAAAACAGGAATTCCTGAAATTAAAAATTGAACTGGAAAACGAAAAGCAGAAAAAAGACAACGCTGGCCGTCAACTTACGGAAACACAAAATAAAATTGATTTTACAAAACGGGAAATTACTTCTTTAAACGAAAAACGGCAGGACACAGAACGGGAACTGCGGGCTTTGGATCAAAGTCTTGCCGCCAACGATGCCCACCGGCTTTACGAAGAAATTAAAGCGCGCATAGTGCGTCTGGAACATGATCTTGAACGGGAAGAGAAAAATTCCGGTGAGTACAAAGAACTTAAGAAACAATGTGAAGCTTTGTTAAACCGCAAACTTGGTGAAGATTTTGAAGGAGAAAACGCCGCTCTTGACGAAGAAGCAAAAAAGTACCGCGATGAAAAATACAACGCACAACGAAGAAAGAGTGAAGCTGCAGAACAACTTCGCGACATACGCTCGGAACTGGCAGATTTGGAACGGGGTATGCAGCGTTATCCCGATGCATCACGCGAGTTAAAGGCCGCACTGGAAAAGGCAGGCATCGAAGCTTTCTACCTGGCAGAAGCAGCGGAGATTATTGATCCTGCCTGGGTAGATGCCGTTGAAGGCTGGCTTAATACCCGGCGTTTTGCGTTGTTGGTTGACCCTGCACATTTCCAAAAAGCCCTGGAAGTTTACGACAGCCTCCCCCGTTCGGTAGCAGGCGCCTTTATTCCCAACATCGAAAAGATGCGGAATACAGCAGCGAAAACGGGAAGTCTTGCAAAATTTGTTAAAGCCGAAGGTTATGCACGTATATACATTGACTATACCTTAGGCAAAGTAATGGCAGCAGATCTTGGAAGTCTGAAACAATACGATTCGGCGGTTACCAAAGAATGCATGACCTACACGAACCA
>WRIX01000075.1:0-1460 GCA_009782495.1 Treponema sp.
GATTGGCTTATCCTGGTAGGCAGGGATGCAAAAGAAAACGACGAACTCCTCCGCCGTCATGTTAAAGGAAACGATCTGTGGCTTCATGTGCGGGATTGGGCAGGCTCCTATGTTTTTATCAAACACCGTGCGGGAAAGTCCGTGCCGCTGGAAATCCTGCTGGATGCGGGAAACCTTGCATTGTTTTATTCAAAAGGAAGAAACAACAAAAAGGGCGATCTGTACTACACTCAGGTAAAATATTTACGCAGGGCTAAGAACGGCCCCAAAGGACTGGTAATTCCAACGCAGGAAAAAAACCTGTCGATTACGCTGGAAGACAAACGTCTGAAAAAACTGGAGAATGGGCGGCTGCCGAACTGAACACATCTATTCTTTCCATACCGGTGGGGGTAAGAACACCCATTCAGGCCATAGGTTGGCCGTGGCTTTTTCTTACGCACGTTTTGACGTGGCTGCCTTCTTATCACGACCAAAATGTCCTTCATGGGTAACCCGCCATAAAGCCGCCCGCGAGCCGGTGAGCGGGTAGATGAGCAATTGTAAAATGGCGTAGCACCAGAAAATGTATATTATTACAGCTAATGCTTAAGTGCGCCCCCCACCGATGTGGCAACATTAGTCTCGATGTGTTCAATTCGGCAAAGATGAAGTCATTGTATGAAAACGGGGATTGACCCCCGTGCGTTTACCAACCCAGGAAAAAAACCTGTCGATTACGGTGAAAGAAAAGCGCCCTAAAAACTGGAAAGCGGGCGGGCGCTAGTTCTTTACTTGTTTTCTCTCCGCTTTCATGCTACCGTTGCATCATGAGCTATGAGAACATCGTTTTCAGGAAATCTGCTTATTGGCATAAACTGAAAAAAGAAGATATTCTCCATGCTTTTATGAACCCTTATTATGACGGTCCGATAGATGAATCTGATGTAAATAACCGATTTATCCGTATTGGATATGACAGAGCTGGCAATCTGCTTGAAATAATGTATAATGAATACGAAGACTGTGTTTGCATATTTCATGCCATGAAATGCAGGCCCATTCACTTACATTTGGTGCAGGATATAGGAGATAATTTTGGAAATGTTAACTGAAGAAGAAGCTCTCGCTCTTACCAAATACTACACCAAGAATCCGCCGAAGGTTGATCATGCAAAAGCTCGTATACGCATTCCTATTGTTCGTGTGGATACGGCTACCGCCGAATATTTGGCTGAAAAAGCAAAAACAACCAACCAAACCCCCGAAGAAATCATCAGTGAACTGGTACGTAAAGAGGTAGCTGCCGCTTCTGCCTAGTATTATTCCTCATTCACCTGGGGCAGGAATGAACGCGAATAATATGTCAGGAAATTACTATTACTTACCGCAAGATTTGCATTTTTTCGTGAACAAGCCGCCCATCTGTCCGCCGCAATAAATACATAAGCCTTGTTGTTTCCACTGTCTTTGTTGTTCTT
>WRIX01000075.1:2310-11703 GCA_009782495.1 Treponema sp.
CCAACTATCAATATTACATTGACCATTTTTATTTGCTCCAACAGCAACAACTGTACCATTATTTTTTAAGCAAACTGTATGAAAAGTTCCTGCAGAAATTACATCAATATATTTTTCCAATTTTTTACGAGGTTCTTTTAGTTCTTGTGTTTTAAGAATTTTAAATTCTTGTTCTTTTTGTTTTAATTTTGCTTCTTCATTTTTTCTACGTTGTTCCTGTATTGTTTTTTCATTTTTTTTACGTTGTTCCTGTATTGCTTCTTCAATTTGAGGGATCATTGCTGTAAATTTTAAATTGTAGTCCATTATATCAAAATAAGGCAGATTTTCTGTAAAATTTGATGGTATTTTACTATGGTCTTTATAGAAGCCATTTAATTCCTTAAGTTCATCGATAAGGCAAATAATTTTCTTATATTTTATCTCAGTATTGTTAATAAAAAACTCATGTTTCAATTTATTTATAAGTTCAATTAATTCTTCCGAAATGTTTAAAAAATCATAATCATTAAATGCTTTTATACAATAATTTCGATCAAGTAAAATAAGATTTTCTAAATCAATAAGCGCGGCTTTTTTTTGATTCAGTAAAACTTTACAACGAGCAATATTAAAAAGAGATTCAAGCATTTTTTCTGAGTACAGAAAGGATTTTTCAAATGATTTCAATGCATTTGCAAGCATTTCTGAGGCTTCATTTTCTTTTCTGGTTCTTAATAACTCATTTGATTGTGCATATTGTGTTGTTCCTAAATAAAAGTATATCTCTACTGATAAAAGACGGGCATCTGTAGATTCAGATATATTAGGGCTATTGTATTTCGCTGCTTGTGTAAAAGCATTAATAGCAGCCTCAAGGTTAATTACATTACTAAATTCACCTGTACCAAAAGCTAATAGTTTTCCCATCAAAAACCATGACATATAATCTGTTTTGTATTTTTCAACTGCAGCTTGTATATCTTCAAGTGATTCTTCAAAAAAGCCCTTGTTATAATTCACTATTGCTCGACGAAAAAGTTCCCGTGATTGAGTTAGAAGCGGGTTATTAATTATATCATGAATTGCGTCTAATTTATCACAGATTTCCTTGGACATTCCTTTGAGAGTATCAGAAATCCGATCCAGCCCCAAAGAAAAAGCAGCACCCATTTGACCAAGTTTGTTTGAAAGACCAGAAAATCCTATGTCGAGTGTATTATTCAACTCATTGTAACCTTGTTGATATGTTTGAGTAAGAACATTGTTTGAAGCTATAATTTCTGAGGTTTGCCTATTTATGCTTGTTTGAATTCCTGTTTGCATTTGCACCATAGAATAATCAATTTCACTAGCCAATCTACCGGCAATTGCTGCATTAGCGGCGATTTGTTTATTGGTATTTCTTTCTACTTCTGAACTAATGGATTTATTGATTTCTCCCATATATTCAACATATGAACGCTCTTTTGCGGTATACTGATTATAGTAAAATGGTACATTGGACATAATATTCTCCTTTATTCTGGCTCAATCATTAAATTTTGCTTATTCGCTTAACGCTGCCACTGCTGCACCGAAAAGGGAAGCCTGTTCAACCGGAGCGATGATATATGACCGGGGCTTGTCCAGATTCAGCATAATATTTAGGTACGATTCCAATGCTTCCCGCATTCCCTTGTAAATCATGTAGGTAGTGCCTTCTACTGCAATGCGAACCGGCGCAAAGGGGTCGTGGCCTTTGTCCATTCGTTCCACGGCTGCGGCTACTACGGCTGCGGAAAACACTGCGCCGCGGCGGGTTACAATCGAAGTAAGGTATGCCAAAGAACGAATCGCATCCAGTTCATCATTGCCAAAGAGTTCACCGATAGGGCCTTCCATTGCCAACGGTGCGTGCATGAATTCATTAAGTATCCTGGTTTCCAATGCCGGCCATGAAACAAATTCGGCCGAGCGCTTAAATTGCAGAACGTTATCCGCAATGGCCTGTTTTGCTATATGGAAAGTCAGCGGCCCAAGGTATGCGCCTGCTGCGGCTTTTTCCAGTGTATAGGCTCCCGGGCATTTGGTTGTTGAATCGAATTCCCTGTCCAATACTCCCAAGTAACGGGGAGTGTACGTTCCGGTTTCACAGACTACAATTTGGGGCGCCGTATCGGAATGAAACCCTATTTTGGGAATATCATTGTCCGGATATGCTGTATTAAATCCCGTTCCCAGAATAAACCCAACCATGGGGCCGCCGGAAACTCCGTATTTATCTGCGCCTCTGTTTCGTCCGGCATCGGCAGGTATCTGCCCCAGCCCGGAAAGCAGCGTTGCTACCGTATCGTTAAGCAAGGCTATCTTTTGCGGCACCTTGACACCACGGCGTTCCAGCGCTTCACGAAGCCCTTTCCCTACCTGCTTGCCAATTACTTCCTGCGCTTCTACTTCCTTACTGAATGACATAGCCTTTCCGTCCCCGTCCTGCTGCATTTCCATGGGATAGGAAAAACAAAAACCGATGCCGCCTATTTCTTCGTTCGATTCTTTGATAAGCGGTTCCGCCAAATCGGCGACCTGATCGAAAAATTCCTCCGCACTTACATGACCCCTGGTACCGGGCATGGGCGCTTTCCTTGTTCCTTCCGCTTCCGGTTTACCTGCTTCCTTAAAATGAACTCGAGCAGCCCTGAAATTGGTTCCCCCGGCATCAAGGGCAAGCACAGTCTTTCCCAGAGGCACCCGGGAAACAGGGCTCAGGTAGGAAGGGATCATCGGCAAAGGTGATTGTTTGCCCTTTAGCCCCAGTTCCATATCAAGAAGCACATCCCGGACAAGAGTTCTTGGATCACAAATATCAAAATGAAACCCGTAGGATCGGGCAAAATCGTTAAGCAATGAAGGATTAAAGGATGACATGAGGCGCTCCTCTGTGAAAACGGTTTATTTTTATAAATATACCATATGGTGCTATTGCCTGCAATGTGTGCTTGGTGCAGGCTTTTTCAAGGAATTCCTCACGCAAAGCGAACTTTTTTTGGGAATTTCTCACGCTGAGACGCAGGGATCGCAGAGGAAAACGAGAAGTTTTCGAATAAAGTTTAAAATTTTATATTACTCTCTGCGTCCTTTGCGCCTTTGCGTGAGAATTTTTTGAAAAGTTTTAGCTGTTACAGAGTACTGCTGCTGTTTTGTTTGCCTACCCATAATTGAAGTTTTTTACAGTATTGCTACAAAACCACACAAAAAGTATGATGTTATCATGGCCAGGTATCCTTTCAGCACCATTGAACCCAAGTGGCAAAAATATTGGGAAGAAAACAAAACTTTTAAGGCAACCGAAGATCCTTCGATCCCAAAGGAAAAGCGCCGCTATGTACTTGATATGTTCCCTTACCCTTCCGCCGAAGGGCTTCATGTGGGCCATCCCGAAGGCTATACCGCAACGGATATTCACTGCCGTTATTTGCGTATGAATGGTTATAATGTGCTTCATCCCATGGGTTTTGATTCATTTGGCCTTCCTGCGGAAAACTATGCGATCAAAATGGGAGTTCATCCTGCAAAAACCACGGCAGAAAACATCAATCATTTCCGCCGCCAAATTAAGGAGCTGGGTTTTTCTTACGACTGGGACAGGGAAGTCGCCACATCCGACAAAGATTACTATAAATGGACTCAATGGATATTTCTTAAACTCTTCGAAAAGGGTCTTGCCTATGAAGCGGAAAGCCCTATCAACTGGTGTCCTTCCTGTCTGACCGGACTTGCCAACGAAGAAGTCGTAGACGGCCTTTGCGAACGCTGCAAAACCAAAACGACCCGTAAACGGATCCGACAATGTATTTTAAAAATAACCGCTTATGCTGAACGCCTACTGGAAGACCTTGAAGACCTGGACTGGCCCGAACCGGTCAAGATGATGCAGCGGAACTGGATTGGTCGTTCCGAAGGGGCCAATGTAATCTTTAAAATTGATGGGCATACCAGCAACACTGGTAATTCCGAAGAACTGACACTGGAAATTTTTACAACACGGGCTGATACTCTCTTTGGAGCAACCTACATGGTACTCGCTCCTGAACATCCCCTGGTAGAAAAAATTACCACAGCAGAGCAAAAAAATGCCGTAAGTGCATACCTTGAAGCAACAGCAAAAAAAAGCGACCTGGAAAGAACCGATCTTGCAAAAGAAAAAACCGGCGTCTTTACCGGCGCTTATGCAATCAACCCGGTAAACGACCAAAAGATCCCCATCTGGATTGCAGACTATGTGTTGATTTCCTACGGTACCGGGGCAATCATGGCAGTTCCTGCCCATGATGAAAGAGACTGGGATTTTGCAAAAATTTACAATCTTCCCATTATTCAGGTTGTGAGTGACACCTGTCCTGAAGGGGCAAATGCCGATTCAAACATAACCCCCGAACAATGTACCACTGCCGACGGCTGGGCAATTAATTCCGGTTTTCTTAACGGCCGTTCTACTCCCGAAGCAATTAAGGCGATAACACAATGGCTGGAAGAAAAAGGTCTTGGACAATTTGCCGTTAACTACAAACTCCGGGACTGGGTTTTTAGCCGTCAGCGTTACTGGGGGGAACCTATCCCCGTGGTACACTGCGAAAAGTGCGGCGCCGAACACGGAACACCAATCATACCCTTAAGCGAAAAAGATCTTCCGCTTAAACTGCCCGACGTAAAATCCTACACCCCCACCGGAACCGGTGAATCACCGTTAGCTGCTATCGAAGACTGGGTAAACACAAGCTGCCCGAAATGCGGCGGAAAAGCCAGGCGCGAAACCAATACCATGCCCCAATGGGCCGGTTCCTGTTGGTACTATCTGCGTTACCTGGATCCAAACAATACCGAAGTTTTTGCAGAAAGGGACAAGATTGATTATTGGGCGCCGGTGGATTTGTATGTCGGAGGCGTAGAACATGCGGTGCTGCATCTTCTCTATGCACGGTTCTGGCATAAAGTCCTCTACGATTTCGGAGTTGTAAACAGCAAAGAACCGTTCCAGCGGCTTGTAAACCAGGGCATGATCACAAGCTTTGCCTATCAGCGGAAGGACAAAACCCTTGTTCCGACCGACCAGATAGAAAAAAAACCCGGCGGCCATTTTGTAGAAAAAGCTACAGGCGAAGAAGTAACCGAAGTTATCGCCAAGATGAGCAAGAGCCTTAAAAACATCATTAACCCCGACGAAATAGTGCGGGATTACGGTGCCGACTCATTGCGGGTATACGAAATGTTTATGGGCCCTCTGGAAGTAAGTAAACCCTGGAGCACTGCCGGGCTTATCGGCGTTTCCCGCTTTTTGGAACGGATATGGGCATTAAGTGAAAGAGTTGGACAACCGCCGGACAATTCGGATACTGACTCTGATTCGGCGAATGATGAACTTACACGGCTGCTTCACAAGACAATCAAAAAAGTAAGCAATGATACAGCGACACTTAATTTTAACACCGCAATCAGCGCAATGATGATCTATTCCAATGAACTGGTAAAATTAAAAAGTATTCCCGTGCTGCTTTGGGAACCTTTGGTTAAAATGGTATCGTGCTATGCTCCGCATCTGGGCGAGGAACTCTGGGAAAAACTTGGACACAAAATTTCTGTTTCAAAAGAACCCTGGCCGGCATGGGACGAAAATCTTTGTACGGAAAGTGAAGCAACAATAGTGGTTCAGGTAAACGGCAAAATCCGGGAAAGATTCAATTCTCCGACAGGCAGGACAAAAGAGGATCTGGAAAAAGAAGCTTTGGCGCTTCCCGGTCTGCAAAAATGGCTCGAAGGCATAACGATCCGTAAAGTGATTACCGTGCCGGATAAAATCGTAAATATTGTAGCAAACTGAGCTGTCCTAAAACCTAACAGAGTTTTAAGAACGGATCGTTTTGCATTTTTTCCAGACATGCTTTTGGGTTGCCTGACTGCCAAACAGAACGCCCCATAATAACAGTATCCGCCCCATTCTTTACGACTTCGCCGAGAAGCTCTTCGGTAACGCCGCCGTCTACCCATAAACCAACACAGGACGGCAACAACTCCCTGGCGCGCCTCAGCTTTTCCAAAGCAAAAGGATTAAAGCTCTCTTCCCCGTCTTCTTCGGAAGAAAGAATCAATACATAACTGATTATTTCCCGGTACGGCAAAAGCTGTTCAACGGGAGTTTTCATTGTAAGGGCAAGTCCCCCTTCCATTCTTGCAGACCGAATCATTTCGATAATACGGGCAGGAAAAACAAGCCCTTCAATGTGAGCGCAAATACGTTTAATGCCAATGTCGTGCAGCGGGCGGATAAAATCACCGGGGTTGGCAACCATTAAATGTGCATCCAGTTCCGCCCCGGAACAGGATGCAATTGCTTTTATTGTTCTTAAACCAAAGGTGATGCTTGGCATAAAGGAAGTATCCTCAATATCAATATGCAAATAGGGACTGTCTCCTAAACTGAGGATTTCTTCTTTAAGTATCAGTTGATTGGCGGATGCAATCGAAGGGATAATGCGCACTTGTGTTACCGGCTCATGTCAAAATCAGGGCCGACAGCGCGTATTGCCGCTTCCAAAAGGTTTAATGTTGTATCCATATCGCCAAGATCGCATGTTTCAATTTGAGTGTGTGTGTACCTGCACGGCACGGCAAGATCCACGCCGCAAATACCTTCGCCTTCCAGCTGCATATACGAAAGCTCGCTCAACCCACCAATGGAAGCATAACGCTGTAAGGGGATACCTGTTTTTTCCGCCGTCTTTTCCAACAAGCGTACCATGGCAGGATGGGGAATCGTACCATTCAGGGTGCCCCTGCCGTGGAAGTTGTACAGGGACATGACCGGCCCGCCGCCCAGCGCAACTTCATTTACGCCTCGCAGATCCGGCGTATCTCCTGCCATTGCAACATCCAGACAAAAACAAAGCTTTGGCTTTGACGCCCGCGCTGCTAAAATTGCCCCGCGTATGGTATATTCTTCCTGCACCGTACCGGCTAGATGTACTGTTGCGGCTGCAGGATTACGACTTAAGCGTTCTGCCAGGCCAAGCAAAAGCGCACAACACGCCCTGTCGTCAAAGGCAGTCCCGTTACAACGCCTTCCCTGCATCCTTTCAAACGCCGGACGATAGATAACAGGGTTCCCAACCTTAATGCCAAGGGCCAATACTTCTTTTCTGCTGGAACAGCCAATGTCCACATACAAGGTTCCGTAAGGATCAACTTTGTATTTTTCTTCGGCAGGAGTAAGATGGTGAGACTTTAAACCGATAAGGCCGTTGATAAGCTTGCCATCGCTTGTCTGTACGCCAACACGTAACGTTGGCAGCGCCTTTTCCGGAATGCCTCCAAGACGGTCAAGTTTAATATAACCGTCTTCCAATATGGTTTTTACAACAAAACCCAGTTGATCCATGTGGGCAGTAACCAGTATGGAAGGAGCATCCGCAGCCGAACCTTTTACCGTTGTCATGGTATTTCCAAGAGTATCTTCCGTTACCGAAAGACCCTGTTCTGAAAATATTTTTCTTATATAATGTGATACAGCCTGTTCGTGCCCCGAAAGGCCGGGCAGCAAGCATAACTCCCGGAGATACGTTTCCAATTCGGCCATGTATGACCTCCTGTAATAAAGCAGAGGCAATTGCAAAACTGTTGTTTTACAATTGCCTCTTTGTTTTGGTTTTCTGGTGTTGTTAGATTACGTCTGATTCATGTTTCTTGTAATAAAGATTACAAAGAATGTAATAAACAACTGCGACAGCCAGCATGATAATACCGCCAAGGTTTCCGCCTATCCACTTGATAAAGAGGAGTAATGAACCTGCAGCAACATTAATGCCGGCAGAAATTCCCATTGAACCGCCTTCCTGCACATAATTTGCAGCAATTGCCATTTCGTTAATTGTGGGGGCAAAAATACTCATCAACCAGTAAACAGCAACCATAAGCAGAGTACCGGAGATCAGGGTACGCAGGAAATTGTTTTTGTGGATGATAGAGAAGAAACAAACATAATAAGCGCCCGCCGACAAGTCACCGGCAGGAAGCGTGGTATTAAACGGAAGCAGCGCTATCATCAGAGTGATGGGGATGATCAAAATACCAACAACAATTGTAGTAGGATTGGCCAGGGTAATGGCGGAATCCAGACCGATGTAAAAATCTCTTCCTTTAAAACGTTTTTGCATAAACGCCTTAGCCGCTTCGGAAAGGGGGATAAGTCCTTCCATAAGTATTTTGACCATGCGGGGCATTAACAGCATCAGGGCGCCAACGCCTATACTGGTTTCGATTATACCTTTAACACTATAACCGGCGGCGAGACTGATAATTAAACCCAAAATAAAACCGATGGTTGCCGGTTCGCCGAAGACACCCAGCTTTCTGCTTAACGTCTCGGAGTCTACCTGTACCTTGTTAAGACCGGGAATTTTGTCATACAGCTTATCAAGCGCCAACCCAACCGGAATTGTAGATGCAGCAAAACACTGGGGAACCGAAATACCGGGAATACCCATTTCCTTTTCTATGTACTTCGCTCCCATATCGCCGAATTTAAGCGAGATTGCTGCCATAACACCTGCCATGATATAACCCCAGACAAGGCTTCCGGTAAGCAGGTAAGCAATAGCGCCGTAGAAGCAGTAATGCCAGAAATTCCAAATATCCACATTAAGGGTTTTGGTCTGGTTTGTTACCAGTAAAACAATGTTTACCAGCAATGCAAACGGAATAATAAAAGTCCCAATCGGAGAGGCAAAGCCAATAGCCGATCCTGTCATCCAGCCGCCGTCTACATATTTCAGATTCAGGCCGAAACGCTGAAGCAGAATATCCGCCGCAGGGGTAATAAACTGCCAAATAAGGCCAATGGCAAGGTTCAAACTGAGAAAACCAATACCAATGGTAAGACCGACTTTAAAAGATTTTGCAATGCCAAGACCAAAGATCATTGCCACAATGGCGAACATAATCGGCACCATGACCATGGAACCCAAGCCGGAAATTCTGGTAAAAACACTTGCAATAACTTCCAATACTCCCATCACTTTCCTCCAATATTATTTTGATGAGCCAACTGGCCCATTAATACCCCAATCGGAACAATTATCAATTTTCCTTGTTTTCCAGAAGAATACGCTCAATTTCTGCATCGGTCGCTTCCGAGCCGACTCCGGTAAGGTAGGGAAGCGCCACTACCATCGGGATATCTTCCTTCAGCTTCAGTTTTGCCATTGACGTTACTACCAAAGTAGCGCCTTTAAGAAGCCCGTCTACTTCGTTCAAACTACATTGGATAACCTGGGCTTTTAGATTATTTCTTTTCAGTATATCTTCTACTTTCGATGCAAACAGGGTAGAAGTAGCCACCCCGCTGCCGCATGCAATAATGATTTTCATGTACTTCACCCCTTT
>WRIX01000076.1:0-4443 GCA_009782495.1 Treponema sp.
CGGCCTTCTTCCAGGACAAATATTACATCGGCATTGCGAACGGTGGACAGTCTGTGGGCTATTGCTATAATTGTTTTTGTCCCGGCGATTTCGCCAATGGCCTGCTGGATCTGCGCTTCGGTCTCTACATCAACCGATGCTGTCGCTTCGTCCAGTATCAATACCGGGGCGCGGCACAATGCGGCGCGTGCAATGGCTATGCGCTGTTTCTGCCCTCCGGACAGTTTAACGCCGCGCTCTCCGATTTGCGTGTCATATCCGTCCGGCATTGCGGCGATATCATCGTGTATGCGCGCAATAACCGCAGCGGCTTTTATTTCATCAATCGCCGCTTCCGGGACGGCAAATGAAATATTTTCCGCCACAGTTCCGTTAAAAAGAAATGTGTCCTGAAGCACCAGCGAAATATTTTTATGCAGGCTTTCAAGTGTTATTGATGTAAGATCGTGTCCGTCGAGTTTTATAACTCCTGCAGTTGGATCGTAAAACCGGGAAATAAGCTGTGTCATGGTAGTCTTGCCTATGCCGGTTACTCCGACAAATGCGGCCATTTGGCCGGGTTTTATTTCAAACGAAATGTTGTCAAGAACAGTAATACCGGGTATATAGGAAAAACTCACGTTTTCAAAAGTAATTGCGCCCTTAACAAGATCAATTTCCTGCGCTCCCGGCATATCTTTAACGTTCAGCGGCGTGTCCAGTATTTCGACAACGCGTTCGGCGCCTGCAAGAGCCTGCTGCGCCGACTCAAGAAGCTGGGCAAGGCCGGTTATCGGGGCGTAGAACAGCGCCAGATACAGAAGGAACCCGACCACATCGGATACGGAAAGTTGATTATGGTACGCAAGATATCCGCCAAAGGCCACGACAATAACCGACCCAAGCGCCGTAAGGAATTCAACACTGGGATGAAATACTGCGCTGAGTTTTAATGCCCTGAGTATGCTCGTTGTATAATTCTGGGCCTTGCTGCGGACATTTGTGGAAGCGCGTTTTTGCTGACCAAACGCCTGTATCTCCTTTACACCGGAAAGATTGTCCTGTAACTGAGCGGATAACTCACCCTGGAACTTCTGCGATTTCCGGAAATTGGGACGTACCTTATGGGTAAATATCCAGCCAGAAATCAATATGAACGGAATCGGTACACAGGTTAATAAAGCCAGCCGGGCATTGATCAAAAAAAGAATAACCGTAACGCCCGCAAGAGTGAATATGTTTGTCATCATCTCCGGTATAAGGTGCGCATAGAGCTGTTCAAACAATGCAGTATCGTTTACTACCCGGCTTAGTAATTCGCCGGTCTGCTTGTTGTGAAAGTAATCCATGGAAAACGATTGTATCGTGTTGTACACCTTCATCCGTACATCCTGAACCAGATTCCACGCGGCTTTATGTGCAAGGTAATTGCTCATAAAGCGGAACACAATGCGCAAAACATAAATACCCAGCAGCCCAACGGCAATCTGCCCGATTGTGCCAAGCGTCTCATCCGTTATTCCCGCTGCCACCAATCCGGCCATTGAACTGAGCAGCCGGGGCGCAATCAGATTAAGCCCGGTTACCGACAATGTACTCAGCGCCGCTATGACGAGGAGCGTGCGGTACTTAACAGCTTCTTTGGCAATACGCCACAGTATTTTCATTTCTATAAGATTGTAAACCAAAGGCAATAAAATCGCCACTGTCCGGACAAAGGAATGGTTATTGACGTGCCTTCTATCATGTTTTAATGTATAAACAGGGTCAGATTATGAACAATGAAATGAATTTAAACAAAAACCTTACCCTCCTGCCGGAAAGCCCGGTCTATGTGGGAGACAGAACCGCATTGGCAATGGATTTATCCATTATTTCCTATGATGTTGATTCGGCACAGATGAATCACTTGTCGAATGTTAATGAAGTATTACAATATCAGAGTGGATCAAAAATATCGTGGATTAATGTTAGCGGGTTAAAAGATATTGATTCAATTAAGTATTTGGGAACGTTGTATGATATTCATCCATTAAGCATAGAAGATATTCTTAATACCGAACAGCAACCCAAGGTAGAAACATTCGCGGATTATAAATTTTTATCATTTAAAACCATACAGCGGGAAAAAAATTTCGATCATGATCAGAACAGAAGAAGAAAAGCTGACAAACTTTTTAAAAGAAACAAAGAAAAAGTGCAGGAGATAAATGAATTTATTATTGATCAGGTTAGTATGGTTGTTACGGAGAATGTTCTTCTGACTTTTCAGGAAATACCCGGCGATTCATTTGACAGGGTAAGAAAAAGAATATTGGAAGGTGCGGGGGAAATCCGTAAGATGGGAACGGAATACCTTGCCTATGCGATTATTGACGCTGCTGTAGACGAATACTTTCTTACATTGAACCATTTGGAAGAAGATATTGAAGACTACGAGGAACGTGCAACGAAAACAAATGACAATAATTTTATTGAAGAACTGCAGGATACGAAAAAATACCTGCAGCACATAAAGCGTGTTATATCACCGTTAAAATCCAATTTGCTGGTAATTACACGCCATGACGACATTTTTCAGAGCAATGATTTAAAGCCGTTTTTGCAGGACCTAAATGAAAATTTAAACAATGCAATAGTAACAGTAGAACATTATCGTGAATGGCTTTCAAACATTATGGATGTAAATTTATCTGTTTTATCTCATCAGATGAACAAAGTAATGAAGGTATTGGCAATTATATCAACCATATTTATTCCATTAACATTTATTGCAGGGGTATATGGCATGAATTTTGAGTTTATGCCTGAATTAACATATACATTGGCTTACCCCATTGTATTGGGTATTATGGGATTTATTGCGTTTACCATGATCGTTGTTTTTAAAGTTCACCGTTGGTTCTAAGGACGCTGGAAGCAGGTAATGGATAGGCTGTCTCCGTCTTTGAAAACCGCCGATTTGTTCGGCATTCTTCGCAGCCACGAACAAAATGTAAACGGGCGGGAATTCACCAAGGGCAGTGTAAAAAGTGTTTGTATGCATCGAGGCGGACTTATCGGCGACCATACAACAGGGAGCCTTGTTGCCGTACTCAGGCAGAATAGACCGGCCACACAGGGCAACAATTGTCGGCCTTGTCGATGAGTTTTCTACTCCCAATTGGAACAACCTTACAGGCCGGGGATCGTATGGAAAGTA
The DNA here is from genome assembly GCA_009782495.1 of Treponema sp. Lineage (GTDB taxonomy): Bacteria > Spirochaetota > Spirochaetia > Treponematales > Breznakiellaceae > WRIV01. The sequence continues at coordinate 3,182 of WRIX01000076.1, forward strand.
CTGGCGAAAGAAAAATGCTGTTTTGGGTGCTGTTAATAACTAAATGCCATTTGCCGCGGCTTTTTCAGTAACATTTTGAAATGAGGCAATGCGAAACCTTTACCATTTTGCGTAAAAATGGTATATTTATATTAAGTATGTTTGTTTCTATTGCAGTTGATCCAGGCGGAGAAGGAAGGGCAAAAGAGCTGGCAGAATTGCTCATTCAATACGGTTTTGACAAGGTTCAGCGCGGCCTCTGGGAATCTACTGCGGTATCGCCGGAAACGCTCAATCGTCTGAAACGGGATTTGGATCGTTCTACCGATGCCTTTGACAGGATCCGGATGTTTCAGTTTCCCGTTGACGGAACGCTGGTACTGACGACATTGCGGGATAAAAAATGGCGGCGTCTTGTTGCCAAGGGCGGAGAATCAGCCGTGTCAAAACCTGCACCAGCAGTACAAACTCCGGCAGCAACTGTGCGGAGACCTGTACGGCCGGTTCGCCGGTAATCATAGAATCGAATAACGGAGTTATCAATGTTATTAATAGAATTGGGAAGTCCTGTAGCCGAACTTTCTGCGAAAATCCTCGACGCCTGGAGGCGTCTTTGAACAGCCCCAAAAGGGTTCGGGAAAAACAATAAAAGAACACATTCAGGAACTCGAAGAAGAATCAGGCAAAGGGGAATTCTGGAGTGATCCGCCAAAAGCGGAAAAAGTAATGGGGGAGCTTAAAGCTCTGAAAAACCGCTATGATCCCTGGAAAAATCTTAAGGCCGAAGCCGAAGACCTTTCGGCGCTGCTGGAACTGGCCAATGAAGCAAAGGATGAATCCCAAAGTCAGGAAATAGAGTCGGCGCTTAATACGCTTGCAGCGCGTTTTGAAAAACTCAATCTTGTGGAACTGATGTCGGGTGAAGTGGATCAAAACGGATGTTTTCTTACCATTCATTCCGGAGCTGGAGGAACGGAAGCCTGCGACTGGTCAAAAATGCTGTACCGTATGTATTTGCGCTGGGCCGAACGGCGCGGTTTTTCGGTGGAAGAAGTTGACATGCTGGAGGCCGAAGGAGGCATAAAATCCGCTACGTGCAGGATCGAAGGAGATTATGCTTTTGGCTGGCTTAAGGGTGAATCCGGAGTTCACCGTTTGGTACGGATTTCTCCGTTCGATTCAAATGCCCGGCGGCATACTTCTTTTGCATCGGCCTATGTTTTTCCCATATTGGATGATTCTATTGAAGTTGAAGTACGCCCGGAAGATCTTCGTGTGGATAC
>WRIX01000076.1:4951-11507 GCA_009782495.1 Treponema sp.
GCAATCACACCATGCGTAAGATTTATTTTTTGCTTTTTTTCCTTGTATTTTCTTCCGCTCTTTTTGCTCTGGGTAAAAAGGAAGAAGAAAAGCGCGAGAGTGTGAACAACGAATTTATTCTATGTATTACCGCCTTTGATGTTTCACGGCTTCCTCCGGGCCAGCAGATACTTGGTTCTGTTTTACAAAAGGAACTTGTTTTAGATCTCGGCCGCATACATCACAGAATAAGAAACAGCGATGAGATCTCCCGTTATGAAGAACTAGCTATGACGGCGGCAAGTCATCAAGCGGCTGCTGCACTTGCGGCAAAGCGCACGGAAAGGGATACTTTGCTGTTTCAGGGAACGGCAGACTGGAAATATAAAAAAGAAATTAAAAGAATTAACGGTGAATTACGTGAACTGGAAGCGGCGTATAAAAAAGCAGAAGAAGAATGGCCGTTTATAGCGGATAAGCCTCTGTTTATAATAAATGAACATAATACCAAAGGCAGTTTTCCTGTACCTCCGGAAAGAGGAGGGGAAGAAGCTTTTTTAAAAGCCAACAATGCCGATGCTTTTTTGGAAGGAACGTTTCAGTTTGTCTATGGACGCATCTATGCAGAGTTCCGTTTGTTTACACGCGGCGCATCTTTTGTTTATCAGGATTCAACTATTTTTTCTCAGGAAGATTTTAATAATGCATCCGATGAACTAAAGAGCCGCTTTTTAACAGCGCTTGTAAATTCTCCGCCCGCACAGCTTCGTTTAACCGCAGAACCGGATCATGCGCAGCTGGAAGTAAACGGCAGGTTTGTAAAAAGCGGTGATGTAGTTGAACTTGCCCCCGGTCCGGTTACAGTCAGGGCCGGTGCGGATGATCACCAGGGTATCGTAAAAGAAATAGAACTGGAAGGAGGCGATTCCGAAGAAATCGCTTTTGTACTGAAGCCTTTTACTATGGAAACATTAGGCATAAACCTGGGCAGGCCGGGAGATTCCGTTTATATGGGTGCAATGTACCTTGGCGGAAATACTGCGGCTGCTAAAACTGAAGAAGCGGATACAGTTGATGAAGCGGTAGGTAAAACAGAGGCAACGGATGAAATTCAACAGCGTTTTTTTTCTATCTATGTGCCGGTAGGCCAATACCGGTATATCAGGGTAGAAACCGAAGATGGCCTTACAGGAGAAGCGATTGTAAAAGGCGCTTTCGGAGATGACGTCCGTATTATTACCCTCCCGCCCAGAAAACTGCCCGGCAAGGATGATAAACCCGTAGAAGACAAACGGCGTAAATTCTACGGCGCTTACGGCCGTTTTTGGATTGCCTTGCCGGTGGCTTTTTTAGCCTATGGTTTTTATCAGGCATACGACTATTCCTATACTGTTTTAAGAAATCAGGATATGTATAACAGCGCAAAAACAGCATCTTATATTTCCATCGGCGCATGGGCGGTGGCAGGAGCTTTTCTTGTAGAAACCCTGGTACGTATGGGTATCTATGTCCATACGGCAAGTAAAGAATCTATTCCCCTCTGGGAATAACGGAGTGCAGAATGAATTTTGCCGGTAAGATAAAAGAATTTTTCAGCTTTAGCCATTCACTGCCGGAGGATTTTTTTGACAACCTTGCCGATCTTTTGGTGGAGGGAGACTTTGGTGCGGCTCCTGCCATAAAATTGGTTGAACGTTTGGAAACCATTGCAAAGAAAGAAAAAATACAAGGTGCAGCACAATTAAAAGAACAATTTATTCAGCTTCTGACGGATGAACTCCTCTTTGCAGATCCGGATGAACAGGCGGGATATATATCAGGCAGCCAAAAAGAAGCATCAAAAGATGATATTAAAGTGATTCTTCTTTTGGGAGTAAACGGAGTAGGAAAAACCACTACAGCCGCAAAACTTGCTTCGCGTTATTCTTCTATGGGAAAAAAACCGATCCTTGCGGCAGCGGATACCTTCAGAGCCGGTGCAATTAATCAACTTAAGATTCACGGTGAGAAATTAATGATCCGTGTTGTAGCCCATCAGCAGGGGGGCGATCCGGCAGCAGTGGTGTACGATGCTGTGGAAGCTGCCCTTGCCGGAAGCGGAGATATGATCATCGCCGATACTGCGGGACGTATGCATACAAAAACGGCTCTGGTGGAAGAACTAAAAAAAATTGATCGTGTACTGGAAAACAAACTTGGCGAAAAAACAGAAGGCGGAAAACCATGCTGCGTAAAGTGGCTGGTACTGGACGCTACTACCGGCAGTAATGCGCTTGCACAGGCGGAGATCTTTCACGATGCGGTTGCCCTTGACGGTGTAATCCTTACAAAATACGATTCCAGCGCAAGAGGCGGCATTGTTTTTTCCCTTGCTTCACAGCTAAAATTGCCGACTGTTTTTCTTTGTGACGGCGAACGCTACGGGAACATAAGGCTTTTTGACAAAGCCTCTTTTGCCAGAGAATTTGCGTTATAGGATTTTTTAAGGAATAAATTAAAGAAATGACAAGGTACAAGTTCCTGTTATTCCTGTTTTTTCTTTCATCTGCACTTCAGGCCCAGGATTGGTACCGTTCCAATCATACAGGTATGGCTCTGGAAAAGCTTTCTTCACGTATGGTTGCCCTTCATTATGAATGGGCCCTTTATACGGAAAAAGCCGGTTCCAATATGCTGCCGGCCATTCTGCGCAGTTATTTCAGGACTTCGTATACAATAGAACGGCGGCTTCTTTATGAACGGGGTAAACTGAAACGGCAGCAGTGGCTCTTTCGTGACGGAGGAGGGACAACACGTTTGAACGCATCGTTGCCTGCGGATCCTGACTCAATTGGAAAAACAACAAACGTAGAAATTCCGCCATTTGTCGAAATTTTTTCTTCCGATTATTCACTGACAGAAACACATCAGCACCTTGCGTCAGGCGTATTTATAACCCGTTATTCATACAACATGGGATTGTTGATTAAGGCGGAAACATTTTTGGACGATACACCGCTTTGGACCGACAGTTACCGCTACACACGCCGGACATTGCTTCGTGGCGTTGAACGAACCTACAGCAGGGCCGGGTCGTATGCAGAACCGATGCAGGGAACAAGCAGCAGGCCGCCTGTGGCTCCTGCAAGTCTTGACCTTCGCGAAGCGCCGCCTGTTGCCGGTTTTGTCAGCCCTGTTGTTCCCTACGACAACAGCATCATGACGGATGTGCTGAGATCGATCTATACTGTAAAAACAGCCAGAGTTATCTATGATACGGATAATCAGGGCAGGGTGATTACCGAAACCCGTTTTGATGAAGAAGGCGGGATTTTAGCGGAAATAAACAATGAATGGACGAATGACAGAATTACCATGATCCGATGGAAGGCCGGATCTGACCAGGGAAGAATCGTTTTTCGTTATTCCGGAAAAGATCGCATTTCCGAAGAAGATTACCGTAACGGTGTGCTGGAACGGAGAGTGATCGTTCAGGAGGATGAAGAAATAGAAGAGATTTTTATGAACAATAAAATAGTACTCAGAGCAGTGTGGAAAGACGGACGAAAACAGTCGGAGGAAAGGATTCGCTGATGGGCTGGGTTGGTTTTGTAGCGGGCCGTCTTGTAACAAAAAAACGCGGAGCTCCCCCGCCGGTGTTGTCCATACTGGGAATTGCAGTAGGAGTACTTGCATTAACGGTGATCATATCCGTAATGAACGGTTTTCAACTGGGATTTATAGAAAGTATTCTGGAAATATCTTCTTATTATGTGCGGCTGGAATCTCCTCCGCCAATTTACAAAACCGGTGAGTTAATAGAAAAAATTAAAGCCCTGCCGAATGTGAACTCCGCAGTTCCTTTCAGGGAAGTGCAGGCCCTGCTCCGCGGTGACTGGGGTCAGCAGGCTGCGCTTGTCCGGGGTCTTTATCCGAATGCCTGGGAAGAAGACCCGGGCATGGCGGAAAAATTGCTTTTTGAAGAAGGTTCATTTGATCTGAAAGACAGTGATTCAATTCTTCTGGGAGCCGAACTTGCCGGGAGACTCCATGTGGAAGTCGATGATATGGTGCAGCTAATCTCGGTTAATAGCGCTGGTTTCGCAGGCGGCGCCGGCTCTGCTGACGGAGGTAATTTGTCTTCCGTTTCGGATGAAGAAGCTTCCGAATCATTTTTTATTGTAAGGGGAATTTTTCGTTCGGGTTTTTATGAATACGATCTTGGCTGGGGTTTTATTAACTTTGACAGGGCAGGCGAACTTGAAGGGGAAACCTATACATTGGGGATTAAACTCAACGATCGTTTTCAGGATAAAAAGTTCGCCGCGATACTGACCAAACTGGTTAGTGAAGCGGACTCTGATAACAGCACTGCTGATTTGCAGGTTCATCCTAAAGTGCGGACATGGAGGGATTTTAACCGGGCTTTTTTTGGAGCGCTCCGGACAGAAAAACTCTTTATGTTTGTTCTGGTTGGATTAATCTTTATCGTGGTCGGCTTGAATATTTACCAGGCGCAGCGGCGCATTGTACTGGAAAGACGTGAAGAAATCGGTCTGCTCCGGGCGGTTGGCGCCGGAGACCGGGCTGTACGGCTGGTCTTTGTATGGGACGGCTTTATCATTGGCATTATTGGCGCAGGTTCGGGAACAATTCTGGGACTCCTGATCAGTTTTAACATAGCAGCTGTTTTTTCCGTACTGGAAAACGCCGTTAACGCGATTCTTTACCTGTTTCAGCGCGGCGGCGGCTTCGCTGTTTTTTCTCCCGCTGTTTTTTATATAAAGGAATTACAGGCGAGGGTTATTCCGCATGAAGTGTTATTGATTTTTCTGTTCGGCCTTTTTTCCGCTTTAGGGGCGGCCTGGTTTGCTTCGGGCAAAGTCTCCCGTATCAGACCCGCGGAGGTATTACGCTATGAGTGATTGCATAATTAAGGTTGAAAACCTGACCAAACATTTCCAGTCCGGTTCCGAAACGCTTACTATTCTTAAGGGACTTAACTTTACAGTGCCCAGCGGGGCTACTGCGGCGGTACGCGGGCAGAGCGGCTGCGGAAAGAGTACGCTCCTGAATATTCTGGGCGGATTGGATAAAAGTGATTCAGGGTTGGTAAATGTGGCAGGGCTCGATATTTCTAATCTGCCGGAAAAAGATCTTACCGAGTACCGCCGGAAAAAAATAGGTTTTGTTTTTCAGTTTCATTATTTATTACGGGATTTTACCGCACTGGAAAATGTCATGCTCCCCGGCTATATAGCGGGCCAGAAAAAAAAGGCCGCAATGGAAAAGGCAGAAAAACTTCTTGCCGATCTGGATCTTTCAGACAGATCCCATCACTACCCTTCGCAGCTTTCCGGCGGGGAACGCCAGCGGGTTGCCGTAGCCCGTTCCATGATAAACGATCCCGGCCTTATCCTGGCCGATGAACCCACAGGCAACCTCGACCCCCACAGCAGCATGGCAGTGGCGGAGCTGTTGTACCAGGCGGCGGAAACATGGAGTACAAGCCTTGTTGTTGTAACCCATGACGAAAAAGTTGCCGGACAGGCTCAGCTTCATTTTGAGTTGGCCGAAGGTGTGTTAAAAGAGGCCGGCGCTTGATTTTTGGTAATACAATAAATGTGATTATTCTGTTATCTCTACTCTGTTTCCATCTGGATCTGAAACACAGCTTTCAAAATACCCATCCCCTGTTTTTCTTGGTGGACTAAGAAGTGTGTAACCATCATTGACTATTTTTTCGGTAATCGCAATTACTTCTTCTCTGCTTCCAACAGAAAATGCTAAATGATTTATGCCATTTGCTTTATCAATAACTTCTCTGTTAACAAGTTCTGTGTGTGACATAATTTCTATCCTTGCACCTGATGAAAATGTTAAAAAGTAACTTGAAAAACCAGATTTATTTTGGTATTTTTCATTACTTTTTGCATTAAAATATTTTTGATAAAAATATTTTAATCTTTCCAGGTCTAAAGTATAAATTGCGACATGTTCTATTGATATTTTCATATTAATTCATATATAAAACATATCAAAATAATAGTCAAGTCTTATTTTTTTATAAATCATTATCTAACATTCCATATTCATATGTATCAAGCCATATTGGTTTTTTATTTTTGTCTGTATTGAAGAATATATTCTGTCTTAATTTTCCTTCTCTTTTCATATTTACTCTTTCCAATAACTTCCATGATTTAATGTTTTTAGGACTGCAATGCGCAATTATTTTGTGTATATTCATATTTTTAAACCCATATTCCAATATTGCTTTTAGTGATTCTGTAGCATATCCTTTTCCTTGATATTTTTTATTGAATATATAGCCTACTTCCCATGTCATTAATTTTTTGGGTTCTATTTGAGCAAAATAAATATGCCCAATCATTTTATTTTCTGATTGTATTGCCAAAAATTTATTATTTTTTGACCTTTCATTGCATAATTTCTTTGCTTTATTTAATGTTATTGGTTTGCCTGGTTCAAATTTATATGTATTAATATCAGATAAATATTCAAAAAGATCATTATAATCGTCTTTTGAGAAATTTCTTATTATAAGTCTTTTTGTTTTTATTGATATTTTTTCAAA
>WRIX01000077.1 GCA_009782495.1 Treponema sp.
ATCCGGCCTCGAAGGCCATTGAATGTTACGGCTGTGGCTCTTCATTCTCTGCGCCGGTCTCGTAGACCATTCGCAGGCACGAACCATAGCCTTCCCCTGTCGATACTTTCGATAGGTTATACAACATTACCGACTTTGGTAATTGCTCAGTGGTTAACTTTTTATCATTTCTCTACGTGGGAAATCTTAAGAGAATGTTTTCTAATTATTTCGCACAGAGGCACGGAGACACGGAGACACGGAGGTTAGAAGAAAGAGAAACCCTGTTTTACCTTTGCAGGCTCTGTGCCTCAGTGCCTCCGTGAGAAATCTTCCTTTGCAATCCCTGCGTGGGGCTGTTTACGGATATCGCCAATTTACGGTATGCAGACCCTTAATATTTTCAAAATGTTTTGCATTGTCAGTAACAAGGATATGATTGTTATATAAACAAAAGGCTGCGATAAAAACATCAGCATCTTCAATATTTCTTTTTTCCTTTCGTTCCTGTACATATATATCAATAGCAGATTCCAAAAGACAATCGCCCAACTCACCAACTGGAAACAAATTACATAAATCAGCAAACTTCTGTAATTGTTTTGTTGCATTAATCAGTAGCAAACCGCGTTTTACTTCGTAGTATGCAATCGGAGAAATTACAACGGTATGATCTTCGCCGATCGCTTTTTCTATATTTTCAATAACAGCGGTATTACCCCTGAGATAAAATGAAATAATGTTTGAGTCAAGGGCATAGACACTCATAAATCTGTAATATCTCTAAAATTGAGCCGCTGTGACAGGATTTGATCAAATTCAGCCGGTAAGGGATCGGTTTTATTTATTTCTGCGATTTCATTGTTCAATTGCTTAAACGCTGCCAATTTTTTTTGTTTTCCGATGTCTCCGGTTACTTTCTCTATGGTAAGGGTTACTTTTGAACCGCTAATAATATCACATGGTTTTTCCGGAATAAAAACCCGTCCATCGTATATAGCCTGAACTGCGGTCATATTTCACCTCCACATTGTGCCGATATATGTATCATTTAACAACTATACTCTATGTTTATTCTTGTGAAAAGCGCCTTCAGGGTACCTTAACTTATATAATGTACTTGACGATGAAAAGATTAAGGTTTTTTATGCAACATAAAGGCAATATCATAATTGTAAGTGATACAAGTGCCACATACTTACAGGTAAAAGCCGAATCTACCCATAAAACGCCTTCGGAACTTGTTGACGAAATGATACAGGAGCAGATCACCGCCGCTGTATAATAGCCAGCACTTATTATTTTCCTCATATCCGCTACTCACAGCCTCACCCTTTCCCGGTATTATTCCGGATATCTTCCCCCACCGATGTGGCAGTATAAAGCCGATGTGCTCAGTACAGCTATGGGTTGGGACATAGCGGACGCAGAAGGAAAAAAAGATCAACGAATTACGCAAATAAAGCGAATTGTTATGTGCATTGGCACAGCAGGTTCACGCTACCTCATCCCCACCAACCTCTGCTGCTGGGCGGTGGTGAGGGTAGTGACTGCGCTGGATACCCGCACATCGGCAAGTACTTTTTGGGCGAGGCCTTCGTTGAGTGCGAAGAGTATTTTTTCATAAGCGTGATAAACCTCTCCATGTCTAATATTACTCGTTGATAGCAATATACCTTGCCAAACAATAGGCGCTTCTTTAATACATGCATATGTATTTGTGCTTGGCGAAGTGTAAAAATCAGTCAAAATAGTTTTAATTTCGTTCAGAGCCGCAGCAGAATGTCAATTACCACTATAGCAGGCTGCACTGGCAACAGGAGGGGTTGTATAAGGGCTATTAAGGCGTTGCCCAGGAGCGTGGCGGGTTACAATTACTTTATCTTCCGTATTGAACACATCGAAACTAATGTTGCCATGTCGGTGGGGGGAGGGTTACCCATGAAGGACATTTTGGTCGTGATACGACGGCAGCCACTTTTGATTGACCACGAAAGTGGTCTACCTTACGTGCGTAAGAAAAAGCCACGGCCAACCTATGGCCTGAATGGGTGTTCCTCCCTCCACCGGTATGGAAAGATTGATGTGTTCAGTACGGCAGTAATGTTTTTGTTATCCCGTTATGCTTCCGGATATAGCTATAGGCAGCGGGTTTATATCCCTCAAGATAAGGAACACCCTAATGCCAGTGCAGCATTCACAATAACTGCACCGGATCCACATCAGTTTCAACATACACACCGCTTTCTTTTTCGTATTGTTGTTGCATGTTTCTGGTTAGCTGCTGAAGAGCGTTGATTGATGTTCCCCGTAAAATAAGTTGTCTGCGGTGATTTCCGTTTTGTATGCTTATGGGGCACTCTGCCGGGCCAAGCAGTTCGGTGCCTGACGGAAGCATTGTCCCGGCTAGCGATGCCAGTTGTGAGGCGGCTTTGTTGGCTTTTGTTTCCTGTCTGGAACGGACAACCAGGCGAATCAAACGTGAATACGGTGGGAAATTCAATACCGAACGCTGATTCAATTCATTCCGGTAAAAGCCTTCGATATCCAGGGCACAGGCGCGGTTTATCGCCGGATCGTAGGGGCGCAGTGTCTGGACAATCACCTTGCCGTCGGGAAAAAAACGGCCTGCACGACCGGCTACCTGAACAATCAAAGAAAACGTCCGTTCTGCGGCGCGGAAGTCGGGCAGGTGAAGTCCCGTGTCGGCAAAGACAACACCGACAAGGCGAACGCCGGGAAAGTTCAATCCCTTGGCTACCATCTGCGTTCCCATAAGCAGGTCGATATCACCAGCCTTAAAACGTTTCAGAATCTCACGCAGGCTGCCCTTCCTCCCCGTCGTATCTGCATCGGCGCGCTGTATTCGCAGGTCGGGAAAGGTGTTGCGTACTTCTTCTTCGATAAACTCGGTACCAAAACCGGTAAAGCCCGCATCCAGTGATCCGCATTCCGGGCAAACAAGCGGAGGGCGGGTTTCATAACCGCAATAGTGGCAGAGCGCCTTGTTCTTACTTTTATGATATGTAAGTGATACGGAACAGCGTTTACAGGTGAGTTCAAAACCGCAGGCAATGCAATGGTAAAAATAGCCAAAGCCGCGGCGATTAAGAAACAATATGGTTTGCCTTCCCATCAGCCTGGTTTGATGTATCTCTTCTTTTAGTTCTGCGGAAAGACAGCCGGACGTTTTTTGCAGACTTACCGGAACGATAGATGGCATGGTACCTCCGGACAGACGCCGGTTTAACGAAAACCGTTTGATCGCTCCATCTTCCATAAGCTTCCATGCTTCTGCCGAAGGAGTAGCCGAACCAAGCAGGAGCAGCGCTCCTTCCTGTGATGATCGATGCATGGCAATCTGCCGTGCATGGTAGCGCGGAGTGTTCCCCGATTTATACGAGCCGTCGTGTTCTTCATCAATGATGATGAGCCCCAGGTTGCGCAGGGGGGCAAACACTGCCGAACGTGGACCTGCTGCTATTACTACTTCTCCGTTTCGTATACGCATCCATTCACTGAGCCGTTCGCTGCCCGTCATCCCCGAATGAAGCGTTGCCGCTACGGCGCCGAAACGCCGGCCGATTAATTCCGCGGTTTGGTGGGTCAGCGAAATCTCCGGCACCAGGTATATCACCGAACGCCCGGCTTGTATCATGCGTTCGGCAAGGCGGAGGAACACTTCGGTTTTTCCCGAACCGGTGATCCCGTAAAGATACGCTATATGCGGATTGTTTGTTTTTTGTTGGCCGATAGTTTTTTCGGCAAACACCGCATCGGCCATTGCGCCGATTCCCAATAACGCTTCGTCCTGTTCGGCGGAAAGCTCAAGCCGGTTGCCGGTATTGTCTTCGTTGTCAAAATCATCTTCCAGGGAAAGATTCGCTCCCGCTCTTCGCCCGGAAGGGATCATCGCGGAAAGCGCTTCACCCTGACTGCACAGGTAGTAAGAAGCCATCCACTTTGCCAATGCAATTTCCGCCGAGTCAAAAACAGGCTCCTTGTCCACCACACGCCGCACCGCTTTGATTTTATCCGCTTGAGGAAAGACAGGCGGAACATCACTGCCGCCGATTACATAACCCAGAAGCTCACGTCTTCCGAACTGCGCCATTACCCGTTTACCGGGTGCAGCTTCCCCCTTGGCATCACAGCGATAACTGAATGATTGATCCAACGGAAGATCAAAAACGATGTCCAGATAGGTGTTCACAATGTATTCCCGTTCACAGCGGAATGTCCGCCATGCGGGCGGCGTACTCTGCATCAAGTTCGCAGAGTTTTGCCCTGAGTATTTTCATGTCTTCCCAGACCGACACTTTCAGGCTTTCTTCCCGAAGCACGGCGCTTGGATGAAACGTGGGAAGCAGGGGAATGTTAAAATCACCGTCCATCATCAGGGTGCCGCTGAATACGGTGAATGATCCCCGCAGCTTTGTAATTCCATCGTTCCTGTCAAGCAGTGCTTTTGCGGCGGTGTTTCCGGCAGCTACAATTATCTTTGGCTGAATGAGTTTTATCTGCCGTACCAAAAAAGGAAGACAAGCGCTTATCTCATTGGGCTGTGGGGTACGATTACCCGGCGGCCTGCACTTTAGAACATTGGCTATATAACAATTGGTGTTCCTGGAAAGGCCGATCTTTCCTTTTGAATCGAGCATACGGTCAAGAAGCTGCCCGGCCCTGCCGACAAAAGGACGGCCGGATCTATCTTCGTCTTCTCCCGGCCCTTCACCGATTACCATCACCAAAGGCTTAACAATGCCTTCGCCCGGAACGGCATTGGTTCGCGTTTCGCAAAGGCCGCATCGTGTACAGGCAGCTATTTCGGCGGCAATGGCTTCCAGAGAATCGTCGGTAGGATCATCACATGGAGGCACGGAGACATCATTTGTTTTTTCCTCACACGGAGGCACGGAGGCACAGAGGTTATTAATGTTAGAATCCGGTTCATCCTGAAAAGCGTACTCTCCGTGAGTCCGTTTATAGCCGCCTGAAAGGTAATCGGAGGACAGATCAAGGAATGCAGCCATTGTGGTTTTTTCTTGCGCCGTCATAGGTATATTAAAGCCTTTCAGGGCAGGGGAGGGCAAGGGATAGTCAATTTAATGAACACTGAGTATTGTCGTCTGCTCAGCTATAATATTGAGGTTTGCCCGTCTGGTTGGACTGTAACTTTTCTTAGAAAATAAGTATTATATTAAGTAGAGAGGAGTCCTCAAAATGAATCTGATAAAAAAGCTTTCAAACAAGCATTTATTTGTTTTTAATCTGGTGTTTCTGGGCGCATTATTCGGTTTTTGTGCCGCTTTTGTTACTATTTCCTGCGCCAAAGGGGGCAATGTCCAGGCTCAGGAAGGTATTGCCACGCCGCTGCCCCAGGAAGCCCTGTCTGTGGCGGAAAGCCTTCAAACGGCATTCAGGTCAATTTCCGACAGGGTACTCCCCACGGTGGTCGAGCTTAAAACCGTTTCGATACGCCGCCAGCAGGTGCCTAATTTTAACGGCATCCCCTGGGATTTTTTCTTCGGTAATCCCAATGACGGAGAGGGCAGGGACAGGGAATTCCGTTCCCAGGGTCTGGGATCGGGGATCATTGTCCGCATGGTAAAAGGCACAGGTTCTAAACCTTCTGTTTACTATGTGCTGACCAATTTCCACGTTGTCGGAGACGCCAACGAAATTTCCGTTGCACTGAACGACGGTACCGAATATACTGCGGAACTTGTAGGAAAAGACGAACGGAAAGACCTGGCAATGGTTTCCTTTGAGTGCAAAGAAGACCTTCCGCTTGCCGTACTGGGCGATTCCGATACCGTTCATGTGGGCGATTGGGCAATAGCCATCGGCAATCCGCTGGGATTTATGTCGTCCATGACTATGGGCATAGTCAGCGCCGTAGGACGCACCGGCGGCCCGGCAGGCAATATCAATGATTTTATCCAAACCGATACTTCCATTAATCAGGGGAATTCGGGCGGCGCACTGGTAAACATCCGGGGCGAAGTAATCGGTATCAATACATGGATTGCCAGCAGCACAGGCGGCGGTTCAATGGGCCTTGGTTTTGCCATCCCCATCAATAATGCTAAACGCTCCATCGACGAATTTATCAACAAAGGCGAGATAAGCTACGGCTGGCTCGGCGTATCGTTAACCGACCCCGACAAGGATGTTATACAGGCTATGAACCTGACAGGAAAACGCGGCGCTATGGCAACGCAAATCTTCCTCGGCTCTCCTGCGGAAAAAGGCGGTATCCAGCCCGGCGATTTTATTACCGGCCTTAACGGTAAGGAAGTGCGCGGCACGAATCAACTGACCTTAATGGTGGGCGACCTTAAGCCGGGCGAACGGGCGGATTTTTCCATAATTCGCGACGGAGCAGAACGAAACCTGCAGATTCGCATAGAGGCGCGTAACAATGAGGTTGCCGCCGAAAACTCCAAGCTGTGGCCGGGGGTTTATGTTGTACCCATAACCGATTCCATCAGGCAAAGCCTTAAACTTGATTCCAAGATAGAAGGTCTTTATGTCGGGCAGGTAATCGCCAGAAGCCCTGCTGCGGTAGTGGGACTCGCAAGGCAGGACATTATCACCGGTATTAACGGAGAAAAAGTTAAAGACCTTGCTTCGTTCTATAAGGTGATGAGAGAAAAAGCAGGCCGGGAAATCTGGTTTGATGTCCAGAGGGGTGAATCAAATTTAGAGACCCCGAAATTTAAACGGTAGTTCAAGCGCCAGGTTATGGAAAAAATATACCGTTACCCCTGGATTATTGTTCTTGTTGTTGCATTAATTACGGTTTTCTTTGCGTTGCAGCTGCCTCGACTTGAACTGGATAACAATAATTTCCGCTTTATTTCGGATGACGATCCGGCAAGGAAAACTTTAAAATACATCGACGATACTTTTGGAAGCTCAATCTTTATTCTGGTTGCCTTTCATCGTAATTCCGGTGATGTTTTTGATCCTGCATTTCTTTCCCGTATCCGGGATTATGTTGAAATTATCGAAGATATACAAATTATCGATCCGGTTACGTCAATAGTAAATGCAGACTATATTACCGGAGACAGTGAATCCATTGTAGTGGAAAAGCTGCTGGACGCCGATTTTTCCGGAACACCGGAAGAAATTGCCCGGTTAAAAGAAAAGCTCCTTTCCTGGGAGATGTACAAACGCGCTCTTATTTCCGATGATTTTTCTTCGACTCAAATCCTTGTACCTATGAACGTAAAAGCCGAAGATGCCGGAAAACCCGAAGTAACGGATAGTTTTATTCTGGTCAGGGACATAGCCCTTGAAATGTTCAGCGACATTGCGGAAGTCTATGTAACGGGGATTCCGGTAATAAGCGCTACCATAAACGAATCAATGCGTGCCGATCTTTCACTTTTGGTACCGCTGGTAATAATAGTGGTGCTGGCAATTCTGTTCTTTTCGTTTCGCCGTATTTCGGGCGTTGTGCTTCCCCTATTAACGGTAATAATTGCCACTGTTTGGTCGATGGGAGCAGTTTCTCTCTGTAATGTAAAGCTTTCTGTAATCTCTACCGTGCTTCCGGTAATCCTTGTGGCTGTGGGAAGCGCTTACGGTGTTCATGTAATAACACGGTTTATAGAAGAAGCAGGAAAAAGAGACGCCGGCAGGGCGGAGTATCGTGATCTTGTAATCAGTTCGGTAAACATTGTCGCCAAGCCTGTTTTTCTTGCGGCATTAACCACGCTTGCCGGGTTTCTTTCTTTTTGTTTTACAACGGTTCTTCCTATCAGGGAATTTGGTTTTTTTGCCTGCTTTGGCGTTTTGGTTTCTTTTTGTATTGCGATTACCTTTATTCCGGCGATGCTTATTATTTTAGGCCCTTCCAAAAAAGCCATGTACCATACTGTTTCCGCCACAAAAACCCAGGACCGTTTTAGTAATACAGTCAGCCGCCTGTTTACCGCCATTGCCGTTCGCAAAAATATCATGTTGTTTATTACGGGAATTGTTATTGCAATTTCCATTGCGGGCGCTTCCCGCCTTATTATAGATAATGTTTTTATTGAATACTTCAGGCCCGCTACAGATATTGTAAAATCGGATAATTTTATCCGGGAACAATTCGGCGGTTCAAAAATCATCAGCATTGTCGCAGAAGCGGAAAACAGCGAAACCCTGCTTCATCCCGACAGCCTTCTTGCAATGGACAACCTGAACAGGCATCTCGAAACAAAAATTCCCGAAGTGGGCAAAACAAACGGGTTTACCCATTTGGTAAAAAGGATCAATCAGGTTTTTAACGCAGACGAAAGCCCGGAAGGAATAAAGCCTTCATATTCGTCGAGCTTTACAGAAGACGACATGGACTTTGGGTTTGGGAGCTTTGGATTTGATTCGGAAGATGATTTTGGTTTTTTTGGAAACGGAACAACAATTAATATTCCCATAGAAGAATCGGAAACCCCCGATGTTCACACAGTTTACACAATAGAAGATTTTGTTACGGTTTTAAGCAAAGCCGCCAATTCAGGAAACAGCGCCGAACTCAGTGCTGGAGAACTGGTAAACGAAGTAAAAAAAATCGTCAACTATGATGGAGCGGCCTACTACGAGATTCCTTCAAACCCGGCAAAATACGGA
The DNA here is from genome assembly GCA_009782495.1 of Treponema sp. GTDB lineage: Bacteria > Spirochaetota > Spirochaetia > Treponematales > Breznakiellaceae > WRIV01. Next base: position 8,605 of record WRIX01000077.1, read on the forward strand.
AAGACCAGACCGGAAGAACTGGCGACGCTTGTGTCCAACTACCTTATTCTTCTTTCCGGTAATATCAGTTCGTATGCAGACGACCCTTTGGAACCGACAGCTATTAAAACGACCGTTCAGCTTCGTACCATTGGCGAGTCCGACACCAACAGGGCTGTAAAGGCAATCAATGCATTTGTGGAAGAGAACTTTCCCGGTAATGTAAATGTTACCATAGGCGGAAGCGCTATGGTTGAATCTTCCTTAAACCGGCAGGTGGTCAATTCACAGATTATTTCCTTGTTTATTTCATTGGCTTTGGTTTTTCTTATTATTGCTTTTTCAAACAGATCCATTGCAGCGGGGTTTGTTGGAATTGCTTCGCTGTCTGTTTCGATATTGATCAATTTTGCCGTAATGGGTTTTTTGGGAATCAAGCTTAATCTGGGAACTTCTATGATTGCAAGCCTTGCCGTAGGCATAGGAATTGATTATACAATTCATTACATGGAGTCTTTTAAGCGCGAAACCTTTGACCCTGCATTTGTTGCTCTGCCGGCTCTGGAACAGCGTGCTTTTCTTGCCAGAACTTTTGCCGTTTCCGGTAAAGCGATAATTATTAATGCACTCTCCGTCGGAGCTGGGTTTGCGGTTCTTATTCTTTCAAATTTCAATATGCTGGGGGATTTTGGCCTTCTTATCGCTGTAACTATGGGAACCAGCGCCATAGTCAGTCTGACTGTAATCCCGGCCCTTTTGTTAACATTTAAACCGGCTTTTGCATTTGCCGCCAAGGCAAAAACAGAAGATATCAAAAAAGGAGAAACCCAATGAAACGTTTTTTACTTTCTTTTCTGATGATTGCTGCCCTTTATACTACGGCGCCTCTTTTTGCCCAGCAAGCAGCAACAATTGTCCGTGAATCCAGAAATCGGATTAAGGTTACTACTACCCAGACCCGTTCCAGATGGGTGATCACAGCAAAAAACGGCTCGACCACCGAGCGGCTTATCGATCAGTTTTCCAAAGATGATACCACTGGATTATCGCGGGTGGTATTGGAATTCAAACAACCTGCCGGTGTAGCGGGCACGCGCTTTCTTTCTATGGATACCGGAAAGAGCGGGAGTAATCAGTGGATCTTCCTTCCGTCTCTGGGCAAGGTCAGGCGCATTGCCGGTTCGGAAGGTTCCGGCAGTTTTATGAATACAGACTTTTCCTTCGATGACATTGCATCAGCCGACAGGAACCCGGATCTGGATACCCACACAATTCTGCGGGAAGAAAACCTTAATGGCAAAGCCTGCTATGTAATCGAATCCAAACCCAAAGACAGCTCATACCAGTATTCAAAGATGATTCAGTGGGTTGACAAGTCCAACAAAGTAATCCATAAAGTCGAACTCTACGACAAAAAAGGCGCTCATGTTAAGACACTGGAAATTCTTGAACTTAAGGATATACAGGGGCGGCTTAGCGCAACAAAAACCCGGATGACAACAATAGGCGGAGGAAGCACAACGATCAATGTTGAAATACTCAAGTACGATGAACCCATTCCGGAATCGGTATTCAGTACTGCCTATCTTGAAACGGGAAAGGCCCGATGAATCGCATGGCAAAACGTTACTCAATTGTTTTTGTTTTGCTTCTTCTGTTTGTACCGGCCTTTGTTGTTTTTTCCCAGGAATCTGATAATTCCGGCAGTTTTGGATTTGGCGATGCGGACACGGAAAGTACTGCCGGACATATGCCTGCTGTAAAGATATCCGGGGAAATTTCAGCCAAGCTCCTTGCCTTTACCGATGAGCTTGGCTCGAATGACAAGAGAAAGGGTATTAAGCCCGGAAATATATTTTCCGGGAAACTGAATTTTGCCGCCGGCGGAAAAACAGCCGATGGAGTCATCAACCTAAAAATCGAACCGGATTTTTCAGATGATTCTTTTTCCAGTCCTGTAATAATTGATGAAGCATATCTTCGCATTTATCTCGGCCCTGTGGATATCGAAGCGGGATTGCGGAAACTTACCTGGGGCAGAGCGGACAGTTTCGGCCCGCTTGATGTAATTAACCCGATAGATTATTCGGATTTAAGCAACATTGGGAATCCCCGTGATATTAAACTTGCCCGTCCAATGCTTCATGTAAGCTGGAACATCGGAACTTTTTCCAAACTGGAAGGAGTCTTTGTCCCCTGGTTTGAGGGGAACAAGTATGCGATGGAAGGCAGATGGGCACCGGCACAAATTATGGGGTTGCCAGGGGAAATATATTCTGGTTTATATAGCACAGTTGATAGCTTGGGATTATTTTCAAATCCTTATTTTTCTACATTAGAAAACGATTTTAATTCTGCATTTGCTGATTGGAAATATGATCCAGAGAACCTTTTCCCAGAAACCGATACCTTAAAATATGCGCAAGGTGGAATACGCTTTACCACGACCATCGGAGAATCCGATATGGGAATCCAATACTATTTTGGAAGGCTTCCACGGCCGGCCTATTCGGTTGATTTTAGTAAGTTTCTTCCACCAATATTTGTACCCCCAGGTAACGTTAATGTGGACAGAATAGTATTCACGACAGACTACAACTACTTTCACCAGATAGGCGTTGACTATGCCCAGGTGATCGCCGGTTTTAACCTTCGTGCCGAAGCAGGGGTAAATATAACAAGCGATCTTAAAGGTGATGATGAAGCGGTTTATAACCCGCATTTTGTTTGGTCGCTTGGTTTTGACAGGGATTTGTTTTGGGGGATCAATCTGAACCTTCAGGGAAACGGACTAATACGGCTTATGCACGATAAAATCGGCGGCGATCCTTTAGTGATTGATACCGAAAACGGCAAAAAAATCACTTCTACCCGGATTACAGC
>WRIX01000078.1 GCA_009782495.1 Treponema sp.
AGTACCGACAGGCCGTTTACCGCTTTGCGTAAGTCGGTATGTCCCGGGCGCAGGAATATCCTTACTGTGCTGAGATCGAATATCATAACGGTGCTCCTAAACCTTCTATGACGGCGCGTAGTTGGTGAGGGTTTATCTCAAGCGGTATGTATATTTTTACATCCCCTTTTTCTATAACCATCTGGAGTATGCCCATTGACTGTTTTACTACCACAGATGATGGTGCCCGAACTTCTACAAAATGGTGTTTTGTTTCATTTCTCGCTTTTGTCCAATTAATAAACGTTTGCTGGTTCAATCCGTTTTCCTTCGCATATGCACATGCGCTTTTCGTGCTTCCCTTCCAATCTTCCAGCCACATTGCTCTTTCTTCTTTGCTGTACTTCTTCATCTTTTCCTCCAAAACATATATTTTGGGGAAAGTTTAGTCAGTTTTCTTATCCACCAGTAGAAGTGGTTAAATTGACAGTTACGATAAATCTTCGGAGAATGTTTTTTATAAATATCTCTCACAGAGACACAGTGGCACGGAGGTAAGAAGAAAGGGAAACCTTGTTTCATCTTTGCGGGCTCGGTGTCTCCGTGCCTCCGTGAGAAATCTTCCTCCGCGATCTTTGTGCCTCGTGAAGTAATTGGAATAATTTACTCTTCTTTAGCTTTAGCTGGCTCTTTAGCAGCAACACTCTTCCGAGGCCTGCGTCTCCGCCGCGGTTTAGCAGGTTCCTCTGTTTTAGCCTGAGTATGCTGAGCCCTGTTATGTCTGATGTGTGCGGCCTGTTTTTCCCGTTCAAAGGTACGGATTTTCTTTAAATCAACGCCATGTTCTGTAAATATCAGCCGTATTGCCTGTTCCAGTTCGATCTTGGGCGGATTCATGGGAAGAATAAAACGGCGAGCTTCATAAAAAACTTCCTTATACTTTTCCCAACTGCTTTTCGTAAATTCATGCCAGGGTATCTTTTGCTCCAGATAATTGCGGATTAGGGCTGCAAGCGGCGCCGGCTTCGCAGGCGGCGGACCTTCCTTAATAGATGAATGATCTCCGGACACAAGATCAGCAAAACCCATAAGGTATGCAGTCCGGAATGCCGGGTCATTTTTCATCATAGCGGAAGCTTCTTTCTGTAAAAAACAGTAAAGTCCTGCATCTTCCAAACTTTCAATAATATGGGGAGCGGCAGGGGAACGGATAATCTTGGAAAGTTCTTCGGTTAGGCGGGAATTGGAAACCTGATTCAGAAGAAACGCTTCCTTTTTAATGCGTCTGCGCAGAAACCAGGGAATGGAAAAACCTCCTGCTGCGGCATATTTAACAGCCCGTATCATCCGCACAGGATCATCGCTGAAGATCAATTCCGGAGGTATAATGGGCCGCAGGATTTTTTTCCTGATATCGTTCATGCCGTTTACATAATCCACAACCAGCTGTTTTCCCGGATCGTAAAGCAAAGCGTTAAAAGAAAAATCCCTGCGCAGGACATCTTCTTCTACTGTTCCGTAGGTATTGCCCGTGTGTCCGTCTTTAAGGGAACGAAATGTGGATACTTCAAAAATTCTTTCGCCGAAAAAAACATGAACCAGACGAAACCGTTTCCCGATGATTCTGGAATTACGGAAAATCCGTTTGATTCCGGCAGGAGTGGCGTTGGTAACAATGTCAAAATCCTTGGGCTTTTTCCCCAGAATCAGATCCCGTACTGCGCCCCCTACGATATAACTTTCAAAACCGTTTGCCCGCAGCCGGCCGGTAATAAACACCGCATCACTGTCTACATCGGCAACGTTAATGTTATGTTCATTACAGGTATAAACTACTGCTTTTTTTATGAGTCTTCCGTCCTGTTCTTTTCCGTACCGGATCAGCACATATATTCCTAATCGATCCAAAGCCGCTGTCTAAGAATCTGATACGGCGCTTTTACCGCCTTTGTAACAGCTCCGATCTTAAACTAATTCAAATGCCTCAGAAGCCAGTTAAGGAGGGCTTCGGCCACTTCTTCCCTGTTGGTTTCATTAATTGTTTCATGCCGCGCTTCGGGGTATACCACAAACTCCAAATCGCTTATTCCATGTTCCCGGTATGCGTTTACCAGAACTGTCGGGCTGGTTCCCATATCTCCCACCGGATCCGCACTGCCGCAGAAAATATAAACCGGCAAGTCTTTGTCGATCCGAGCAATAGCATTTTTTTTGTGTGTTGCCGCCAGACCCCCAATCATGTCACGATTAAAACCCGAAGAACAGTCATATCCGCAAAGAGGATCCGCTTCGTATGCGTCCACTTCTTTTTCATCCCGGGAAAGCCAATCAGAAGCAGTACGGTTTGGCTTAAAGGGTTTATTATAAGGCCCCTTGGTCATGGCAACGGCTATTTTGGAAACCCGCCTTTTTCCTTTAAGCAAGGCTAATAAAGCAAGAACCGGCGCCCCCAGAGCGATCTTCGCCCCTCCCGGCCCTCTGGTACCGGAAAGTATGCATCCCTTTAATTTAATATCATGGCCCGGATTTTCAATAAACGCCTGAACCAAAAAGGAACCCCATGAATGACCCAACATAAAAAAAGGCAGTTCACCGTATTCATGCTTGGTTTTTTCTGTAATATACCCTGTAAGAATTCGCAGATCCTTTACTACCCGGAAAAAACCGTCATTGTCTGCGGTATGACCCAGCAAGCCGCCCTTTCCCGCATCGTTCACCGAAAGGTCTGCGGTTTTTCCGTGCCCCCGCATATCCGCTGCCCAGACTTCAAAACCTTTGGAACACAGCGTCTTTGCAAGACGACCGTAACGCAAAGAATGTTCAGCCATTCCGTGGGCGATTTGGATGATTGCAACCGGCTTTTTTGCCTCCGGCTCTTGCTGCCAACGCCGTGCAAAGATTTTTGCCCCATCATCACAGTCTACCCAGCAGTTAGTTTCAATCATGCTTCATTATGGTACAGTCACTTTATATATACAAGAGGACCGTAAGCCAATGGCGTTAGGAGCCCATAAATCGTAGAATTTTGCTGTTGATTACCGGGCTCCTGGGCCTGCTGCCGTATTGAAACAATGGGGATATTCATCCGAAAATGATTGTATGGGAAAAAAAGCAGTCATAATCCTGTTTGTTTTGTGTTGCTTCCGAGTCGGCGCCGAAACAGCGGAGGGGACTTTTCCCAAAGAGAACGCCGGCGCCGCCACCCCTGTCTGGCGGCATGCTCCCGGAGGAGCGCTGCTGGGAGTACCGGCAATTCAGGCTGGAACCGTAGTGGCGGTACTGGACGGAGGTCATCTAAAAGCCTATACCCTGGAAGGAAAGCCGCTTTGGGATTATTGGGCCAAATCGCCACGGCTGATTCCCTACGTAACACGCAGCCGTGAAGGCACCTGTTATATATGCCGTACAGACGGAACCTTTATTGCGGTAAACCGTGCGGGACGGGAGTTATGGCAGTTAAGAACCGGACCCATTATTGCCCCGGCGGTTTGCGGCTGGGACGGAAGAATATTCATTGCTACCGACAAAAAAATCACCTGCTATACAGCTTCGGGGTACCTTTTGTGGAACAGGGAACTGGAACGAAAAATCATTTCCGGCCCTTTCCTTGCCGGAACAGGGGGCATTGTAACTGCCCTAGAGGGAGGAGAACTATTGGAGTTAAATCCCTTTGGCAAAGCTACAAGCCGCCAAATCGGTGAAACCCCAACGGCAATAATCCCGGTAAACGGCGGAACCGTAACGCTTTTAAAAAACGGCAGCCTCAAGTTATACCGCGAAAACTCTCTTTCCCCTGCCCGTAATGTAGGAAGCGTCCGCGGCACTCCTTTGGGCGGGATCAGCCGGGGTAATAGTGTGGCATTGCTTCTTTCAAGCGGTTCTGTAGTACAGGTATCGCTTTCCAACGGGAAACAACAGTGGAGTGAATCAAGCCACATAAAAAACAAAGAAATTACAACCGCAAACGATTTTGCAATGGTATGGGATGACAGGGGGATCTACGTGTTCAGCCAGTTGGGAGCAACAGGAATCAGCAATGCCGGTAAACGATTGTGGCTCCTCAGGCTGAACGGCGCTTCATCCATCCCTGTTTTAAGTGATGACGGTACACTCTTTTCCGGCGGAAAAGACTGGATACTTTATGCATACAAGGTAGAAAATCGTATTGTACAGCGAAAAGAATCTTTATACGGCCCTGCTCCGGACGGAAACTACGGCCTGGCAAACCCTCCCCCCTCCCCCTGGGCGGAAGATTACGACAGATTTTACGAAACCCGAATGACCGAAGAATTAAGATACCTAAGTTCTCTGATCAAAGAAGGCAATGTAGGAGAAAATGAGCTGAATTATGCCGCGTACCTCCGGGAGATTTCCGGCTCGTCCATTAACCCAAAAACTTCGCAAAGCAGGCCGCCGGTTCATGTCCGGCACCGTTCGGAAGCGGCCAGGCTCCTGGGTTATTTTGGCTCACGCGAAACAATCCCCTTCCTGACGGAGCTGTACCTGAAAGATCCCGACCCGGCGGTACGGACTGCCGCAGCCGAAGCCATCGGCCGTATAGGAACCGATCCCGACGGCATAGCTATGAGAGCTTTTACCCAAATAATTACGGCAGCCAACCGGGACGAACAGATTCTTATCGTTACAGCATCCGCCATAGGCGCACTGTGCCGCTTTTCGGGCCCACCTCTGAGCGAAAGCGGTATTCAATTACTGGGCATTATTGAACGTGATTTTATGCCGGCACGGGCCAGAGCACAGGCCAGGCTGGAAATAACCAGCATGAGGTAATGTTGTCAGTCGACCTTGAACTTCATTACTTCCTTGGTAAGGGTATCTATACTGTTTTTATTCCCCGCAGAAATATCATTAACGCGGTGAACTGCAGTATTAATATGATCCGCTCCGGCATTCATATCATTCATGCCATGCTCAATTTCCGTTGTTAAGATTTTAAGATTTGCGCTTTCATTCATTACCGCTTTACTTTCCATTTTAATATCAATGGTGTCTTCCTCCACCTCTCCGGTCAGTTCTTTAAGAAGGGTTACCGTTTCCAGTATCTGCCGGCTGCCTGTCTCCTGTTCCTCCATTGCGTTCCGTATTTCCTCTTCCTGGTTTGCAATGGTTTTTACTTTTCCGTCCACTTCTTCGAAGCGGTTTAAAACCTGGGCAATGGATCGCGTTATCTTGTCGATGGCTACCTTGACATTGTTCAGCATATCCGTAGTGGTTTTGGACTGCCGGCTGGTATCTTCGGCAAGCTTGCGGATTTCTCCGGCTACTACTGCAAAACCCTTGCCCGATTCACCGGCATGGGCCGCTTCGATAGCTGCGTTCATGGAAAGAAGATTGGTTTGACTTGCAATATTCTCTATAACTGCGTTGATTTCCAAAAGTCCTTCTGATTGATGGGAAATATCCTGGAATTCAGCCGAAACCGTTTGTAAATCCTTGCGGTTAATATTGGAAGATTCTTCCAGAGACGTTACGTTCTCTGCGTTTTTTGCCAGGGTATTCGCCACTGCGCTGATATTGGCAAACATTTCTTCGATAGCCGACGACGATTTGCTAACGCTTTCCGATTGCCGGGAAACATGGTTATTAAGCTTTTCGACCATGTCCATAATCTTAAACATGGAATTTCCCACCCGGTCTACCTGTCCTGCCTGGCTGCTTGTCTGCTCCCTCATGGTTTGAATAGCGCCGGTTATTTGTGCCACGGAACCGGCTGTAGACATCATCTGTTCCGCCAGTTCCGAACCGGTTTCGTTAAGCGACCGGGTACGATCGCGGATTACAGAAACCAGTTCCTGTATCCGGGAAAAAGTCATGTTAAGGATTTCCGATAGGTTTCCGGTTTCGTCCCTGCTTGCTACATCAAAGCGCTGGGTTAGATCCCAGGTTTTCGAAATCTCTCCCAGCCGGTTTACCGCCGAATTAAGCGGTTTTACTATGCGGAAGATAAAGACATTGATGATAATAAAAACAAGGAAGACCGCCGCAATAACCGCAAGAAAAATAATCGCCATAGCGCTGCTGAAGATATCGCTGTTTTCCAGGGGAAGCATCGCAATAATATGCCAATCAAGACTAGGAATATAACTTACCGCATATTCAAAATTGTCCAGGATAAAGGTATGTATTGTTTCCGGGCTTAGATCCCCGGCAAAACCGGCAAACTCATCACCCATATCTCCCAAATGATCTGCCAAAGGTGTTTTACCGACCACCAGTTCCCAGTCCGATGCGCCGGTTATTATGCCGTCCGAATTAAACAGGTAAAAGGGCATATCGTCTTCTGCATCCGCATACAGATTGTCGATAAACCCCGTCAGGTCTATACCGGTACCCACAATGCCGGTGGCACGATTCCCTTCCATGACCGGTACATTGATCCAGAGGAACGTCTTTTTGGTCTCGATATTGGTGTCAACATCAAATCGGTACGAATCCGGGTTTTGGATAATCGAGGTATACCAGATTGAACTGTCCGCAGCAGGGTCCAGGGTGTGGATATATTCGTCTCCGAAATAGTACCGGTGATCCGTGTCGTTTATCCAGAACACATTGTTCCCGGTAAAAGCCCGGCGGTATCCTGCAATTTCCCGGAACGCAAGCTGTTCCAGGGCAGAATCGGAGGGCTGGAGAAAATATTCTTTTATAAGAGGAGAATCGGCCATCTTAAGGGCAATGGCGATCTCCTTGGCAGTTGATGCTTCCAGCCCCGCACCCTTTAGCTGAATAAGCAGGGACAGCTTGTGGATTGCACTGGTATGGATAATCTGCCGCATTGCAATGAAAAAAGCGATTCCGCTCCCCACCAGAATGATAAGGAACAGTACAACAGAAAAACCAAGAAACCGGCGTTTGATCGAAGTCTTGCTTCCCGCCGGATTTAACGTGTCTTTTTTCATACCTAATGGTATCATTCATTATAAGATAAAGCTATTATTTTAAGGATTATTCGTTACTTAGGATGCGCGGAGATATCAGGCACCGTTTTTCCAAGGGGAAAACATCCGGTACATCGGACATCGTTTTGTCGCCACCACTTCTATGGTGTGTAATACACCGTTTTTGCCTTAAACCGGAGGGCGCGGATGGATGAATACCTCGATGCGTTCAGTCCGGCAGGTAATGGTTTTATGATAGGTTTTTTAGTATCGCTTTATGTATAATCCAGTTCCATATACCAATGATAACCTTATAGAACACCAGAGACAAGGGTTAATGAGAAGTGAAGTATATAATCATCAGCAACTATTACATGGACGGGACGGCAAAGTTCGGGTATACTGGATCCTACTTCACCTATAGGAGGGCGATATGGTTCAGACTGATCCTGTAATTCAAAAATGGGTAGACCGTTTTGGCTCATGGTTTAACGAAGACGATAAAGAGGGTGGTTTTGGCGAGCTTTTAAACAAGGCGCGGATGACCAGGAAGTTGTATCCGTATAAAAGCCTTTTTACTCCCCTGCAAATAAATAAACTTACCGTAAAGAACCGCCTTGTTATGGCGCCTATGGGTAATATCTGTATGTGCGACGAAACGGGCCGCCCCAACGACAAGATGCTTCAGTACTTTTACGAAAGGGCCAAGGGCGGGGTTGGGCTTATTACAACCGGTCTTATTCCGGTAAGCCACGGCCTGGACAACTCAATTACCGAGCTGGGTCAGCTTACGTACTTTCCCCGCATAGACCGTTCAAGATCGGTCTTTGCAGGCTGGAGGGATTTGGCGCAGGGCGTTCATTCTTTTGGCTCGCGCATCTTTATCCAGCTTACGCCGGGGCTTGGCCGGGTGGGAAATCCCCAATGCCTTCTGACCATGCTCAAGCTTCCCAATTCCGCATCGTGGAACCCGAGTTTCTATATACCGCAGATTCCCTGCGCTCCCCTTAGCGCCGGAAAGCTAAAAAAAATTGTCAAGAATATGGGGCAGGCGGCGGCAGACGCCAAAGTTGCCGGCCTTGATGGTGCGTACCTTCACGGGCACGAGGGCTATCTTCTTGAGCAGATGACCAACAGCGCTTTTAACCGCCGTGTTCTCGGCAGATACGCCGACAAGGAAGCGTTCGGCATTGATTGCGTTAAAGAAATGCGCAAACGTACCGGGCCGGATTTCCCAATCATGTATCGTATCGATCTTTCCCTTTGTCTGAACGAAACCTACGGCGAAGGGATGACAAAGACCGGCTCGCTTAAAAAGTTCACCAAGGGCAGAACGATTAATCAAACACTTGCCTTTATGAAGAACCTGGTACTGGCCGGTGTTGATATCTTTGATGTGGATCTGGGCTGCTACGACAACTGGTGGCTTCCACATCCGCCTTCTTCCATGCCGCCCGGATGTTTCCTGGAAGTAAGCGCCATGGTAAAAGATTATTTTAACAGGAACGACATTAAGTCCAACAAAGGGCTGCCGGTTCCGGTGGTGGCGGTCGGCAAACTCGGCTATCCCGATTTGGCGGAAGCGGCGCTGCGGGAAAACAAGGCCGATATGATCATGCTGGGGCGGCCCTTGCTTGCCGATCCCAACTGGCCCAACAAAGCTTATGCAGGCAAGGTTGATGAGATACGCCCCTGTATCGGTTGTCAGGAAGGCTGCATCAGTGAGTTTGTCGAAGGCGGCCATCCTCAGTGTGCGGTTAACCCGCGCTCCGGCTTTGAGCATACATTTCCTGTTATTCCTTCTCCGGTAAAAACAAAGAAAAAGGTCTTCGTGGTCGGCGCGGGACCTGCCGGGATTATAACGGCGGTAATTGCCGCACGGCGCGGCCATCAGGTAACTCTTTTTGAAAAAGGAACCAAGGTGGGTGGAAGGCTCCTGCCCGGCGGTGTTGCAAAGATCAAATATGAGGTTGAAAATTACCGGCTGTTCCTGGATGGTTTGGTTAAGCGGGCAGTAAAAGAAGCGAAACTCAGCTTTAAACCAAAAACCGAAGTTGATCTTAAACTTATAAAAAGGTTTAAACCAGATGTTGTTGTCTTTACCCAGGGTACCAAGGATGCACAGCTTCCTTTGCCGGGTGTCGATGATGCAGTACAGGCGGTGGATTTGCTGATGAAACCAGACCTCCTGAAAAACGCCAAGAAGGTAGTGGTTATCGGCGGCGGCGTTGTTGGTTGTGAAGTTGCCTATTGGCTTAGGTACGAAATGGACTGCGAAGTAACGGTAATCGAAATGGAAAAGTACATCATGAATCACACCTGCACTGCCAACCGCGGCCACCTGATTTACTATCTTAAAAAAGCCGGAGTCCAATTGCTTAACTGCACCCGTCTTACACGGGTAACAAAGACCGGTGTTGAGGTTATACAGAATACTTCCAAAACTGTGCCCGATCCGTACCTTACCTGGCATCCCATACTGCCGGAAAATATTGAGAATCCGCTGGCGCCCAAGCTGAAAGTCGAAGAAAAGCCGGTAACGATAAATGCAGACCTCGTGGTGATGGCAGCAGGCGGCGTTCCCGACAATGCCCTGTATCTGGAAGCCTTGGCCGGAAATGCTGCGCCGGAGCTGTACAATATCGGAGACTCTTTCAGCGCAGGAAAAGTTTTGGAAGCAAACCGTTCTGCATACCGGCTGGCCATTCAGCTGTAGCTTAAAGCTTTCGGGGAGGAAGTGTGAAATTATCCAGTGAAGAAAAAAGGATACTCGCCGGAGATCAGGGTGAAGTAATGGCCAAGGTGATGAAAACCCTTGTCATGTACGGCGATACTTTCGGCGCAGAGCGTATGGCAAAAGTTACGGGAGGCAAAGGCCATCTGGTTACCAGCTTTGGTCTTTCGGTAATGAAGCCCGTTTATGCGCTCATGGATACGTTGATAGAAGCCGGCGCGCTTTCCGGTCAGCAGTTTACCGTGGATCCGCGGCCGCTTGACCCCAAGGTTCCTTCCGGCGCTTTGGAAAAGCTTCTGTTTAAAGTGATGTATTCCAAACAAACAGCTTACGAAGCCCAGCTTAAAAAAATCGGTTTGGTAAATGACGATGGGTTTACCTGCACCTGTTATATGAGTGAAGTTGGAAACGTTCCAAGAAAAGGCGACGTTCTTTCCTGGGCTGAGTCCAGCGCCGTTGTTTATGCCAATTCGGTTCTTGGCGCACGCTGTAACCGCAATTCGGGGATCATCGAACTGTTCGGAAGCATTGCCGGCAGAGTTCCGTATTTCGGTTTTTTAACCGACGAAGGCCGCAAGGCAACGTGGATTATCGAAGTTAAAACAACCAAAAAACCGGAAGCCCAGCTTTTGGGAAGCGCCATCGGCATGAAGGTAATGGAAGAAGTTCCCTTTATCAAAGGGTTGGACAAATGGATTGGAACAGATCTCTCCAGAAGCACCGAAAAGGGCCGCGCTGCCGCAGACTACCTTAAAGATATGGGCGCTGCCACGGCAAGTAACGGCGCGGTTGGGCTTTACCATGCGGAAGGCCTTACGCCGGAAGCAAAAACTTCAGGCAAAAGCCTTGTTGTTAAGGGCGCCAAAACATATATAATTGACGATGCGGAATTGGAACGGGTTAAGCAAAATTATCCTTGTATATGGAAGAACACAGCTGCTTCGCCGGTTCTGTGTTTTATCGGCTGTCCCCATCTTTCGGTGGATCAGCTGAAAAGCTGGACTGCCCGCATAGAAGGTGCGCTGGCCCAAAACGGCAAGGAAAAACTTTCCATACCCACGGTGTTTACCGCCGCTCCCGGAGTGCTTAAGGAATTCCGCAAGCTTCCAGAGGCGGAAAAACTAACAAATACAGGCGCCGTATTAAGCGAAATCTGTCCGCTTATGTATATGAATAATCCATTGTGCGCCAAAAAACCGGTAATAACCAATTCCAATAAACTGCGGACGTATACTTCATCGCGGTACTATACCGATGATGAAATCCTTTTGAAGATCACCGGAGGGGAAACACAATGAAGACATTTAAAGGAAGAGTTGTCGTTCCCTCCAACAGCGGAGAGGAAGTAAAAGCCGAAGCGCTGGTTTCCACCCAGGGATTTAATACGCTGGCAAGTTTTCAAAAGGCCCTTATGTTCGGCAAGAAACAAGCTCCTTGTTCGGATCAAAACAATGCGGCGATTTACGGAAAAAATATGCTGGGTAAAGCATTGTGCCTTCCGCAGACCATCGGCTCAACAACCGGCGGCATGATACTGTACTGCGCCGCCTACATGGACCGGCAGCCCGCCTGCCTGCTTTTCAGTAAGCCAATTGATTCACTGGCTGCAGCCGGCGCCATACTTGCCGGTGTGTGGACGGACAAAGCCATGCTTACCATAGATTCACTAGGGGATGAATTTTTAAAAACGGTTGCAACCGGCGGAACAATAACGGCCAGAAACGACGGTACAGTGGAAATTGAATAAATTGTTTTCAAAACTCTGTTTGTTTTGAATTTTTTTAAGGAGAGAAACATGAATATTGATCTAATGT
>WRIX01000079.1 GCA_009782495.1 Treponema sp.
TCCCCGTGTTGCCAACCGGCTCCTTCGGCGCATGAGGGATTTTGCCCAGATTCTGGGCAGCGGCATAATTACCAGGAATGTTGTTGAAGAAGGCCTTAAACGGCTTGAAATAGACAGCCTGGGACTGGAACGTCATGACAGGGAAATCCTTAGAATGATCATCGAACGTTATGGGGGAGGGCCGGTCGGAGCGGAAACCCTGGCTATTTCCGTGGGAGAAGCAGTAGACACACTGGAAGATTATTACGAACCGTATCTTATTCAGGCAGGATTGCTTCAAAGAACTCCACGGGGAAGAACGGTTACCGGTATGGCCTATACGCACCTTAACTTACAACCCCGGAGCACGGAAACCTCTCCATCGCTTTTTTAAGGCATCCGCTTGAATACTTCCGATTATTTTTTTGATTTACCAGAAGAACTCATAGCAAAGTATCCTTCTTCCGAACGCGGAGGCAGCAGGCTTATGCTCCTTAACCGTAAGACCGCAGAAAAAAAGCATTGCATGACAGAGGATTTACCTGCTATCCTTGCAGGGCCGGATTATCGCAGTCCGAACGGTGAAGCGCCGCTTTTGGTATTTAATAATTCCAGGGTACGCAAAGCACGCCTCAGGGCACATCCTATTATTGCAGTACACGGCATGAAAGAAAATGTTTCACCTAACAGTCATGCGGGAGAAACAGAATTCCTTTTATTAAACCGCATTGATTCTCTTACATGGAAGACACTGGTTAATCGTTCCAGGCAAAAACGGCCGGGAAACCGATACCGCTTTAAAGGCGGCATAGAAGGAGAGATAGTAAAGGCGCCGGAGGAAGGCGGAATACGTTACATTCGCTTTAGTTCCCCCATAGATGATGCTTGGCTGGACATTCACGGACACATACCTCTGCCGCCTTATATAAAACGTGATGACGAAAGTTCCGACAGTGACCGGTATCAGACAATTTATGCCGATAGGTTTGCCGGAACTGCTTTAGGGCCGGGCGCTTCCGCTGCCGCTCCAACTGCGGGGCTTCATTTTACAAAAGAACTGTTTGAGCGTTTTGATGCATCGGGAATAGAAAAGGTATTTATTACGCTTCATGTAGGGTTGGGGACATTTCTTCCGGTCCGGACAGAGCGTATCGAAGATCATGTAATGCACGAAGAATTATACAACATCAGCGAAGATGCCGCCCGGCGGATAAATAAAGCAAAAGCGGCCGGACGTAAAATTATTGCCGTAGGAACTACTTCAGTCCGTACATTGGAATCGGCTTGCTGTAAAAACAATGAAGATACGGAACAAACAAAAATGTACGTAAAAGCCGGAGAAGACAGCACAAGAGCTTTTATTTATCCCGGCTATCGCTTTAAACTTGTAGATGCTCTTTTTACCAATTTTCACACACCCGGCTCTACTTTGCTGATGTTGGTTTCGGCATTTGCCGAAGCTGCTGCCGGTTCATTTTCAGGACGGCAGATAATCCTTGAAAGCTATGCCGAAGCAATAGAAAAGGGGTATCGTTTTTTCAGTTACGGGGATGCAATGTTCATTCATTAAAAAAGCTTGTTCCGCCTGACCACAAAGTGGTCAGGCGGAACAAGCTCATGTTAGCCCATTATTACAGGACTTATTTTTTCAGATCGCTCCATAGCGGCACCGGTTCATTGTCTGTGTCATCTATATGGTTGCCTTCAAGATACTTCTTGGTTTCTTTGGCGATAACCCCGGAGAGAAGCAGCATGGCAATAATGTTCGGAATGGTCATTAGTGCATTTAATGCGTCGGCAATATCCCAAACAAGGTCCAGGGAGAGAACCGTTCCCAAAAAAGCAATAGCGACATATATAACCCGGTAGGGAATAATACTTTTTGTTCCCAACAGGTATTCCAGTCCTTTTTCGCCGTAGTAACACCAGCCCAGAATAGTGGAAAAGGCAAAGGTAATAAGTCCGAAGGTAAGGATAAAGTCTCCGGCTACGGGAATCTGGCTAAAAGCTGATCTGGTAAGAATAGCGCCGCCGTGCAATGCTTCCACATGACCATGATGTGCAAGGGCGGAACTGATTATTACAATGCCTGTCATAAGACAGATAACCACGGTGTCCCAGAAGGTACCGGTACTGGAAACCAGGGCCTGGCGGACAGGGTTTCTTGTCTGAGCGGCGGCAGCCACGATGGGAGCGGAACCCATTCCGGATTCGTTGGAAAAAAGTCCCCGGGCAACGCCGTAACGTGCTGCTGTCATCATCCTGACTGCAATAAAACCTGCGGCTCCGCCGCCGGCAGCCTTTAGGTTAAAAGCATTACTGCAAACAATCTGAATAGCAGGAATGATATGAACGTGATTGATTGCAAGGATTACAAGACATCCCAGAACATAAATTACCGACATAAACGGAACCAGGGCTTCCGAAACCCGGGCAATCCATTTTAAACCGCCGATAACTACAACAGCAACAAATATCGCTATGACAACTCCTGTAATCCAAAGCGGTACGCCGAAAGTAGAGTTCATCAGGGTAGCCACCGCGTTGGACTGGACGCCCGATCCTATACCAAAAGCGGCCACTGCTGTAAAGAATGCAAAAAGAACACCCAGCCACTTCATTTTTAATCCCCGTTCCAGGGCAAACATGGCGCCGCCAATGATCATCCCCTGATCGTCCTTAACGCGGTACTTAACCGCAATAAGGCTTTCGGAATACTTGGTAGCAATACCGAATACACCGGTCAGCCACATCCACAGCAAGGCTCCCGGGCCGCCTAATGCAATGGCGGTTCCTACGCCGATTATATTTCCGGTACCGATGGTGGACGCCAGCGCTGTTGTCAGGGCGCCGAACTGCGAGACATCCCCTGTACTGCCCTTGTCGCGGGTAACCGAAAGTCTTATTCCCAGTCCTAATTTACGTTGAATAAATCCCGTTCTGAAAGTTAAGAAAATATGGGTACCTACCAGCAGAATTAAAAGCGGCGGTCCCCAGAGCCAACCGTCTATGGTTGAGACGATTTCTGCAAACTTTTCCATAGTGTTTCTCCTTTGTCTTACACTGCAAAATGATGTAAAAGTGCTGATATAATAGATAATTTTGAAACAAATTGCAATAAGTTATACACATCAAGTATGCTCTTGATGTAAATTTTCCGTTTGCTCCGGATTTGAAAGAAATTTTCTGAGCAGTTCAAGGACTTCATCAATATTTATGGGTTTACCCACATGGCCGTTCATTCCCGCTGACAGGCATTTTTCCACATCTTCCTTAAATACATTGGCTGTCATTGCGATTATTGGAATACCCAACGGGTGTTTCAATAATTGCTTAGAATGCCTGCCCTGTTCCGTTTCAAAAGTCCGTATTTTCAGGGTGGCCTCGAGGCCATCCATTTCGGGCATTTGAATATCCATAAAGATCAGGTCAAAAGTTTCCGGATGGGCTGCAAAAAGTTCACAGGCTTCCTTGCCGTTTACGGCGCTTTCTATTTCCACGCCTGTCGGTTCCAGAAGAGAGATAATAATTTCCCGGTTTATTTCGACATCTTCGGCCAGCAGGATCCGCCTGCCGGAAAAATCATCTGTCTCTTTTGATTCATTCTTTTCCTTTAATAAAGCTCCCCGGCCTATACTTTGATTAATACAATCGGCAATTGATGAAGGAAAAAGCGGTTTAAGAACAAACAAATCCACACCCGCCTGTTTTGCTTTTTCTTCAAAAAATGTCATTTCGGAACTGGAAATAATGACTATTGCAGACTTTTCCCCCGGACTGGTTCTGGCTCTTATTTGCTTGGCCAGTTCTGTACCATCCATGTCGGGCATCTTCCAATCAAGGAAGTACATATCATAGGTTCCGTTCATTTTAATCAGTTCCAGCGCCTCAACGGCTCCGGAGGCAATATCGCATATTATACTGAACCATTCGGTTATTTCACCGAAAAATTCCCTTACCGATTTATCATCATCCGCAACAAGGATTCTTATGTTATTCCAGTCTACCCCCGGGTTAAGAAGACTCTCCTGCAGGTGCTCTTTTCCAATTTGCAGCACAGCGGTAAAGGTAAAGGTAGCTCCTTTTCCGCTTTCCGATGTTACCCATATTTCTCCGTTCATCATTTCAACAATACGCTTGGAAATAGCCAATCCCAAACCTGTACCGCCGTATTTCCGGGAAGTGCCGGAATCAGCCTGTGCAAAGGAAGTAAAAAGCCGCTTTTTCTGTTCTTCGGTTATTCCAATACCGGAATCGGTAACACTTATCCTGAGTGTACAGCTATCGCCGGTTTGCTCAATTTGTCTGGTATCAATATTAACGGAACCTCCGTCCGGGGTAAATTTAATCGCATTGGAAACAAGGTTGGCTATTACCTGTGAAAGCCGCTGATCGTCTCCAATCAGAACAGGAGGAACATTCTTGTCAATATTTATTGTAAGCTCCTGCCTTTTTTCATCAGCGCGGAAACTGGAAACAGTTACCACTTTTTGGAGCATTTTTTCATAATTGAATTCAATGGGGGACAATTCGAATTTGTTTGCTTCAATTTTTGACATATCAAGGATGTCATTAATTACTCCCAAAAGATGATTGGAAGCTTCTTCGATTTTATTTAAGCAATAGTTCTTTTTATCTATTTCGACGGAGTTTTTAGCAATTGCTGTCATACCAATTACAGCATTCATGGGCGTACGCATTTCGTGGCTCATGTTGGACAGGAAGTCTGTCTTGGCTTTGCTGGCATTTTCCGCTGTTTTAAGAGCGGCATCCCGTTCGTTTTCGCGGAGCTTTCTGGCTGTTGCTCCTGCAATAACGCTTGCAATGGTGCTGACCAATTGACGGTCGCTTTCGCTCCATATCCGCGGGCCATTGCAGCACTCCACCGATAAAATTGCCCAGAATACTCCGTCTACATACAAAGGCGCCCATACAAATGCTGTTACTCCTGCTGTTTTCATACAATGATATTTTTTGTCTGCTTCAACATCGTTGCAAAAAAGAGTTACGATATCTATACCCGGATTAATTGTGGGAAACGTGTTTTTTATCAGTGCATTAAGGATCGAGATATCCGGCAATGCAAATTCGCCTTCTATTCTGTTCCAAAAATAGGCCGGTTTTTTTATATAGTAATTCTTTTCGGCTATACCAATTACCATACGATCGACTTCGAGAAAATCTCCTGTTGTCCGGAGGGTTTCTTTTATAAGAACTTCTGTTTTTCTGTCGGAAATAAAGCTCCCCACCAGGGATGACATTAATTCCTGTTGTTTCAGCTGTTTGGTCAGTTTTTTCTCTTTTTTGGTATCGATATAAAAACTGCCAAAACCGCATGCAATGGTAAAGGCCATTGTAAACAGCAATAAAACCAAAAATCTCCTGAGCCTGTTCTGAATTGAGACAAGTTCCTGGTCGCTTATGTCTACTCCAACGATTATTCTGTGCCGGCCGTATGCATTGATTACCGGAGCAAAGGCGGAAAGCAGTCTTTCGTTACCTGTTGAATATTTTTCCAGTTCGGTTGTTACCGCAGTCTGCATTATGGCGGCTTCCCTTAATGCTGCTTCTATTGGAATTGGATCGGCTCTTAATGTGTAAGCATCGTTAGTCAGATCGTTATCCACAATAGGCTGAGCGGTTCCGTTATCATTCAGGTAATAGTAGTAAACATAGATAATATTGTTATTTTCCGCAAAACTGATAAGCCGTGATCTGATTTCGGAATACAGCGGTTTCTCCATATCCTCAGGTTTGCGCAGTTGATCCAGTTCTTCGTAACTGGCAATTTGTGTTGCCGAGCGGGCCAAAGCAAGAAGCCGTTCTCTCAGGTTTTCTCTGAACAGGGAAGAAAATGAATTGATGAGTAAAGCTGTGTTAGCGGTTATTATTAACACCACTATGGCGGCTATTGAAAATAAAATAACCGCCAGGTTTTTGGTCTTCTTTTTTTTTGACCTGTACACCATCAGGAGAATTTAGCGATAGGGATGAACGTATCTGTTTTCAGCGCCGCTCCCCCGACCAGTGCACCGTCTATGTTTTCCTTGGCCATAAGCTGGGCGGCATTATCGGGTTTAACCGAACCCCCATACTGGATGATCATTTTTTGAGCTGCCATTTCTCCGTAAAGTTTGCCGATTACCTGCCGTATATAGGCATGTATTGCATCGGCATCTTCCGGAGTAGCGGTTTTACCGGTTCCGATGGCCCACACAGGTTCATAAGCAATGACCACCCGGCTGAGATCTTCGGCGCTTACTCCTTCAAGCCCTTTGATAGTCTGGGTTTCACAAACCGCTTCCGCTTTTCCCGCTTCGCGTTCTTCCAGTAATTCACCGATACAGAGTATCACCTCAAAACCGTGATGCAGGGCAAGCTTTACCTTTTTGTTAATAAGCGCATCATCTTCCTTGTAATTGTGCCGTCTTTCGCTGTGACCCAGGATAATTGTATGGACACTCAAATCCTTTAGCTGCAGTACCGACACTTCTCCGGTATGAGCACCCTGCTCTTCCGGTGCACAGTTCTGCGCCCCTAAAAGAATATTAGTTCCCTTGATTATCGGCGCTACCGTTTCGATTAAGGTAAAGCTTGGTGCAATAAGGTACTTGTGTTGTCCGTCCTTCAGCGCTGTTACCAAAGCTCCGGCAAGTTCAGCCGCTTCCGCACGGGTTTTATGCATTTTCCAGTTTCCTGCAATGTAATACGGTCTATTCCCCATAACTTTTCTCCTTATTTTCTCTCACGGAGGCACGGAGGCGCAGAGTTTTCAAAGAAGTAGCAAAATAAATAATTACAACTCCGTGCCACTGTGCCTCTGTGCGAGGTTCCTAATTTACTTTACTAACCACGGCAAACTTCGATGCCGGGGAGTTTTTTGCCTTCCAGCAATTCCAGCGATGCTCCGCCGCCGGTCGAGACATGGCTCATTTTGGATGCAAGGTTAAATTTGTTCACTGCGGCCACAGAGTCGCCGCCGCCAACTACAGTGATAACTCCCTTGCCGGTTGCATCCGCAACCATTTTGGCTACTTCTTCGGTACCTTTGGCGAATGCATCGAATTCAAAGACGCCGACCGGTCCGTTCCAGACTATGGTTTTTGCTTTGTCGATAACTTCTTTGTATTTGGCAAGGGTCTTGGGACCTACATCCAGCCCCATAAGGTTATCATTTAAATCCTGACTGTCTACCTGTACCGGTGCAGCAGATGCGTCGAAGGTTTCCGCTCCCACCTGATCCACGGGCAGAATTATTTCCGCTCCGGCTTTTTTTGCCGCTTCCAGAATGCTGGTAGCGGTATCAATTTGATCGTCTTCTACCAGGGATTTTCCTATCTTGCGCCCCTGCGCCTTAAGGAAGGTATAAGCCATGCCGCCGCCTATTACAAGGGCATCAGCATTTTTAAGAAGGCTTTCCAGAACGGCGATCTTGCTGGACACCTTTGCCCCGCCGATAATGGCAATCAATGGCTTAACCGGATTTGTTACGATGGGCTCGAGGAATTGAACTTCTTTTTCCATTAAAAAACCAGCGACAGAAATGGGAGTAAATTTTGCAATGGACGCTGTAGAAGCATGATCACGGTGTGCCGTACCGAATGCATCGTTTACAAAAAGATCCCCGTAGCCTGCAAGTTCTTTGGCAAGTTTGTCTCTTTCATCCGCTTCTTTGGCAGTTTCTTCTTTGTGGAACCTGGTGTTTTCCAGCATGATGACCGAGCCGTCTTTTTGGCTTTCGATAAATTCCTTTTTGCCGTAACAGCTGTCTTCTCCCGCAAAGATCACAGGTTTGCCCAGCTTTGTTTCCAGATAGGCGGCGACAGGAGCCATACGGTGTTTCCCTTTGATGTAGGCATCCATGTCAAAACTCTTGCCATCTTTTGTTGCTTTTTCCTGGGCTTTTTTGGCGTCTTTATCGGGGTCTCCCAGATGGCTCATCAAGGTTAAGGTTTTTATGCCCTGATCAAGAATATACTGAATGGTCGGCAGAGCCGCTGTAATACGGGTATCGTCCTGAACCACACCGTCTTTCATGGGAACATTAAAGTCTACACGCATAATGATCCGTTTGCCTTTTAAGTCAACGGATTTTATTGTTTTGATCATTATTTTCCTCCTTTTTATTATTTTTCAATTATTTCACACGGAGACACAGAGGCACAAAGTTTTTAGGAGGGAATCAAAGATTTCTTATCTTCCTTCTGATTTCCTCCGTGTCCTCTGTGATCTCAGTGTCCTCCGTGAGAGGAATGAAAATTACTTCTTGGTGTCGATGTACTTAAGGAGGTCAACAATCTTGTTGGAATAACCCCACTCGTTGTCGTACCAGGAAACTACCTTGAAAAACCGTTTTTCACCGGGCAGGTTGTTCTGCATAGTTGCAAGGCTGTCGTAGATCGAAGTATTGGTGTTGTGGATGATGTCGGTGGATACAATCTCGTCTTCCTGGAACTGAAGCACTCCCTTCAAATAGGTTTCGGAAGCTTTCTTAAAAGCGCTGTTGATTTCTTCTATAGAAGTATCCTTTACAGAACGGAAAGTCAGGTCGACTACAGAACCGGTGGGGGTGGGAACCCGGAAGCTCATGCCGGTAAGTTTACCCTTGGTTTCGGGAAGCACTTCGCCCACCGCTTTGGCTGCACCTGTGGTCGAAGGAATAATATTGATAGCCGCCGCCCGGCCTCCGCGCCAGTCCTTTTTGGAAGGCCCGTCTACGGTTTTCTGGGTTGCCGTATAGGAGTGAATCGTTGTCATAAGACCGGTCTCGACGCCCATCCCCTCTTTAAGGAGTACATATACGATGGGTGCCAGACAGTTTGTGGTGCAGCTGGCGTTGGAAATAACATGGTCATTTGCAGGATCGTATTTTTCGTTGTTTACGCCCATTACAAAGGTCGGAATCTTTTTGTCTTTTCCTTTGGCCGGGGCGGAAATGATTACCTTTTTGGCTCCCGCTTCCAGGTGGCCAAAAGCATCGTCACCGGTAAAAAGACCGGTTGATTCAATTATATATTCAACGCCCAATTTACCCCAGGGCAGGTTCTTTAGCTCTCTTTCTGCCATTACGCACTGAATTTCATGGCCGTTTACAATAAGAATATCGTCTTCTCCGGCTCCGGCGCCCTTTTTGGTCTTGATATCTGCCGTCATCTGACCCTGTGTTGAGTCATATTTAAGCTGATATGCAAAATATTTAGCATCCGTAGTAATATCAGTTACGGCAACTACATCAATTTTGTCTTTACCAAGCAGTCCCTGGTCTACAATAGACTGAAAAACAAGACGGCCAATGCGGCCAAAGCCATTAATAGCAACTTTCATTAGGAAAACCCCCGTTAAAATATTTTATTACTTCCATATTATAGAAAAATCCCGGATTATGCAAGTATATTGACATTCATGACAATTTTTCGATAGAATTTACTAAAGAATTTGTGGCCAAACGAACTGCATAACCGGCAAAAACTGGTTACGTTGCTCAAATGCTATTGGATTCTATGGTTTAGGCCATATTTTTTATGGATTAGGAGGGTTTTATATGTCAAGTCAAAGTGAACGCCCCCAATGGGCCACTAATATTGGCTTTATTTTGGCGGCGGCCGGATCCGCAGTAGGCTTGGGAAATATCTGGAAATTTCCCGGTAAAGCTTACGAAGGCGGCGGAGCGGCGTTTCTTATCATCTACCTGGCGATAGTCGCCATTGTAGGCGCTACAGTAATGTTGGCCGAATTTGCGATGGGCCGCCACACCAAGAAGGATACCATCGGCACTTATGCTCAACTGCGTTCCGGATGGAAGGGCTGGGGGATTTTGGGCGTTGTTACCGCTTTTATTATCCTTGCCTATTATTTCCAGGTAGGCGGATGGGTCATGTACTACGTGTTCAGCTATATATTTAACAGCGCAAAAGTCTTTGAAAATCCGCTGTTTTATTTCTATGGTTTGTTGGGTTATGATGCTGCGAACGGAACAACATTCTTCCCCTTGATGGGCGCCATTATCTGCCCGCTGCTTTTTATTGGGCTTACGGCATTTATTGTTATCCGCGGAGTTGAAAAAGGCATCGAAAAATTCAACAAAATTGGTATGCCCGCTTTGTTCGGCCTCCTTATTATTTTGATGATACGTGCAGTAACACTGCCCGGAGCCGGTGATGGCGTAAAATATATGCTCACTCCGGACTTTTCCAAGGTAACCGGCGAAACGTTCCTGATCGCACTTGGGCAGGCGTTCTTCTCCCTTTCCCTTGGTATGTCAATTATGATCACCTACGGTTCTTACCTTCGCAAGGAAGAGAACCTTGCCAAAAATACAGCTTTGGTATGCGGTATGGATACCCTCATCGCATTTCTTGCGGCTTTCATGATCGTCCCTGCGGTTTTTGCCACAATGGGAGCGGAAGGCGTAGGCAAGGGCGGCGGTTTTGCTTTTGCCTCTCTGGCAGCGGTATTTCAGGCTATGCCTGCCGGTCCGCTCTTTGGTGTATTGTTCTATCTGCTGTTGTGGTTTGCCGCCATGACCTCTGCCATATCACTTTTGGAGGGCCAGGTAGCTGCAGTATCGGAACAGAAAAACTGGGATCGTACAAAGACCACTATAGGTATGTGTGCGGTTATGTTCGTTGTCGGCGTTTTCTATACCATATCCCAGGCTTCGGTAAACCTTAAGGGCGTGTGGCTTGATGCCAGCGGTATAGCGTTCCCCGTACTGGGCGACTTCATGGAATTCCTTACCGACCGCTTGCTTATCCCGATCAACGCTCTTACTGCTTGTATCCTGGCCGGCTGGGTCTGGGGTTCCAAGAATGGTATAGAAGAAGTGCGGCAGGGCGGTAAATTCCCGTTCAAACTTGCCAGCGCCTGGGATGTATCGGTAAAGGTTGTAGCTCCAATCGCAATCATTATCATCATCATCTTCGGTCTGTTCCTGGGTAGAGCTATCAGCTAACAACGGTTGCTTGGCTAAGCAATTGTAGCTAAATGGAAAGCCACGGTCGTAGAGGCCGTGGCTTTTTTGTTGACTAATTTTAATATACGGATATAATTATTTTATGAGTCTTAACGGGGATAAATGGCTAAAGAGTGTTCTTATAGTTTATTTCACTGCTGTCCGGTTTAACATTGGAAACCCTCCAAAAACGGTTGCAAAAAGTCATCAACAGGTCCCGGCGGTGGTATAGTACTACACAAACCTGCCAGTGAGTTCTTAGTAAAGAGTGCCGCTTTCGCCATTATCAATAGTTCATATGCACTGGCTCTTAATCCATTCAGCGTTTTGTTTATCCATATCAGTATGGTCAGAATTAATGCTACCCATATCTGGCTGTATACCGCGTTTATGCTCGTTCCCCAAAAACTCTTTATCTTCAAATGACTTTTTATCCACT
>WRIX01000080.1 GCA_009782495.1 Treponema sp.
ACTTCTGCACCGCCTGCTTTAAGGAGTTCCCGTGAAGCATTAAGGGTTCCGCCGGTGGCGATAAGATCATCAAGAAGGAGGATTCTTTTTCCTTCGGGGACATCTTCCCGGTGAATTTCAATTTCCGCCTGGGCATATTCCAAATCGTATTTTTTGGATAATGTAATGCCCGGAAGTTTGCCTTTTTTTCTTATCAGGAGCAGGGGTATGCCCATTCGGGCCGCAAAGGGAGCGGCAAATACAAAGCCACGGGCTTCTATGGCTGCTACAGCGTCTATGTTCTTTTCGCTGTAAATGTCCACCATTGACTCTATGCAGAAACGAAAAGCTTCCGGTGCAGTTAAAACGCTGGTGATGTCATAAAATAAGATACCTTTTTTGGGAAAATCAGGTACTTTCCGGATATAATCATCAAGATTGAACGCCATCGAAGTAACCTCTGTTTTGGGTTTATTATTTTGAGATAACTTTCTTTATCCAGGCTTTTATGTCACCTTCTCCCAAAAAGGGGTCGGCGCGAAGGGCCAGTTCCGAATCATGAACCATGCTGCAGAGGTATTGTGCGGCTTCCTCTGTATTGGCAAAAATACCGCAGGACCGGTCAGCCAGATTGATATGCTGTAACATCTTGAATATATAAGAAAACGAAGGATGTTCGGGGTTTTCTGCTCCAAAAAAACAAAGAGCTGCAGGCAACAGGTCGGTTCCCGCAAAGTCTTTGGCCAGTACAGATATGACGTTAAAGCCCTCTAATTCCGCAGCAATGGCTTTGGCTATTTTACGGGAGCTTTCTGCTTCGTCAGTTACAATAATTGCGGTTTTTTCCACAAATCATAGCATAATTGTTTTTATAGGTTATTGTCAAGAGAAGAATTCCCAGCACGGCCCAGTATGAATGCCTTTTTATTCAACTCTGCAAGTTTTGGATCTTTCCCTATGAACATTTCTATAATTGTGTTTTCCAGTACATCTGCCGGAATCGGCAGAAAAGGACTTGCGGCGCCTACCATTACCATGTTCACCGTTTTTGCCAGACCAGCTTCCCTGGCCAGCTTTTCGGCATTGATCAACGATGATTTTGGAAGACTTTTTATTGCCTTTTCTATGGTTTCCTTTTCCGGATAATTCGGTATATTTATCAGGTTGTCCGCCGAACTAACTACTATTCCTTCCGGTGAAAGCCATAAAAGATAGCGGAGGCTTTCCAGAGGTTCCATAGCGATGATCAGGTCTGCATTACCCCTGGGAACAAGGTCCCCGTAGATTGCTTCTCCCTGGCCGGCAAGACGCAAATGGGCCAGGACTGCGCCTCCCCGTTGAGCCATGCCGTGAACTTCACTTTGCCGTACAGAGTAACCTATTTTAGCGGCAGAACGGGCTATAACGGCAGCTACGGAAAGTACACCCTGGCCGCCTACGCCAACAAGTAAACAATCACATTTCACTGTTGTTTCTCCGGTTTTCGCCGTTTCCGGGCTGTTTCCAGACATTCCCGTTTAAATACAACCACTGAAAGGCCGGTGTATTCCGCTTCTTTCTGCAATTTTACAGCATTTTCTTCGGCAAGCTGTTTTTTTGCTTCCAGTTCCAAATAATGGATAGGATCAAGCCCTGTTCCCAGAATCAGGCCTTTTAGTTTGACCGAAGGAAATGCTGTTGTCTGGCAGCCTGTCATGGCAACGGTGGAGTTGTCCAGGATGATTAGCGTCATAGGGGTGTTTGCTTCGACCGCATCTATAAGTGCAGTAATACCCGAATGAATAAACGTGGAATCGCCAATAACGGCAAAAGCATAGGGGATTCCGGCATCGGCCGCTCCCCTGGCCATTCCTATGCTGGCCCCCATGCAGACAATTGACTCAATGGCGGAATAGGGCGGGCCGGCGCCCAGGGAATAACAGCCTATGTCAGAGGTAATACTTACCTTTGGATGTCCGGGACCATTGTCCAGGTGGGACACAATCATATTAAGGGTTTCGTAGCTGTCCGCATGGGGGCAGCCCTGACATAATTGCGGAGGACGGCCAATTTTCCCTTGGGCAAATTGCGTTGCCATGTTACCGGCAGGCAGTGTATCCAGTACCGAAGAACGGGGGTTAAGGCCCAGGGCAGTTCTTACATTGTCCGGATCCAGTTCACCCGTTCGCGGCAGACAGGGATCGTTACTGCCGCCCAAACGTCCTCTGATTTTTACAGACATGGGCAGCACACCGCGAAGCCGCTCTTCAATAAGAGGCTGTCCTTCTTCGATTACCAGCACTTCTTGTGCTTTTTCGCACAATGTTCGTATGGAATCTTCGGGCAGCGGATAGGCTGCAATGTGAAGATGAGCGGGAGATGTGCCATGCTTTGCTGTCAGCTCGGCGAGGTTTTCTTCGTAATAGTTCCCCCCAAGCCCGGAAGTGATCACGGCAAAAGCATTGTCCCGGTTTTGGGTTTCCAGTTTGTTAAGCGGATGATTCGCAGACCAACGCTTTAACGCTTCCTGCTTTTTAATGAGTGATTCGTAATTCTTTCTGGCATGGGCCGGAAGCAGCATCCACTGTGTTTTATCTTCCACCTTGGAACATGGATTTTGCTCTCTTTCGGGTTTTGTACAAACGGAGGATCGTGCATGAGAGAGGCGGGTTACAAGACGGAGCATTACCGGCAGATGGAATTGTTCCGACAAATCAAAAGCTTCCCTGCAGAGGTCGTATGCTTCCTGCTGACTCCGCGGTTCAAGGCATGGGACAAGGGCAAAGGAGGCGTAAAACCGGGAATCCTGTTCGCCCTGGGAACTGTGCATTCCCGGATCGTCTGCAACGGCAATTACAAGCCCTCCTTTAATTCCCAGGAGGGCGCCGTTTACAAAAGGATCCGATGCAACGTTAAGTCCTACGTGCTTCGTAGTTACAAGAGCTCTTTTGCCTGCAAAAGAAGTACCCAAAGCCGCTTCCAGGGCGGTCTTTTCGTTGGTACACCACTTTGCAATGAACCCGGAATTCTCCGCAGCTTTGATCTGGAGGAATTCCATTATTTCAGTCGAAGGCGTACCGGGGTAACCATAGGCCGCACTTAAACCGGCATGTATTGCACCCAGGGCTAACGCCTCATCTCCCAACAGGGTCAGAACAGCATTATTCAAAAGCCTTGTCCACCAATGCTTTGTCGGGAGGCGTTGTAAAGACGGAAACAACACTTACTACAATAAAGGGCAGTAATATGGAAATTGATGCGGCCAGAGGAGATCTGGACGAGCCCATGACAAAGAACAGGATGATCATTGTTACCGCTCCGGTAACAAGCCCGGCATACGCCCCGGCTTTGGTTACCCGTTTGGAATAAAGCCCCAATATATACGGTGCCGCAAATGCGCCGGATACAACGCCCCAGGAAAGAGACATCAGATATACAATGATGCTGATCTGAAACCTGGATATAAAATAAGAAATCACGATAAAGACAGCCGAAAGGAAACGCATCATTGCAACGGAACGATCCTTCCCTGTCTTTGTATCTACCCGTGCAGGATAGAGATCGATGGCCACAGAGGACGAAGAAACCAGTACCAGTGATGACAGTGTAGACATGGAAGCGGAAAGTACAAGGAGGAGTATTATTGCCATAAGCAGTTCCGGTAAATGCTGGGTCAGCAAGGTTGGTACGATTAAATCGTACATAATTCCTCCGGTAGAATTTCTGGGAACTGTGTCCAGATTAAAGAATACATGGGAAAAAGCCCCGGTTGAATAGGCTGCAAAACCAATCATCAATGCAAAAACGGTCGTGACAATTGCCGCCTTGGGAATAACCTGTTCGTTCTTGATTGCGTAGAACTTTTGGGTCATCTGGGGAAGCCCCCATGTACCGAAACTGGTCATAAATACAAGGCTTGCTATGGTCAGAACGGTGGGCTGTTTGTCCGGCGGAATGTGGAGCTGATAAGCTTCCGCAGCCTGACCGAGCATAGCAAAGAAGCCACCGCCCTTTCCGGTTATTACCGCAACCATGATCGCAGCGCCGGCAAACATAATAATTCCCTGGATAAAGTCGGCTATGGCAATGGCAAAATATCCGCCAAGGATTAAGTAGACGCCGGTAAAGGCTATCATAATTAAAAGGGCGATATCGTAAGGTATGCCGAAGACTTTTTCAAAAAGGTGTCCAAGGCCCTTGAATACCGATGCCGAATAGGGGAGCAGAAAGAAAAAGATTACCGATGCCGCCAGGGGCTTTAAGTGTTTGGCGCCGTATCGTTCCTGGAGAAATTCCGGCATGGTCATGGTGTCCAGGTTTTGTGTCATGCGCCTTGTCCGGCGGGCCAGAACAAGCCATGCAAGTCCTGCTCCTATAAGCCCGTTCCCCAATGCAATCCACAGGGCATTAAGGCCGAACTGCCAGCCCTGAGTTCCTGCAAAGCCAATAAAGATTACCGCGGAAAAATAAGAAGTTCCGTAGGCAACCGCCGAAACCCAGGGGCCCAGCGTTCTTCCGCCAAGAAAAAAATCCCCAAGGGTTTTTGTTCGCTTCATCCCCCAGACACCAATGCCTACCATCAGTGCAAGAAAGATAATTAAAAATATAATGCCAAGATGTATCATACTAAAAACATTACCAGTATTGATGATTTTTTTCTACCGGTTTATGATATCCAGTATATGAAAATTGCCATGTTTACCGATGCATACTGGCCCAGGGTAAACGGCGTTACCGTTTCAGTTGACACCTTTTCTCTGGCCCTGATAAAAGCCGGGCATAAGGTAATGATCGTCTGTGCACAGTATCCGGTGCCTTCCATGGCGGAACCAATAGCTTCGGTTCGCGGTGTACGAAGAGATCCGGCCTGGGAAAAAATAAAAATAATACGCGTTCCGTCTTATAAGGTGTTTTTTTCCAAAGAAGACAGGCTTGCCAAATTTTACAGCAAACGCTGGGTGGAACGGGAACTTGACAGCTTCGAGCCCGATGTGGTTCATGTCAATACGGAATTCAGTATCGGGCATATTGGTTTTAGCTATGCAAGAAAACGCGGACTGCCCGCGGTTTATACTTTTCATACAATATGGGAAGATTATGTGGCGAATTATTTTCCCATTATCCCCGAATACCTTCTCCGTTTTGCTGCCCGGCACTATTTAAAAAACCTTATTAAACGTTCCGATCTGGTGATTGTTCCTACCGCTCAGATTGAAGATAAAGTAAAAAACTACCACATTAAAAAAGAAATCCGCCAGCTTCCGACAGGGATCGATCCTGATATGTTCCGGCACAGCGCCAAAGAGATTGAAAAGTTTAAGCACCTGATGGAAGAAAAATACCCGGCGATCCGCGGAAAGCGAATACTCCTCTTTGCAGGCAGGGTAACAAAAGAAAAAAATATCAGTTTTATTATTCAATTGTTCCCCGAACTTCTGGAAAAGCATCCCGATCTGGTATTGATGATAGCAGGGAGCGGTCCCTGGCAGGACAACTATATGGAAGAAGCTCTTGACAACGGGGTAGGGGATAACTGTGTGTTTACCGGCTATCTGGAACGGGAAGAACTGTCCCTTGTCTATGCCTTTTCCCGTATTTTTGTCATGCCTTCATTGACCGAAACCCAGGGTCTGGTAACTATAGAAGCAATGCTTTCGGGAATTCCTGTGGTGGCCATAGGTGTTATGGGAACCCTCCAGGTGATGGAAGGCGATCGGGGAGGCTTTATGGTCCAAAATGATAAAGACGAATTCAGGGATCGTGTTTTGCAATTATTGGAAAATGATGATCTTTACCGGATCAAGTCTGAAGATGCCCGCCTTCATGCACAGCACTGGACCATAGATGAAATTACCGAACGTCTGGTGGATATTTACAAAGTGTCCGCCAACTATATCAGCCGTTAAAAGACCTCAATTTATTTCTTCTTTTTGCAAGGGGCGTACTATAGATATACCGTCCTGGGAAGTTTCCAAAACCTTATTTTTTCCGTCCGGGTTTAATTCGCCGAAAACCTGAACAAAAGGATATTTTGGGTTATCAGGGTTTATATCTACAACCTGGCCTTTTTTACCGTTAGACAAGAGTACATATAGTCCAATTGGATAAATGGAAAGCGAGAAAACCAGGGCTTTAACGATTGTATCATCGTACCGCTTGCCTTCGTTTTTTAAAAGGTCAAGCATTCCCGAATAACCGTCCTTGGCGTCTTTATGGGGCCGTGTAGTGGTCAGGGCTTCGTAAGAACAGGCCACAGCAATTATTTTGGCATAAAGGCTGATTTTCTCTCCGGTTAATTTCTGCGGATAACCTGTACCGTTTTCCCTTTCGTGGTGTTCCAGGGCCGCAAGGCTTATTACCAGAGGAAAGTTTAAGTTTTTTAAAAGGTTAAAGCCGATTATCGGATGACTCATGATGAATTTCTTCTCTTGATCGGAAAGCGGCCTGTCGCTCATGTATGTTTGAGGGGGAAGCTGAATCATCCCCGCTTCATGGAGCAGGGATGCCACACCAAGTTCAATAAGACGGTGGGTAGGCAGTTTAATAAAGCTGCCAATAATGATAGCAATAATCGTGGATTTTAGTGCATGGGATGCAAGGTAATTCTTGCCTTCAGAAATATCATTTTTCATAACACGCAGGATATACCGGCGGTTTTCTCTGACAATATCGCAAAGTTCCTTTACTTTTTCGGAAATATGGCTGAAATTGAGTTCTTTTTTGCTGATTAACTGGGTAAAGAGACTTTCTACATATTTAAGAAAATCTGCATATAATTTTTCCGCATTCTGAATTTCGCTCCCGCCGGTCAGGAAGGATTTATCCGCAGCGCCCTCTTCCCGGGTTATTTCTTCTGCGCCGGAATATTCTTCCTGAGGTTCCCCGTCGCTCATTACGGCCCTGAAATCCCAGTTTTGGAGCGCTTTAACAAGTTCGGGAGTAAAATTAACTTCCGGAGCGGTTATAATAAATTGCTCATCCAGATAAACCGGCTCGCTGAAATAACTTCCCATAGGGATAGCGCTGAGTGGAAAATTTTTCATACCAAAAAATCAATTTAAATTGACTAAGATCCCTCCAATTTAGTATTATGAATCATAGACCCAATAAAAGCAATGGATGAATGTATTGAAATTCAAATCAGTAATCATTTTTTTTAATATTTTGATGCTTCTTTTCCTTGTTGTAATATATGCCATGCCCCTTGCAATCCTTGGAAAGGACCTTTCCCTGCAGTTTTGGCGATCCGGCTGGTTTTTGGCTCCTTTGATCATCATTGCACTTATTTTTATCGACATTTACTTTGTTATTAATTACAGGGTTTATACCCTGCTGGAAAAAGAAGACTGGCCTGCTCTGATTCAGGAATTGGAAGAAAAAGTACTTCAAAAAAATCGATATAGCCGGAGGCTGGTTAAACTATTGATAAGCAGTTATCTGGTGTTATCCGATGTTCAATCGGTTACCAGGCTGGAAAAGAAGCTGGCCATATCAAAAAAAAGCCTTTTAGATGAAAACGCCCTCAGTTTTTGCGCTGCCCGCGTACTTTCCAGGGATTATCAAGGGGCGGTTGAATTCCTTGAGCCGCGGTGTTCCGGGGAAGCAAAGGTAAAGGGCGGCGAATCTGAATGGATGCGCTGGTATTACGGATTTGCTCAGCTTCTTTCCCGGCGTTTTGACAGTGCTGCAGATGCTTTTTTGCTGCTTGCAAGATATGGCAGTGAAAGCCTTCCTGCCGGTCTGTCATCCTATTTTCTCAGCGAAAACCTCCCCGCTTTCCTTCCTCTTCGTTCGGGAAATCTAAAGGAAGAAGCAGGTATAGCAAAAGAACGGGTAAAAAAAAGCCTGCGGAGCCGGAACGACTGGGACAGGGAATTAAAGCGAATGGATACGGAAGTATATGCGGCAGTTCTTCAGACATATACGGGCAAAGCAGGTGATTACCTGTACAAATAATTAAAGTAAGAGCAAAAGATGAAAACGTTTACCAAATCCAGCAAGCTGGACAATGTTTGTTACGATATCCGGGGGCCGGTGCTTCAGGAAGCCAAACGTCTGGAAGCGGAAGGCTTTACCCTGATAAAACTGAATATAGGCAATACGGCCCCTTTTGGCTTCCATACCCCTGACGGAATTGTCCATGATATCATTCTGAACATAAAAGATGCTCAGGGTTACGGTGATGCTCAGGGCATTTATTCGGCCCGGAATGCCATTATGCTCGATCTCCATTCAAAGGGGATAATGGATGTGGGAATAGATGATATTTACATTGGAAACGGGGTCAGTGAATTAATCACCATAACCATGCAGGGTTTGTTGAATTCCGGTGATGAAGTGCTGATTCCCATGCCGGACTACCCTCTGTGGACTGCTGTGGTAACCCTGGCCGGGGGAACCCCCGTTCATTACCGCTGCGACGAAGCATCAGACTGGAACCCGGATCTTTCGGATATTCGTTCCAAAGTAACAGACAGAACAAAAGCAGTGGTGGTTATTAATCCCAACAATCCCACCGGGGCGGTTTATGACCGTGAAATTTTGGAAGGAATTGCCGCCATTGCCGCCGAACATGAGCTTATTGTTTTTTCAGATGAGATTTACGGCCGTATTACCTACGATGGGGCAAAATTTATCCCTATGGCCTCTATTAATCCGGACAATTTTACGATAAGTTTTGACGGCCTTTCCAAAGCCTACCGTGCTCCCGGACTCCGTTCTGGCTGGATGAGCCTTTCGGGAAACAAAAAAAGCGCAGCCGGTTATATTGAAGGGCTTAATATCCTTTCCAATATGAGGCTATGCGCCAATATGCCGGCCCAATTCGGCATACAAACCGCCCTTGGAGGTTTCCAGAGCATTAATGAATACCTTCTTCCCGGGGGCAGGCTAAAGGAACAACGGGATATAGCGGTGGAACTGGTAAACAGGATTCCCGGTCTTTCGGTAACAACTCCGAAAGGAGCCCTGTATTGTTTCCCCAAAATTGACTGTAAGCGCTTTAATATAACCAATGATGAACGTTTTGTGATTGATTTGCTTCGGGACAAACACCTTCTTTTGGTTCAGGGGACGGGTTTTAACTGGGATTCACCGGATCATTTCCGTATCGTTTTTTTACCGGAAAGGGAAACCTTAAAAGAGGCAATTATCCGGCTGGGAGACTTTTTGGCAGGCTATAAACAGTAAAAAAAAGACGATGCACCTGGACGTCAAGGCTTTTTAGGCCTGCTGTGCACCGTCTTTATTTCCGATATATTAAGTATCGGCATTTTTAGTGCTTTCTTTAGCCGAAAATAGGGTATTGTTTGGGTGAATATGAATAAAATGATTAAAAAAAATAGAATAGTTATAAGCTTAGTATCAGCTGTCGTATTAATATTCGTTTTAAGCTGTACAAAAGACACAGGAAGCCAGGCAACGCTGAATAGCACGGTATCCCCGTTCGGTTCGTTCCGGAATATTCCCACGGTAACAGATAAAGAAATCGCTGCCATTGAAGCGCTGCAAAAGGACTATGAGTATTTTATTTACGGGATGACGCCGAGTACCGAGGCGTTTCTGGATAGGTACGGCAATATAAACGGTTTTTCCGCTTTGTTTTGCGAATGGCTGACAGAATTGTTTGATATTCCGTTCATACCGGAACACATTGCATTCAGTGATTTCCTTGCGAAATTGGGAAGTTTTGAAGTCTCATTTACGGGAGACATAACCCCTACGGATGAACGCCGCAAGGTTTTTTTTATGACAGACGATATTGCGACACGTTCGGTATGTCAGTTCAGAATTGCAGGCAGCGAGCCTCTTTCCGAAATTGAAAAATCGCGGCCATTGCGGTACGCTTTCGTGGAAGGAACCTCCACCATTGATGACGTGACTTCCCGCCTGGAACCCGGTACATATGAAGTTATGTTTATCAATAATATTGATGATATTTATAACGCGTTAATAAGCGGAGAAATTGACGCCTTCCTTAATGAATGTACCCAGGAGATCTCTTTTGACTCTTACGGTAATGTATATGCCGAGGATTTTTTACCATTGATTTTCAGTCCGGTTTCCATGACAACAGCAAACCCGGCGCTTGAGCCCATTATATCGGTTGTGTCAAAGGCGCTGCACAACGGGGCGGATCCATATTTAAACAATCTATACAACCAGGGCTACGAAGCGTACAGGAAAAATAGATTTATTATGCATCTTAACGAGGAAGAAAAAGCGTATCTGCAAAATCATTCTGTTATACCATTCGCAACCCAGTACTCCAGTTATCCGCTAAGCTTTTTTAACACCTATGAAGAAAAATGGGAAGGGATCGTCTTTGACCTGCTGCATGAATTGAACAGACTTACCGGGATTAACTTTGAACTAATCAACGATCAGCGTACAACAATACCTGAATTGGTGGCACTGCTGGAAAGCGGGAAAGCATACTTGATGCCCCAATTGATTCTGACTCCGGAGCGGGAAGGTTTATTTATTTGGTTAGAAGGTATATATGCGGCGGACAAATATGCACTTTTGTCCAAATGGAGCTTTCCCAATATTGGCGTTAATGATATCCCG
Organism: Treponema sp.; assembly: GCA_009782495.1. Lineage (GTDB taxonomy): Bacteria > Spirochaetota > Spirochaetia > Treponematales > Breznakiellaceae > WRIV01. The sequence goes on from WRIX01000080.1 coordinate 10,528, forward strand.
AATGAGACAATTGGTTTAATTAAGGGTACCGCTTTTACGGAAATTTTTCAAAAATGGTTTCCCAATGCCGCAAATATAACAGAATACGCTACGGAAGGCGATGCCTTTCTTGCTTTGGATCGCGGCGAAGTGAATCTGGTGATGTCAGGTCAGCACAGACTGATTACCATGACCAATTATTATAATCTTTCCGATTATAAGGTTAATTTTCTGTTCAATCATTCATACGAACCCTACTTTGCTTTTAATAAAGATCAAGCTGTTCTTGGTTCTATTATAGGCAAGGCTTTCTTGTTGATTGATACCAATGTAATTGTGCAGCAATGGATGAGTAAAACCTACAACTACCATGCACAGTTATTGGCGGCACAGCGCCCGTGGCTTATTGGCGCAATTGTCCTGTCTTTGGCCGTGCTTGTTCTTGTGCTGGTTCTGTTTTTCAGAAGCCGCAATGAGAGTAAACGGCTTGTAAAACATCAGGCTGAACTGGAAGCCGCCAATAACGCCAAATCCGGTTTTCTGGCAAGGGTTAGCCACGAAATACGCACGCCGATGAACGCGATAATAGGTATTACAGAAATTCAACTGCAGAATGAAAAGCTTCTGCCTGAGGTAAAAGAAGCTTTGGATATGATTTATCATTCCGGTTATTTACTGCTGGGTATTATCAACGACATATTGGATCTGTCCAAAATAGAAGCCGGCAAGCTGGAATTATCGCCC
>WRIX01000081.1 GCA_009782495.1 Treponema sp.
CTTTGTCCGCTTTATTTTACTGCACGAAAAAATTACCACCGGCGAAAGTATCAATCTGGCTGCAGCAGAATTAGCCGGCCCGTATTTTTTGGTATTATGGAATGATTACCGCCTGTTTAACGGGATTAATGCTTCCAAGATGGTGGAATACCTTGGAGGGCAGCGGCTTTGTACCGTGCCGACCGTACAAAATCCCCGGTTTGAAATTTTGCATACAATAGCTTCTCCTGTATATTACAAAAACCCGCGCGGCGGCGCTATTAAAACACTTCCGGAAGCTCCGGTTCGGGAAAACCAAAGTACCCTTTATCCATACGATTGGCTTGGTTTTTACGATAAAGAACGATTTTTACGCCTCGGCGGTTTTGACCGGGACATTATTCATCCTCACTGGCAATTAATGGATTTTGGGTTTCGCTCATACCTGTGGGACGAAGAATTACGATCAACCCAAATAATACGGCTTATCCATGACAACACCCTACTGCCCGAAGACAGTACTACAGAAGGATCGTACCGGCTTTTCTATTTAAAAAATCTGGCGCCGGAATGGAGAAGCGATCATGCATATCTGCCTTTGCGCTGTTTTCCGGGCTATCTTGCCAAATCCGGCTGGGATCTCCCAAGCGCATGGACTGAGTTTTCCCGGGAACGGAAATGGGTTATCAGCAACCAAAACCGTTTCCGCCGTGATGCGCGTACGCTGACAGAGTTATGGGAACACAGCAGCCCGGAAAAATCTGAATTAAACCATAACGAACAGGAAACAGTATATTCCGGAGCCGTTGATTGACCGCTCTGATACTTCAGGGCCGGATGGATTCAAGACGGCTTCCCGGAAAATGCCTCCTGCCGCTGGAAGGCGAACCGCTTATATTCAGGGTTATGGAAGCCCTTGGCGCCGTATGTTGTGATATACGAATCCTTGCCTGCCCGGAAAACTGCAAAACACCCTTTGGTAAACTCGCAGAAAAAGCAGGTTTTGTTATTTCCACCGGAAGCGAAGATGATGTACTGGCACGGTATTGCATCGCAATCCGGCGTTATTCCCCCGACCTGGTTATCCGGGCCACTGCCGACAATCCCTTTGTCTTTGCAGATGCTGCCGAAACACTGGCCGGGGAAACAGCAACCCTGCAGGCAGATTATGCCGGTTATACAGGGCTTCCTTACGGGGCAGGGGTAGAAGTGGTAAACGCCGAAGCGCTTTTAAAGGCCGAACGGGAAAGCACCGCTGTAAAAGAACGCGAACATGTCTGCCCGTATCTTTATAATCATCCAGAATTATTTAAACTGCACCGGCCGCTTGCTCCGGTCAAATGGCAGGGATCACACATCCGCCTTACCGTGGACACTCACGAAGATTACCTGTACGCACAAAAACTGTACAGGCTTTTACATGAGAAAACGGCAGTCCCGGAACGATATTGTGGAACAAAAATTCTGGAACTCGCCAAATGTACACTCAACCAAACTGAGCCGCCCGAAGCGCCTCAGCAAAGGTTCCCCTCTTGAATTCTTTTCTTGTCCTTCCGGCCTGCGAAGAAGGCAGAGGCGGAGGACATCTGTACCGTTCGATAGCATTGGTAAAAAACCTCCGCAAAGAAGGTGCGGATGCATGGCTTTACACTGACCAAAAACATAATATGTCAAACGAACCCGAAGAATTATGGCTGGACAAAGAAAAAGTTATAAAAACCACCTGGACGCTTATTATTCTGGACCGTTATCGGACAGAAAAAGCCGAAATACAATACTGGGCTGCACTGGGGCCGGTTTTAGGCATAGACGAAGGCCATTCACGAAAGGAATGTGATTTTTTAATTGATATATTACCGGGCATTCCATCCAATAAAACCGGCGAAAAAGCCAATCTATGTGCTCCGTCATTGCTGCCTTTGCCCAAAAAACGGCGCACTTCGTTTAGTCCGCACAATGGAACAAGCGGCAGTTTAAAAATACTTGTAAGTTTTGGCGCCGAAGATGCTGCCGGACTTACAGTAGATACGACAATTGCTTTAAAGAATGTAATCGAAGAGGGTTCTTCGATTAGTGTCGTATTGGGCCCTTTGCGAAAAAACAACGGTATAGACAGACAAACATTGGAAAAAGCAGGTGTTACGGTAATTGAAGGAAAACTGCCGTCCGGCGGCGATTTTTTTAACTTACAGGAAACTCTTGCAGATTATGATTTAATTATAACTCATTTCGGGATAACCGCATTCGAAGCGCTCTATGCCCGCGTTCCGGTTTTACTCATCAATCCCGGCGCCTACCACGAAAAGCTTTCCCAGCATACAGGAATTCCATTTATATATCACGGAGATTTTTCCTCTGTTTTTTATTCTCACAGAGGCACAGAGATCACAGAGGACACAGAGGAGAGAAATCAAGAAAAATTCTATCTTCAACCGTGTTCTCCGTGTCTCCGTGCCTCCGTGAGAGAAATAAAAAATTTTTACTATCTCTACAAAAAATGCGTAACACTAAGCGAAAAAGCGGCCAACCGTTGGGGGATGGACGGCGGAAACCAATCATCGCCGCAAAAATACAAAACTCTGTCCGGCCTTTTGTTTAATGTAAATCCCTTAGTTCACCGAAGTTGTCCTCTTTGCGGCACTACGGACTGCCGGATTACGGAACGTTTTCCCGGCAGAACATACCGGATGTGCAACTGCGGAACAATCATTATGGATCGGCTGAACCCTCCTCCTGTGGAATATAACCAGAATTATTTTTTTTCAGAATATCAAAAACAATACGGAAAGACCTATCTGGATGATTTCCCAAAACTGCAAAAAGACGGTGAAAGACGAACGAACATCATAGGCTCTCTTTCAGGTGTTACTTTCTCAAAAAATTTATCTCGCAGAGACGCAGAGGCGCAAAGCGATAAGCGCAATTCGCAAACCATGCGTTGCACTTTGCGTCTTAGCGCCTTGGCGAGAGGAAAAAATAAAGAAGATCCCTCTCACAGAGACGTTGTTTGCTTGCAAACGAAGACGCAAAGATTACTGGATATAGGCTGCGCTTACGGGCCGTTTCTTGCCGCTGCCCGTGAGCAGGGTTTTGAAGTTATGGGCATTGATCCGGCACAGGACGCAGTTGACTTTGTCAAAAAAACATTGGGGATCAACGCTATTCAGGGGACTTTCCCGGAATTTTTACCGGAGCTGCGCAATGGAACGAAAAAGCCAGTTTACGATGCAATCACTTTATGGTATGTAATCGAACATTTTGAAGATACGGGAAAAGCTCTGACTGCCATTAATGGTCTTCTGAAAACCGGCGGAGTTCTTGCCTTTTCCACCCCTTCGGCTGCAGGTATTTCACGGCGTAAATCCCTGTACAATTTTTTGGAAAACAGCCCTGCCGATCACTGGACTATTTTGGATCCGCGCCGCATCAGTGGAATTTTAAACCGTTATGGTTTCCGGCTGAAAAAACGAATAATTACCGGACACCATCCGGAACGTTTTCCTTTTTTTAAAACCAATCGTGAAGGATTTTTTTCTGCACTCAGCCGAATCTTTGGTCTGGGTGATACATTCGAAGTATATGCTGTAAAAGTAAGGGATTGTAACTATGTCTAGCCGAAAAAAGCGAATATTGATACTTGGCGCAGGGGTTATGCAAGGGCCGGCCATACGCAGCGCAAAAGCGATGGGGCTGGAAACCGTTGTAATTGACGGCGATCCCAATGCCCCGCTGGCATGTGAAGCGGATCGTTTTGAAATAATTGACCTGAAAGATATTCATATAATAGAGGAATTCGCCAAAAAGCTGCAGGCAGAAGGCGGTCTTGACGGCGTTATGACCGCAGGAACCGATTTTTCCGCTTCCGTGGCCTTTGTTGCTGAGCGGCTCGGTCTTCCCGGGCTTCCTTACAAAACTGCACTGGACGCTTCGGACAAGGAAAGAATGAGGGGATGTTTCAGAAAAGCCGGCCTCCCCTCCCCGGCTTTTACGGTTTTTACCAAAAACGATGGCAAAACCCCCGATAACAGTCAGTCTTTACCATTTTCCTTTCCGGCGGTTGTCAAACCCGTTGACAACATGGGTGCCCGCGGCTGCCGAAGGGTAAATAACAATGCAGAACTTAGGGAAGCAATAACAACGGCTTTACAGTTCTCGCGAGCGGAAAAGGCAATAGCCGAAGAATACATGGAAGGGCCGGAATTTTCGGTCGATGCAGTAGTTTACCGAGGAGAAGTAACCATTTGCGGCCTTGCCGACAGGCATATCTATTTTCCTCCGTATTTTATTGAAATGGGCCATACCATGCCTACAAATTTTCCTCAAAAAGAACAGGACGCTATTATTGATGTTTTTACCCGTGGAATAAAAGCTTTGGGAATCGAAAACGGCGCCGCCAAAGGGGATATTAAACTTACTTCCCGCGGTCCCATGATAGGAGAAATTGCCGCCCGGCTGTCCGGCGGCTATATGTCTGGCTGGACGTATCCGTATGCATCCGGAGTAAATCCGGCGGAAGGGGCAATAGCCGTTGCATTGGGCCAAAAACCGGAAAATCTTACCCCGGTGGTAAATTATACCAGTGCAGAACGGGCATTTATTTCCATTCCCGGCCTGGTAAAATCCGTCGAAGGCGCGGAAGATGCCCGAAACAGGCCTTTTGTTAAAAACCTCTTTCTTCGCACAGGGCCGGATCAGCGTATTTCTTTTCCGGAAAACAATGTTTCCAAAGCGGGGAATGTCATTTCCGCCGCCCCGGACAGGCAAACAGCGGTACGAGCAGCGGAAGATGCGGTAAAAACAGTCCTTATTCGCCTGACAGCGCCAGACGAAGCTACCGAAGCTTTCCTGACCGCAAACAGTGAATTCCCCCCATCGGCATATACCCTGGATTCGACGTTGTTGAAATACCTAAATCAGATACCAGTAAGCGAAAAATTCATCTCACAGAGACACAGAGACACAGAGGTTCACTCAGATAATCAAAATTCCGCATCTTCCTTTGTGCCTCCGTGCCTCCGTGAGATAAAATATAAAAAAAAGGTTTCTATTATTCCGTTTCCGGCTTTTATGGAATCAGATTTGGTGGATTATATGGGCCGTAGTCCCCGGGAAACACTGGAAGCGGTAAAAAAACTAACCGGGCTTGAATTTACCGAAGTACCATCAAAATCCGGTTCCCAGGGGCCTGTTTTAGGCCGGGAATTCTGGGCCGCCCTTGTCCGGGGAGGATATCAGGGTGCAGTTTATTACATAGATTCACAATTTTGCCGAAATTATAAAAAAGTGTATGAAAGCTAAAAGCATACTGGTTCTGACAATACTGATAGCCCTGGCCTCATTTCAGGCCTTTGGACAGGCCGGAAAAAGCTATACTATAGATGAAACTCTGAAAGAGTTGGGAGCGGTTATAAATTGGGATCCGTTTTTTGCTTCCGGTGTGCTTAATAAGGACGAAAAACGGCTTAAATTCTACTCCGGCCTTCCCGGAGAACAGGGGTTTGCCCTTTTTGACGGCCGGGAAGTGCTTACCGTACCCCTACCCTATTTCGAAGGCGGAACGTTACGTTTCCCTGCCGCCTTTGTAATGGCCGCTAAAGCAAGTTTTTCCGTTGCTCCGCCGGCAACCCCCAATGCCGAAAACCATTTCCGTATTGCCGCAATTATTATTGATCCCGGCCACGGCGGAAAGGATCCGGGGGCAATTGGGGAGCATACGGTTGCGGGAAAGCCGCTTAAATCGGTAGAAAAAGACATTGTCCTGTCTGTATCCAAAAAACTGGCGGCTCTCCTCGGCGCCGCTTATCCGGGAAAAAAGGTACTTCTTACCAGAACAGGCGATACGTACCTCACTCCGGGAGATCGGGTGAACATAGCAAATACCGTACCGCTTAAGAACAACGAAGCTATTATCTATATATCTATCCATGCAAACGCTTCGCTTAATAAAAATGCCCGCGGTTATGAGGTCTGGTATCTGCCCCCGGAAACACAGCGGGAACTCCTGGATCGGAACAAACAGGAGGAATATGCGGAAATTGCCCACATAATAAACGATATGCTCCAGGCCGAATTTGTCTCCGAAAGTACCCGAATAGGCCGTTTTATACTGAATCGCTTTCAGGAAAGCTTTGGGAACCGCATGCCTTCCCGCGGACTTAAAGCAGAAAACTGGTATGTGGTACGGAACGCCCGTATGCCGGCAATCCTTGTGGAGCTGGGCTTTGTGTCCAATACCGAAGATGCCAGGCTAATGGCAGGTGAAACATACTTGAAACTGTTTGCCGAAGCGTTATATAAAGGAATTGTTGATTTTGTAAAGGAATTTGAACAATCCGGGGGTTATACAGCCCCTTAATTCAAACAAAGCACGGTTGCTTTTGCAAATAGAGGGGTATTCGTGGTCTTTTTTAAGCAAATCCGCCGTTTGGCATACCTTATAGTTTTAACTGTTTTTGCCTTTATAGAAATGGGCCGTTCGGGCCTTTCAAGGCGCACTTTTGAATTTTTTACCTACGATAATAACCGTTCAGTGGTAGAAGACCGGATGCTCCACACAGCTTCTTCCAAAGAAGCAGATATCAAATCGTATGTGGAAGAGCTGATTTTGGGCCCTGTTTCACTGGATTTTGCCCCTCTTTTGATAAAAGGTACCAAACTTCGGTCGTTTATGTACCGGAATGGGGTTGTTTATGCCGATTTTTCCAGAGAAGCGGCGCTTCCTATTCAGGGAGGAAAACCCATTTTTGACAACTTTTTAACCCTTAATCAGGGGATCAGGAGGAATTTCAGCGGGGTTTCGGATGTCAAACTCTTTGTTAATGGAAACGAAGTTTTTTTCGGAGAATTTTCAAAAATCTTTAGGCCAGAATAGAAAATTTTGCCGATAAGTAATTGACAAATATTTTCAGATCATATATAATTATATGTATCTATATCTTTAGAATTGGTAATGTAAAGGAGCTGTGAATGAAACGCATATTCATTCTTTTAGCCGTCATGCTGTTGACGGTAGGATTATTTGCAGATGAAGCCGTCCTGATTGACTTCACCAAACTTGGAGCCGATATTATCCCAGCTCCAGCAGAAGAAGGACAGGAACAGGAAATGACCCAAAATAGGGCAACTGTTATGGATTACGGAGCTGTAGCGGGCGCCAGCTTCACTGATGAACAAAAAAGGATTATGAAAACCTCTCTTGCCATCAGAAACTGGACCGTCAGACTTAATTCATCCGCAAGAACCGTTAATCGCGAAGTCCTTACCTATGCTGATGAAGCACAGTCCAAGCAATATGGTACTGTAATGGGCGTAAGGATTAATTTCCCCGTAGAACCCTGGAATTCCAATGCATTTATCAGGCCGCCTTTTGAAATTCCCGCCTATGAACCCGCCGGAGAGATTGACGATGAAGGAAATGTCACCGAAACAAACAGCGGCGTTATGTCCCTTTCCCGGTTTGAAGGACCGGATACGGATGGCAGCGGAAAACCCGATTTTGGCTATGGCGTTGTTAAAAATGTCGGAACCATTAAGTCCGTAGCGGTTGGCGTTTACGGCCTCAACTTCCCCCACAGCATTTCGGTCATTCTTATCGACAACGACGGCACCGAGAAAATCTACCATGTGGATTACCTGAACTTTGACGGCTGGGCCGAACTGGTTTGGAACAACCCCGCTTATGTATCCCAGGTACGGAACCGTGAACTCCGCCTTACCCCTTTGTATCCGACTGCAACCCCCTTTGTTAAATTCGGCGGGTTCCTGATTAAGAGGGACGGCGATAAAGCAGGCGGAGACTTTGTTGGTTATTTCCGCGATGTTAAGATCATCTACGATAAAGCAGTTCTTGACACCGACAGGGATATCGACGATGAAGGCCTCTGGCACATCATTCTGGATCGTGAAACTGCCAAGAAGAAGTGGGAAATGAGTCGCTTTGGCCAGGCACAGATCCTCCGTTATCTGGAACAGCAAAAGCAGGCAACAGAGTCTTCATTTACTCCTTCTCCTTCCAATAGCGGCGGTAACGGTAACTAAGCAGATTCCGTTGACAATAAAAAAAAGCTGTCTGAACTCAGGCAGCTTTTTTTTCAATTTTTACATAATGCGGTATACTCACTATGGAACTTGATTTAATAAGCTTTGATCAGTTAAAAGAGAATTATGAAAAAGCAAAAACAGCCAGGGAAAGCATTACCAAAGAGCTTATCGAAGCTGTTGAAAAGCTTGTTCATACCCTTCACGACCGGCCAACGGTTATAGGACGGGCAAAGGAATTCGACAGTTATTACAAGAAATATTTAAAACTCCTTAACGAAAATCCGGACGAAGAACCATTCATTACCGATATAATCGCCATTAGGGTGATTTATCTGTTTGAAGAAGACCAGAAGGCGGTGGAAGAACTTATCCGCGCGTATTTTACCGTAATAGAACTGGAAAGGAAGGGGGATAGGTATAGTTTTAAGGAATTCGGTTATGAATCGATCCATTTATTAATCGAAATACCGGCAGAATTAATTGCAAAATACGGAGACTGCGGCACAGATGCCGTGGAAATCCAGCTTCGTACTATATTACAGGATGCCTGGGCCGAGGTAGAACATGAACTGTTCTACAAGAAGGATGAAAATTTTACCCTGTTAAGCGAGCCTCTGAAACGGCGTCTTGCGGCGGCAAATGCCAGCCTGTCCCTGGCAGACAGCATTTTTCAGGAAATCCGCAATATTACCCGGCGGCTTAATGGTTCATTGGGAACACGCATAAACTCGTTTCACCGGCTAATTGAAGAATCAACCGATGGGCTGCTTTTTGACAAGGAACGCGAAGAGGAAAAGACTTCTCCGGAAGAAAGCATACCTATTATTGATGAATATGCTCCGTTGGACGATCTTTTGATTAGCGCCCTGCGTGCCCACAATAAAAAACATTTTACCGAAGCAATAGCCTATTATACCCGGATTCTGGAGATAAACAGCGACCCAAAAATATGCACGATAATCTATAAACACCGCGGAATGGCCTATTTTACCCAATCACGCCATGCGGAAGCCATAGAAGATTTCAGCAAATCCCTGGAAACAGACGAAAAATCATACAAATCTGCCTACTACCGGGGAATTGCAAAGTCCGTAATCAAGGAGTACCAGGGAGCCATTGAGGATTTTTCCCTGTCCCTGGCCATTAAACCCGACCAGCCCTATACCCTGTACCGCCGCGGTCAGGCCTATTACCATCTGGAAGACTACCCCGCAGCCCTGGCAGACTGCGAAGCTTCCCTGGCTCTGGAACCGGAATCTACAGGAGCAGAGCGCTTTCGATCCCTCTTGCTGGACAAGTTGAAAATGCTGGGATGATCATGTTTATGCTTGTGTAGCTGTAGCCATATCCTTACACACCAGTTCATCAATGATCTGGGCAAGGTTTTTATGATCCGCCGCCGCTTTGGACAAAAGGTAAGTAATAGTCAAATTGGTCAGTCCCAAAAGACGCATTTCCCGCTGGCTTAGAAAACCAGTACCATTTAGTCCCAATTTTGGAATAGTACGTGTCAGTTCTTCATCAAGTGCATCGTATTCTTCATCGGTCATATCAGTGTAGTCAGTCATTTTTCCTCCTATGGCCTCAATTGTTTAATTATACCGGTTCGGCTGCCCATAGCATGAAAAACTTTAATTGTATCATTGCCAATGGGGTTATAGAAAACTTCAATAGGATTACCCGCCTGATTGAAGCCAACGAAAGCGTATTTGTTTTTGTATCCTTCCAGAGGGCCTTCATAGACAATAGTTGCATAGGCATGATAAATATCATCCTTCGTTACACCATGCTTAAAAGCCGAAGGAACAAATACAATTTCAGGCACAATACGGTAACTTTAGCATGAAAAAAAACAATTTTCCAGATGAATTTATTCCAAAATCTGCCATTACCCCTCGCAAAGGCGCAAAAACGCAAAGTTTTACAAGTCATTTGGATTTACTTTGCTTTTAAGAATTCCTCGCGGAGACGCGGCGGTCGCAGAGAAAGAACTATTTTTGGCTTACAGCACATAAAGTGCTGATTAAACTGGGTAGATAGAAATTTTGTCAACTGACACAATGCGTGTACGTTGACACTGTGGCGTCTATGGCTCCTGCGGGTCTAATTTTGATCCGTCATAATATCCTTTTCCGACGATAAGTTCTACTTCTTCAGGAGCTTCCACTTCGAAAGCATACGTATCCTTATCAGCGTCAGAAGAAAGATAAAATCTTATCGGATCGTCTTGGTCAATTTTCCCTATCACATTGCCATCAACGTAATTACCATCACTATCTATCTTCCAAATCTTCAACGTAGCTTCTCCGTTCTTAATTTTACTCCAAACAGGTTTACCGTCAATAATGTTAGCGCACGCTATATATCCTGCAGTTGATATCCCAATATACTTGCCTTCATATAATGCATGGAGCTTGACAATGATCTATCTTCCGGAGGTACTGGGAGCAACATCGCTGGTAGTACCGTTGTCGCAAGCAGTCATGACAAATCCGATTGCCGCAACAAGAACGGCAATTCCTGCTAATTTGTATAAGTTCTTCATATCAAAACTCCTTATGTGATACTTTGCCTAGAATTTTATGCCAAGCCCGATGGCGGGTTTAACCGACCAGGAAACGGATTTAAAAAACTCAGTTTCTGATACCGAATCTTTGTCATTGTAACCATCATACCAGGATGCTGTATGCCAGCGGAAAATATCAATGTTTACGTTGGTCCGGCTAAAAATGTAGAGGGTGTTGGTAAAGTGGAACTGTATACCAAGAGAGATACCGGGGCCAAACTGCAAATCGCGCACTTTAAACCAACCCCCCGGAGTACCAATACCGGTAAAAGCAACAGGAATCCAGTGTTCGGCGCTCCAATAATAAGCATGTACGCCGAATGCCAGGGGAATACGGAGAAATTGTCCGCTGTAAAGATAAATAACCGGCCCCAAAAGAACATTTGCTCCCAACAGGGAATTGGAATAAGAATCGGTCGGGGAATTACCCATTACATCCGAACCAAAGAAAAAGTCCGCATCAAGGGTAAGGCCGATTTTCCTGGTAAAATTAAAAATCATGGAA
>WRIX01000082.1 GCA_009782495.1 Treponema sp.
AATAACCCAAAGTACAATGCCAAGAATGTACAAACTGCAAGAAAAAACAGACTGGCTTATATTGATTACCTGTATTCAAAAGCCAGAGAAAATGGGATAGTTCCCTTTTATTGGGAACCAGGGATGTATGATCCTAATACTAATTTTGCCGATTTTTCTCTGATTAACCGCAATAACGGCCGGCCGAATTCAGAAGAAAGCGCAGAGGTTATTCAGCACATGATCGATGCAACAAAGAGGTAAAATTATTAGAGTTGTTCGGAAACTTTAGTTTCTGAACAACTTCGTTGTTCCATTTAACCTGCGAACTGTCGATGCCGCGAATCGCAAGATTCATTTTTACCAGCCGCCATGTTGTTTGATTGCTTTCCTGCTCGTAGATCGTGGTAATAACAATGCTATACTAATGTCAGGAGCTTTTTGTGCAGCCATTTGTTGTAGATTCTCCATTTGGTCCCGCCGGTGATCAGGAAGAAGCTATTTCCGCGCTTGCTGCCGGGATAAATGCAGGAGACAGGTTTCAAACACTCAAAGGGGTAACCGGTTCGGGGAAAACATTTACAATGGCAAAGATCATCGAAGCGGTGCAAAAGCCAACCCTGGTGATAAGCCACAACAAGACGCTGGCAGCTCAGTTGTTTCGGGAATTCAAAGGCTTTTTTCCAAAAAATGCCGTGGAGTATTATGTTTCCTATTATGATTACTACCAACCCGAAGCTTATGTTGCCAGCAGGGATCTATATATAGAAAAAGATGCCTCGATAAATGACGAAATTGAACGCCTTAGGCTGAGCGCAACACGTTCCTTAATGGAACGCGAAGATGTGATTATAGTTGCTACGGTTTCGTGTATTTACGGTTTGGCAACCCCGGAAGTGTATCGCACAATGACATCCCAGTTTGGTTTGGGAGATACAGTTGATCCCGATAAGCTGATGCGGCGTTTTGTGGAACTCCAATACGAGCGGAACGATGCAGTGCTGGAGCGCGGCCGTTTTCGCCGTCGGGGTGATTGTCTGGAAATATATCCCGCATACCTCGAAGAAGCGTATCGTGTTGATTTTGACTGGGATAAAGTTGAGCGTATCCGCCGCTTTGATCCAATATCGGGCAAGGTTTTGGAAGATCTGGACAGGGCGGTGATTTATCCTGCGAAACAGTTTGTTATGCCGGAAGAAAAGGTTCATGGAGCGCTTTCTTTTATTAAAGATGAGTTGGCATCACGTTATGAATTTCTGAAAAACACCGGAAAAAACCTTGAAGCGGAACGGCTTAAAACCAGAGTTGAATACGATTTGGAAATGCTCAATGAAATGGGATACTGTTCGGGAATAGAAAATTATTCTGCTCCGCTTGCAGGACGAAAACCGGGAGAAGCGCCTGACACGTTGATCGACTATCTTTTAAGAAATCCCGATGGTTCACCGGCTCATTTAACCTTTATCGACGAAAGCCATGTAACGGTATCCCAGATTGGAGCAATGTATGCGGGGGATCGCTCACGAAAACAAAACCTGGTGGATTACGGTTTCCGTCTGCCCTGCGCTCTGGATAACAGACCTCTGCGTTACGACGAGTTCGAAAGCAGGATTGGGTCGACAGTCTTTGTTTCTGCAACGCCGGGCGATTATGAAACAAAAAAATCAAAACGGGTTGTGGAACAGATGATACGGCCTACCGGACTTCTGGATCCGGAAATAGAAGTACGTCCCAGCGAAGGCCAGATGGAAGATATTTACGGCGAACTTCGTGAACGGATCAAGGCAGGGGAACGGTCGTTAATCCTTACCCTAACCAAAAAAATGGCAGAAGATTTAACCGATTACCTTACCAGCCTGGGGTTAAAAGTACGCTACATTCACAGCGAAGTCGAAACCATCGAGCGTGTGGAAATACTTACCGCTCTTCGTTCGGGAGGTTTTGACGTGCTTGTTGGAATCAACCTGCTTCGTGAAGGAATAGACCTGCCGGAAGTATCCTTTATTGCAATACTTGATGCCGACAAGATCGGCTTTCTCCGTTCGCTTACCTCACTGGTACAGATTATCGGACGTGCTGCCCGTAATGCCGCAGGAAAGGTAATTATGTACGCAGACAGGATGAGTGATGCGATGGAAATGGCAATTGCGGAAACCAAAAGGCGCCGGGAAATCCAGGATGCGTACAACAGAGAACATGGCATTACACCGGCTACCGTAAAAAAGGCAGTAGCTGCCATTTTGGAACGTCATGCCGAAGAAGCAGCCGGCGCCGCCACAGCTTCTATTGAAGTGCTGAAAAAATCATTTAATATGCTAATTCCCGCTCAACGAAAGCAACTCCTTAAGGCGCTGGAACATGAAATGCTGGAACATGCCAAAAATCTGGAATTTGAAGAAGCTGCTGCGATTCGGGACGAAATTCAAAAGATAAATGAACTGGGAAGGAAGTAAGAATATTAATTTTTCATTATAATCAAAAAATGGTATATTTAATAATAGAGCAGGATATTTAGTGAAAAAAAGCAGCGTACCTTACATTTTACTCTTTTGTTTGTTTCTGTCAGTTTTTATTACCGGATGCGAAAAATCTTTTGATGATCGGCTGTCGCCTGTCTATACTTCGTATAAAGATATACCCGGCGTAACAGATGAAGACATAAGAAATATAGAAGCACTTCGTGCGCAGTATAGTTCTTTTGTTTTTGGGATGAATGAAAGCACTGAGGCATTCTACGGAGAAAATTACGAAATCCGGGGATATGCCGCTTTATTTTGCGGCTGGATGACCGAACTGTTCGGGATCCCGTTTACGCCCGAGATTTTCGAGTGGAGGGATTTAATCGAAGGGCTGGAAAGCGGCAGGATTGATTTTACCGGTGAATTGACAGCTACCGCCCAGCGCCGTAAGACCTATTTTATGACTGATCCAATAGCGGAGCGGCTAGTTAAATATATGCGGATTATGGGCAGTCCATCCCTTTCAGACATTGCAGTACAGCGGCCGCTGCGTTATGCATTTCTGGAAGGATCTACTACATTTGATGCTGTCTCGATGCATGAGCATAACGAGACAGAAGTTATCTTTGTTGACGATTATGATAATGCCTATGAAATGCTTAAAAGCGGAAAGATTGATGCTTTTTTTGACGAAGGCCCGGCAGAAGCCGCTTTTGATATTTACGGCGATGTAATTGCCCAGGATTTTTTTCCGCTTATATACAGCGCCGTTTCCCTTGCGGCGCAAAATCCGGCACTGGAACCGGTTATTTCGGTGTTTCAAAAAGCGCTGCACAACAATGGTGCACATCATTTAACGGAACTTTACAAACAAGGACAGGAAGAGTACAGGCGGCATAAACTTTTTGTTCTGCTTGACGATAAGGAATTTGCCTATATACATAATCACCCGATCGTATCATTTGCCGCTGAAAGCGATAATTATCCGATGAGTTTTTATAATACCCGCGAAAATGAATGGCAGGGAATTATCTTTGATATACTTGCTGAAGTAGAAAAACTGTCCGGACTTTCATTTGAACGTGTCAACAGTCCATCCACAGAATGGCCGGATTTACTGAAAATGCTGGAAGACGGCAACGCATCAATGATTTCTGAATTAATCAAATCGAAGGAAAGGGAAGGCCGCTTTTTATGGACTGATACGCCGATTTTAACGGATACCTATGCGCTTCTTTCCCGGTCGGATTACCATAATATTGATGTTAACGAAATCCTGTATATCAAAATTGGTATTATGAAGGATACTGCTTATTCCGAAATATTCCAAACCTGGTTTCCGGACCATTCTGATTCAGTTATGTACGATACTTCCGATGCTGCCTTTAACGCTCTGGTTAAAGGAGAGGTAGACATGGTGATGGGGAGTCAAAATTTGCTCCTTGTCCTGACCAATTACCAGGAACGTGCAGGTTTTAAAGTTAATGTTGTGTTCGATCGTTCCCTGGAATCTGCATTTGGTTTTAATATCAACGAAGAAGAATTATGTTCCATTATCAATAAGGCGCTTCATTTAATTGATACGAAGGGAATTTCGGGACACTGGACAAGAAAAACATATGATTACAGGGCAAAACTGGCCCAGGCACAGCTTCCCTGGCTTGTTGTTGCAGCTGTTCTGCTTTTATGCTTGCTTGTTTTGCTGTTTGTCTTTTTTACAAGAAAACGGCAGGAAAAAAGAAATCTGGAAGGTTTGATACAAAATCGCACTGCCGAGCTTGACAGACAGCATGGGCTTATGTATGTAGTCAACAACGCTGCCGTTCTTCTTCTGGAATCGGATGCAGAAAATCATTCAAAAGCGATGATGCGGGGTATGGAAATGATAGCCCGCAGTGTTGATGTAGATCGTGTCAGTGTCTGGCAGAATCACCGTAAAGAAGACGGATTGCTCTACTATAGATTGGTATGTCAATGGGCCGCAAGCGAACTGCCGCCGTTGGAAGAGGACAAGGATTTTGCATATAAAGACTTCCTGCCGGGCTGGGAGGACCTGTTTAACCGCGGCGAGAGTGTAAACGGTACAATTGACAGTCTTTCCGGAAAAGAACGTGCGCAATTGGTTCCGTTTACAATTCAATCTATTCTGGCTACCCCGATCTTTTTAAAGGGAGAGTTCTGGGGGTTTATCAGTTTTGATGATTATCATGTAAGGCGCATTTTTCCCGAAGGGGAAGTGAATATCCTTCGTTCGTGGGGCCTGCTTGCTGTCGGCGCTATTCAGCGCAGTGAAATAGCGCAGAATATGCATAAAGCGCTGATAAAACTGGAAGCTGTAATAAACAATTACAAAGGTATTATCTGGAGCGTAGATACCGAAGGGGTAATTACTACCTTTAACGGACAATATCTAAAGGTTATAGGGGTTGGACCATCATTCCTGGAAGGAAAAAAATATATAATTGCCCGTGAAAAAAACAGGCATCTTGATGTTATCGAACATGTAGAAAAGACCTTTACGGAAGGTCCCCAGGATTGGATTGGCGAGATCGACGGCAGGTATTTTCATTCATACACAACGCCAATGTATAACAAAGAAGGCAAAATAACCGGTGTTGTCGGCAGCACCGATGATGTAGACGATACCATTAAACTTCAGCGTGATTTGGAAACCGCTCTTGAAGCCGCTAAATCAGCAAGCCGTGCAAAATCAGCTTTTTTGGCCAATATGAGCCACGAAATCCGCACGCCGATGAATGCCATAATCGGCATGATCACCATCGGAAAATCTTCTGATGACATTGAACGCAAGGATTATTGTTTTACCAGAATTGAAGATGCATCAAAACATCTTTTGGGAGTAATCAACGATATTCTGGATATGTCTAAAATAGAAGCTGATAAATTTGAACTTTCATACGCGGAATTTAATTTCGAGAAGATGCTTCAGCGGGTTGTAAATGTTATTAATTTCCGTGTTGACGAAAAGCAGCAAAAACTTACCATTCACATCGACAATAACATTCCGAAATTCCTCTACGGAGACGATCAGCGCCTGGCCCAGGTAATAACAAACCTTTTGGGAAATGCCGTCAAATTTACGCCCGAGAACGGATCTATCAGTCTGGATTCACGCTTTATGGGAGAAGAAAACGGATTTTGTACCATTCAAATTTCTGTACGTGATACGGGAATTGGTATTGGTCCCGAACAGCAAACCCGTTTATTTCAATCGTTCCAGCAGGCGGAATCCAGTACGGTGCGTAAATTCGGGGGAACAGGTTTGGGGCTTTCGATTTCCAAAAGCATTGTGGAAATGATGGACGGAAAGATCCGGGTTGAATCCGAACCCGGAAAAGGTTCCACTTTTATTTTTGAAATCAAGGCAAAGCGCGGCGAGGATAAAGCCCAGCAGCCTTCCTATGACGGGATAAATTGGAGTAATGTCCGTATCCTTGTGGTTGATGACGACAAGGATATTCTGACGTACCTAAAGGAGATAACAAAAGGATTCGGCGTTTCCTGCTGTGACACTGCAATAAGCGGAGATGCGGCGCTTGCTCTTGTTGAGCAAAATAAAAGCTATAATGTTTATTTTATAGACTGGAAAATGCCGGGAATGGACGGTATTGAGTTAACAAAAGAATTAAAGGCAAAAGGATCTGTTCCGGACAATTCGGTTGTGATAATGATTTCCGCTGCGGAATGGTCCATGATTGAGGAAAAGGCAAAAAAAGCCGGAGTCGACAAATTTTTGTCCAAACCCCTGTTTCCCTCTACAATCATGGATGCCGTTAATGAGTGTTTTGGTATAAGTCAAAAGCAGACAGAGGATAACCAAAGTGATTTAAACGGCTGCTTTGCAGGTCATCACATTTTATTGGTTGAAGATGTGGAAATCAACCGCGAGATTGTGATTGCATTGCTTGAACCGACACTATTAAATATAGATTGCGCTGAAAACGGCACAGAAGCTGTTCGTATGTTCAGCGAAGCGCCGGAGAAATATGAAATAATTTTTATGGATATTCAAATGCCCGAAATGGATGGTTATGAAGCAACTCGCCGTATCCGTGATTTTGAAGCAAAAATGAAAGAAAAGGATGATGCGGCATTACCGGACGGACAGCCGAACGGAGTTCCGATTATTGCCATGACAGCCAATGTCTTCAGGGAAGATATTGAAAAGTGTATGGAGGCGGGAATGACCAGCCATTTAGGGAAACCTCTGGATTTTGGTGAAGTACTGGAAAAGCTAAAGAGTTATTTACCTTAATAATAAATAATGCTACTATGTGCAGGAAACCATAACATCACGGAGGAAGAAATTGAAACGAATTATAGCTGTGTTTGCCTGCATACTGATTACGGCTTCTTTTTTCGCATGCGGAAAACAGAACAGTCCGGACGGTCAGGATAATTCTCTTGCGGCAGTAATGAATGCGAAAAAATTGATTATGGGGCTGGATGATTCTTTTCCGCCCATGGGTTTCCGGAGCGAAAGCAATGAGATCGTAGGTTACGATGTAGATCTTGCCAAAGAAGTGGCCAGAAGGATGGGTATTGAACTTGTACTGCAGCCAATTGACTGGGCCGCCAAAGAACAGGAGCTCAATACCAAACAGATTGACTGTATCTGGAACGGTTTTACCATTACCGAAGAGCGAAAAAATAATGTACTCTTTACTCCCCCTTATCTCCGGAACGCTCAGGTAATTGTGGTAAAACAAAATTCAACGGTACAAACTCTGGCGGACCTTTCGGAAAAAACTGTTGGAACCCAGGCAGGGTCCGCTTCAATTGAAGCGATTGATGATGCCCCGCAGTTCAAAGATAGTTTAAAAGAAATTATCACATACAAGGATTTTCTGACTGCGCTGATGGATTTGGATGTCGGCGGAATTGATGCGGTGGTTATTGACCTTGTAGTGGCTAACGACAACATCAACCGTTCCGGCAAAGCCTTCCGCATTATTGGGGAATCGTTGGGGGACGAAGAATTCGGTGTTGGTTTCCGTAAAAACGATAAAGCCCTTGCAGACAAGGTTTGGTCGACACTTCTGGATATGGCAAAGGACGGTACAGTCGCCAGAATTGCAACCCAATGGCTGGGCGCAGATATTTCCATAATCGGGAAATAGTAAAGCTCCGTTTTTTGAATCATGTGTCCGAAGGGCTTTAACAAATAATGTTCCAGTTACTGGGAATCATGCTCAAAGGGGCAGGGATTTCTCTTGAGATTTTTTTTCTTACCCTGATTTTTTCCCTGCCCCTGGCGCTGATTGTTACCTTCGGACGGATATCACATAATCGGGCGATCGGCGGTTTAGTCAAATTTTATATTCTGATTATGCGCGGAACGCCTCTTATTTTACAGATTATCTTTATTTACTTTGCGCCAAAACACCTTTATGCTTTTTTGGACAGAACCCTTTCGCCGCTTATTACATCGCCTGGTTTCTGGAGCGGCCTGCGGTTTATCCTTTCCTACAATCGCTTTGTCGCAGTGGTCATCGCTTTTGTACTGAATTATGCGGCCTACTTTGCGGAGATCTACCGCGGCGGCATTGAGTCCATACCGGGGGGACAGTATGAAGCCGCCAAAGTCCTTGGCTTTACCGGCTCTCAGACCTTCGGGAGGATTATCCTGCCCCAGGTGATCAAGCGGATTCTTCCCGCCGCCGGAAACGAAATAATCACCCTGGTTAAAGATACTGCCCTTGCGCAGGTTATTGGCGTGGCCGAATTGTTTCATGCGGCCCAGACTGCTTCAGCCAGGGAATTTTCCACAACGCCGATATTTTTGGCCGGACTTTTCTACCTTGTTATGAACTGGGCGGTCACGGTAACCTTAAGCCGCTGCGAAAAAAAGCTCTCATATTATCAGTAGTAAAGTAAATCTGCTTAAAGGTAAAAGGATAAATGGAAGTTATTAAAGTACAGAATCTTTCAAAATCGTTCGGCGCTCTGGAAGTACTTAAAAACATATCCTTTTCTGTTAATCAGGGAGAAGTAGTTGCGATTATTGGTCCTTCCGGCTCGGGAAAATCAACGCTGCTCCGGTGCATTACCCACCTTGAAACAGTAAACAGCGGCAGCATCACCCTGACAGGAAGGGATATGGTTAAAGACGGCGTGTATGCCCATGCAAATGAGCTGCGCGAAATCTGTCTTAACGTTGGACTTGTTTTCCAGAATTTCAACCTCTTTCCCCATTTTTCCGCAGAACGAAACATTACCGAAGCTCAGGTTCATGTTCTTCGCAGAACCAAAGCAGATGCTGCAGCAAGGACGGAAACTTTGCTTGAAAAGATGGGGCTTTCCGATAAAGCCTGCTCATATCCCTTTGAACTTTCAGGCGGCCAGCAGCAGCGTGTTTCGATCGCCCGGGCTCTCGCCCTGGATCCGCAGGTACTCTTTTTCGACGAGCCCACCAGCGCACTGGATCCTGAATTAACCGGAGACATACTAAAAGTTATCCGGAATCTTGCTTCCGAAAAAATGACCATGGTAATTGTTACCCATGAAATTCCATTTGCCCGTGAAGTAGCAGACCGCGTTCTGTTTATGGATGGCGGTATTTTTATTGAAGAAGGCCCGGCAGCGGAACTTATAGATAATCCAAGACTGGATCGTACCAAAACCTTCCTTCTAAGACTTTCGAGGCTGGGGGATTCTTCCTGAATTTCCTTGTTTCCAGGCTGAATTTAAGAAGGTAATGACTATTTTTCAGGTTATTGACCGTATTTTTTGGAAAAAAATACCGGAAAGTACAGATATTTTAAAATAAAAAAGGTATAATTCTATAGCCCTTTTTACTTTTTACAAAAAAACTTGGATAAGCATTAAAATACGGTTGCGAGAAAGATTAAGGAGTCGAACAAATGAAACTTAGATACAAGTTGAGTATTTTGGTGATCGTCATCATGGTGATAGTAGTAGCGGCAATTGCCGTTTTACTGTTGACCGAGTCTACCACCAGTACCAGAGAGCTGAGTCTGGAGAGTATGCACCGCATGGCGAACCGCCAGTCTGAATTCTGGATGGGCCGGGAAGAGGGCTACCTCCGGCTTTTGCGTACTCTGGCGAATTGTATGGCAGATTACGAAATGATGCCTCCGGAAACCAGGCGGGACAACTTCGATGCAATGTTATTAAGTGTATTAAAAAGAGAGCCGAATCTGGTAGTTACATATTCGATTTGGAAACCCAATATGGTGGATGGAGCGGATAGCCAGCACATAGGCCGTACCGGTTCTACGCCAACCGGACAATATGCCATGGCTTTTTCCCGGGAAACAGGGGAAATAGTCTCCAGAGTAAGTATGGATGTTGAAGCCACTATGAACCGCCTGAACGGACCTATGGCGAGGATAGACAGGGTTGACCATCCGGTACCCAGAATGATAAATGGCGAAGATTCAATGTCTATTATCATGCAGGTTCCCATAATCACACCAAGTGATGAAGTGGTAGGAGCTGTCGGCCTTCTTTTGAACGGCGCTGTATGCCAGAAAGTCGTAGAGCAGGTTATGTCCGAAAATAAAGATATAGCCGCAATGGCAATTTATTCGGGGAATGGTTATATTCTGGGTCACTCAATTCCCGACCGGGTCAGGAAGATGCTGACCGAGGTAGATCTGATATACGGCGAACGTATGCAGGAAGCCAGTAATGCCATCAGTGACGGAGTTAATTTTGAGTCCAGCGAATATTCCGCCGTTCTTGGGACAACCCTTGAATTTGTCCTGCGTCCCATCAATATAGGCAATTCGGACAACAAATGGTCTGTTATGCTTGCGACAACAGAATCGTACATAATGAGGGAAGTAAACAGATTAACCAGAAATACCATAATAGTATCGGCAATAGCGATTCTGATTACGGCGGTAATATTGTTCTTTGCCCTTAGTTCTGTTACCAGGCCTGTCGCCAAGGTTGCGGATACCCTTAAGGATATTTCCGAAGGCGAAGGAGACTTAACCAAACAGGTAATTGCTAACTCAAAAGACGAGATAGGCGACCTCTCCCGGTACTTTAACCTTACGCTGGAAAAAATAAAAAACCTTGTCTTTGCCATAAAGAAAGAAGCGACCAAATTATCCGAAATCGGTCATGACCTTGCCAGTAATATGAACGAGACTGCCGCGGCGGTGAACGAGATTACCGCCAATATCCAGAGCATCAAAGGCCGTGTATTGAACCAGAGCGCCAGCGTAACCGAGACCAATGCCACTATGGAACAGGTTGTGGTCAACATCAATAAACTTGACAAACTTGTTGAATCTCAGACTACCAATATAGCCCAGGCATCGTCT
>WRIX01000083.1 GCA_009782495.1 Treponema sp.
TGGGGGGAAGGTTAGCCATGAAGACCATTCGGCGAGGTGAAGAAGATGCCACACCAAAGTGTGCGTCGACGGCAGCCTCGACCGCCATGGTCTGAATGGGTGTTCTTCCCCCCACCGATATGGAAAGATTGATGTGTTCAGTTCGACAGTGGTATTTTTGTTACCCCGCTGTGCTCCCGGACGTTGGCTGTGGGTAGCGGCATGGTAAAATATAAAATGATTACGGAGGTTATTCAGCCCTTTCTCAGGTTTATTGTAGATAATAATGTATATGACAGATGCTTTGTAACTAATATTAAAAAGAAAAATCTACATTCTTTCCAAGCGCAGGATCCCGGATTACTCCTTCACCTTCTTCATTTTCTTCCTTAGCTTCCGTATGTTCTCCCTGATGACCTTCCTGCCCTGCCCTTCCTCCGTTATTGTCGTCTATTGCTTCCGAACCGTCACCTGTGTTTTGAGTTTCGTTTACAGAACGAATCTTTTCATCGGTTTGCTGTTGAATTCTGATATGCTGAATAGATTGCAGTAAAGCGGCGCCCTCCCTCTGGGCTGTATTCTGTTTGCCAACCTTGTCTGCCTGGGTAAAGAGTGTTTGAAGATCAAGAGGTGATATAGCCATCTGGTCCCTTCTGTGATTCTTCGTCGGGTTCTTCGTATTTGGTTACACGTACAAGGCCGTCTTCAAGGACAAAAGTAACCGCACGGTATTCATTACGGACATCCTCTCTGGATTCCCTGATAATAATTTTTGTTCCCGGATAAACTTTGGAGGAAGCAGAAACTTTACCCCGGGCTTTCAGCGAATTTAAGAAAGCTTGTATTTTATCTATTTCTTCCTTTATCCCAGTCAAATCGTCAGTTAATTGCTGGCGTCTGTCCATAAGTTCGTTAAGGTACACTTCTTTATCTTCCGGAAGACTTTTCCGCTGTTTTTTAATATTGATTAATGTATTGATATTAAGCTGAACTTCTTCAAGCTGTTTATCCTGTTCTTCTTTTTGACCTTTCAGAACCTCCAGTCTTTCTTTGCTTTTGGGATCAAAACCAACTTCGCAAATTGTTTCTGTACCGCTGGTCGGGCTTCCTATGCTTTTTGCGTTGATCTCTTCGGTTGCCCGCAGACGGCCGCCTACAATGGAAGCACGCTTGCCATTACAAATAATGCTCTTGAATGCATCAACATGGGAATTTATGATACCGTCCGAAACAACAACCAAATTCCCCGCTTCTACACGGGAGTTTTCAATAAACCTGGCCCAGATAGAACGGCCTGCACGGATCATCCCGTCACTTCTTCGTCCGGTAATCCCCTGAGAAACAATAATATCTCCCTCAGCATCCAATTCCGCCTTTTCTACAGTACCGTGTACTTCAATGTTGCCTGCTGCTTTTACCGAATAACCGTCTTCTACACTGCCGCTGATATTCACGTTACCCAGGAAAATGATGTTGCCGGTTTTTATATTTACATTGCCCTGAACCGCATAGACAGGTTCTACGTTTATTTTCCCGCTTGCAAGAATAACCTGCCCATTCATGTCGGAAATAACTGTGACACCATCGTCCGCCACATGAACATTTTTTCCCAGAGGAAGCGCCATATCTTTGCCGTTTTTTGCAGGGAGTACCTTGCCGGTTACCGTACGGCCGGCAATCCCTTCTTCGGGATCTGTCTTTTTCGCCAGCGGCTGGCCTTCAACTACGTTTTGAATAATATTAAGATCTTTAAAATCTACCCGGCCGCTGGAACCTTCCCGAAGCTTTATTTTGGTTTGATCTGTTTCAAAGTTATATTGAATAAAGGCATCCTTGCCGTCTACAGGACGTATTCCTGAAGCTACCTGAACAGGCTCTTTGTAGCTTGGCTTATCGGTAAATTCCGTAAGAATTTGCTCATCTACACCAAAAACTACCTTGCTGCTTCTTAAAAGACCCAGGTAGGATTCCATGGTAATATCGCGTCCGCCCATTCCCGGAGGAGTTACAGTAATAGACGCCTTCATTTCATCGGCGGTAACATCCACCGTAGCCATAGCATCGTTGGCAAGGTTGTGCTGAAAACTGCCGATCCGCACATACATTGCGGCTTCATCTTTAACGATTTGTTCTACCAACTGCATATCACAGTCGGTTACATTACGATCAGCGATAATTTGATTAACAAACGAAGGCCGTATTTTCGTGCCCCGGCCTACAGGAGGAATCACCTTTAAATAAGCGCCGTCGTAAAGAAGCTGCACAAAGGCGTCTCCGTCTTTATCCAGCGCAACTTTGGCCGCTTCTTCAGCTTCTTCGGCTGCAGCTTCTTTTTCTTCCTCTATAGTCTGAGCTGTAACCCGCTGGTAAGCTCTTATTTTCCATTTTTTTACCCCAGTACCAAGGAAACCGGGGGATCCTTTAACCGCAATTTCGTATTCAATACGGCGAATTGGCATATTAAGAAGTGTAGAAGCTTCAGATACAGCTTCTTCCAGGGTTGCGCCTTCCACCTCAATGGTGTTAATAGCTCTATCCCGCTCCAGACGTTCTTTCATTGCTTGTTGAAGCTGGACAAAATCTACCATAATAATATATACCTCTTGTACAATTATCGGCATTTTGCGTTACAGACGCAAATCTTATACTATGCCTTTTCGTACATTGGTAAGCCGGGAACGGAGCCGTAGTATGGCTTTGGTATGAAGCTGGGAAACCCGGGATTCGGTTACTTCCAAAACCTGCCCGATTTCTTTAAGGGTCAGATCTTCGTAATAGTAAAGAACCAGGATCTTTTTTTCTTTTTCCGGAAGATCGTTAATTGCACTGACAATTACCCTGCGGATTTCTTCTTTTTCTACTATTACATCGGGATTAAGACTTGCCGGAGATTCTATCCCGTCTCCGATAGACACCTTATCGTTGTCATCCCCGGAAAACCACATATCATTTAAGGAAAGAATGGATGTACTGGAAATACGCTGCATTACTTTCTGGTATTCGGTCTCGTCCATACCTATGGACTGCGCTATTTCCTGATCCGTAGCTGTTCTGCCAAGCTGGGCTTCCAGAGCGCCGATGGCTTCTTCAATCTCCCTTGTCTTTTGCCGTACCGATCGGGGAACCCAGTCTATGGAACGGAGCTCGTCAAAAATGGCCCCCCTGATTCTGGTAACGGCGTATGTTTTAAATTTGACATTTTTATCCGGGTCGAATTTATCAATAGCATCCAAAAGGCCGAATGTTCCGTATCCAACCAGATCATCAAATTCAACATTATGCGGCATCCCGACTGCCACTTTACCGGCTACATATTTTACCAGAGGAGCATATTGTTTAATAAAAGCTTCCCTAATCCTGAGATCTCTTTTCTTTCGGTATTGTATCCAGAGTTCTTCTTCTGTTTTGTCTTCAATGTCAGGCTCACGGGATTTATCGGAACCCCAGAAAGTCTTCCCCATAGGCTATCCTTTATCGTCTCTTTTTAATACTGTCTGTATGGCCTGGGCCAGTTCTTTGGGGTTAAAATCCCCCATATCTGATTTTTTTGAAGAAGATTTAGGCCGTCTTGGTTCGGGACTGTCAAAGCCAATTTCTTCTATATTTTCCACGTCAGCAGCACTTCCCGGTATATTTTCCGATACCTCGCCAATATCAGGAAGGGTCGCTGCCGATCGGGATCTTCCCGGCATTTCCGAACCGGCTCCCATGACTTCCCCGTCACTTACGGCTTCCAAATCGCCGTCAACCCCCCCTTCCTCATTATATCCTGCATTCCCTTCCTGATCCAGTAGTGAAGAAGCAGCCTTTGGCAAAGCCGAGGGTCTTCCGGCTATATCATCAACCGACTCGGAGTTATCTGCAGGAAAAGCTCCTGAAACAGGTCCATCAACGCTGATATCCACTCGGGAACCGGAAACCGGAAATCCAAGATCGTCTTCGGGACTGCTAAGCAAATCAGGTAAAAATTGAGCCAAAAGCCAGAAGATTAAACAGGAAAGGGCAAAAAAGATGATTGCAAAAATCAATGCCCGCAGAAGGGGTATCAGAAATCCGGATCCGCTGAATAGACCAATTACAAGGGAAAGGACAAAAGCAGTTCCGGCGGCGATACCGCTTATTTTAAAATTAAACAAAGTCTAATTATCTCCCTTGAACATTCGTTTAAACAATTTCCCAAAGCCCCCGTTGTCCTGGACTTCGATTTTATCCATACGGCCCACAATGTGCTGAACACACTGGGATGCTTTACATTTGGGATCAACCACCATAAAGGGACGCTGTTTTAACACAGCCTGGGTCACTGCAGTATCGTCGTAGATAAACCCAAGGTATTCCAGTTTCAGGTTAAGAAACTGACTGGTAATATTGATCATACGGTCTGCTATTTTACCCGCTTCGGCAGCGTTTTTTACCCGGTTTACAACCAATTTTAAGCCCATGTTAAGACTATTAATTTCCGTAGCTATAATCTTGATAATCCCGTAAGCATCGGTAATTGCCGTCGGCTCAGGAGTAGTAATTATAACAGAATCATCCGCAGCAGCAACAAAATCCAGTACATTACTGGAAACCCCTGCAGAAGTATCAATGATTACAATATCAGCAGACGAAAGTGTGCCAAGTTCTTCAATAAAATACTGCCGTTCCTCTTCGCTAAGGTTGGCTATTTTGGAAAATCCGGAAGCTCCTGCAACAATGGAAATACCGTATTCGGTCTCAACTATGATTTCTTTCATCGTCTTTTGCTTGCGGATCACATGGTAAAGGTTAAACTTGGGGATCATGTTAAGCATTACATTAACATTGGCCAGCCCAAGGTCTGCATCCATTACAATAACCTTACGTCCTGTCCGGGCATAAGCCAGGGCAAGGTTAACCGATACATTGGTTTTGCCTACTCCTCCCTTGCCGGAAGTAACAGTAATAATCCGGGTCTTTTTTGCTTCTTTTACTGTGGAAGATTTATTATGGCCGTTTTTTTTGTTCCTCATCATTTCACGCAGTTTTTCTGCCTGATCTTCCATTCTATACTCCTGCATTCCCTGACGGATAATTTTCGCGGTCAACAGCAAAACCTTCCAGGTTAATTAATAAACGGATAACTGTAGCACGTTCTATGTCGGAAGGAACAGTTTGACCTGTGGTAATAAAAGAAACACTTTTATTTTCTTCAGCCAGAACACTAATTACATTTCCGGCCTTGTCTGTTTCGTCTAATTTGGTAATTATTACCGATTTATATTTAAAAATTCCAAATTGTTTAAGGATATCCCGAAGATCTCCGGTTTTTGTGGATGCCTGAACACAAAGATGAAATTCTGTTTTGGCGGGACATGCATCCAATATGGCTTTCATTTCTCCAAGCTCCATATAGTTTCGCGGACTTCTGCCTATGGTATCTATTAAAATAAAATCTACATCCTGATGGTATAACGATAATAACTTTTTTAAACCGTCATGATCTTCTGCCACACTAATCGGAATATTCATCCATTCTCCGTATTTTTCCAGCTGGTATTCCGCTCCGATACGATATCTGTCCAGGGTGATCATTCTTACCCTTTTACGCCAATCCAGAAGACCATCCTGTTCTCCTCCCAAATCTCCGTAAAGCGTCGCAAGCTTTACCAGGGTAGTTGTTTTACCTACCCCGGGAGGACCCAGCAGGACTATTACACGCGGTTTCTTCTTTCCCTGGACAGGTTGTTCCGGTTCTTCATAGACAGAAATCTTTTCCCCAATCCATTGGATAACCCGTTTCTGCACATCTTCATAATCATCCAGTTCATTCAGGGGAAATTCCCTTCGAGCCCTGTCAAGTATCATTCTTGCAAAAGAAGGACAAAATTCATTGTTAAAAAGATCATCTTCCAGTTTTTGTATGGAAGGATGATTATTGTTTTCCCGTTTGGCAGAATTAATTGCGGCAGAGCCGGAAATTGATTCATCAACTTTTTCGTTTAAACTGTGAACTGCTCCGCTCAAACCGGCAATTTCTTTTAATATTGCCTGCATAGAAACATTCGCAGCGGAAATTTGGCTTTGTTGTCCGGCTGCTTCCGGATGGACAGATACGGAATTTGCAGGCATTACTTTGCCTGCTGCAGCCAGTATCTGACGCTTGGTTGTTTCCAAACTATTCGATCCGACCGGACGATCACCGTAAATTCCTGTCATCTCAATTTCTTCATGACTCCTCCAGCCAAACATACCCCCTTTCTGTACGGTTCTTTCCAGTAACACCTTGGCATCTTTTCCGTACTTGGTAATAATCTTGTCAATGCATTCATTGTGGGTTCTGGCCTGGACAACAAAATGGGGCATCGTTGCTATTTAACCTCACTCTCTATTCTGATTTCACCCACCGCTTCTACATTTATCTCGTTTACAATTTCAGGCACCGAAAGCACCACCAATTCGGGCAGTTCTCTGGATGTTGAGGATTTAACCAGAAAACGCGCCGCTTCGGAACAGAGTATTACCGGAAACCAGCCCTGTTCCTGTACCGCAGTAATTGCCCTGGACAGCGATTTTATCCAGCCGTTTTGCACCGGCGGGTCGAGGGCGGAAATAATGCCGGAAGCGGTTTCCACTTTGCTGTCGATTATCTTCTGTTCCAAAGCCGGTTCTATGGTAAGTACACGCAATATTTTTTCTGCATCCGCATATTGAAGACAAAGCTGCCGCGACAAAGATTGACGTGCTTTTTCGGTAAGGAGTTGTCCATCTTTGGTAACAGGTCCGTAGTCGGCCAAAGCTTCCAGAATAGCAGTCATGTTCCGTATCGAAACCTGTTCCTTTAACAGATTCTGAATTACCTTTTGTATTTGCCCCAGGGTAAGGCTTTTAAGGGCTTCTTCAACCACCGCCGGATAATCTTTCTTAAGAGCGTCGAGTATTGCCTGTGTTTCCTGCCGGCCAAGAATTTCCGATGCATGATGCTTTATTATTTCTGTTAAATGTGTTGCAATAATCGACGGCGGATCAACCACCGTATAACCTGCCCGTTCCGCTTCTTCTCTCTTGTCGGCGCTGACCCACAGGGCCGGCAATCCAAAAGCCGGATCCCGTGTTTTTTCGCCGGGCAGTTCTTCCTTAACACTGCCGGGATTGATACACAAAAAATGCTCCATGCGTATCTTTCCCCGGCCCACATCGACGCCTTTAATTTTAAGACAGTACTCGCTTGGCTCCAGTCTCATGTTGTCAATTATTCTGATACGGGGAATCACCAATCCCAAATCGAGCGCAGATTCCCTGCGGACACGCTGTACCCGTTCAAGGAGTTCCGCCCCCTTATCCCGGTCTACCAGGGGAATAAGACCGTAACCCAATTCCAGCGACAGCGGATCCAGCGGCACCACCGGAGACATTTCCGCCGCTTCTTCACGGGGTTTGGCGGCTTCCGATGCTTTGGTTACGGTCGCCTCAAAATCCCGTTTCTTTTTCCGGGAAAGACGGAAAGCAATGATTCCCAGCAATAAAGCCATGGGAATAAGCACATACCAGGGAAAACCCGGAATTATCGAAAAAACCAAAAGTACCACAGCGCCAATTCCATAAATGCGGGCATCCCGGGAAAATTCCTTGGTTACATCTTCGCCGAAGGTTCCGTCCGAAACCGACCGGGTAACAATGATGCCCGTGGCGGTGGACACCAGAAGGGCCGGAAGCTGGGAAAGAAGGCCGTCGCCGATGGAAAAGGAAATATAGGTACTCACTGCAGAGTTAATTGTTTCGTTATGAATCACCGTACCGATAATAATTCCGCCCAAAATATTAACCACGGTAACAAGAATACCCACCTTAACATTTCCGGAAATAAATTTACTGGCACCGTCCATGGCGCCGTAAAAATCTACTTCGCGCTGAAGATCGTTTTTTCTGGAAATGGATTCTTCTTCGGAAATCGCCCCGGAATTGTACTCCGCTTCAATGGCCATTTGTTTGCCCGGCAGGGCGTCCAGGGTAAACCGTGCCGCCACTTCCGCAATACGCGTGGCGCCTTTGGTTATGACCACAGCCTGTACTGCAATAATCACGATAAAGATTACAAACCCCACCACCAGGCCCTCGGTTCCGCTGGAACCGACCACAAAGGAAGAAAAGGCCTTAATCATTCTTCCGTTAAACCTGGTTCCCTGGGTTAATATCAGCCGGGTAGAAGAAACGTTAACGGTAAGTCCAAAAACGGTAGACACCAGGAGTACCGTGGGGAACGAAGAAAAATCTGTAGCCTTTCTGGTATACAGCACAATAAGGAGTATCAGGAGTGCAAGGATTAAATTAAACGCCATTAATGCATCAAGCAGCGCCGTGGGCAGGGGAATGACCAGCGCCATCACAATGGCAACTACTGCGGCGGCAATAGCAAAATCGGTGGAGTTTCCGAAAAAATTCACGACGCCCCGCGGTGTTCTGACATCAGCCATAATAATTTCTCACTCTCTAAGCCCCAACACCATCAACACGCCGGCGTTCTTCTTCAAGCATCCTGACCCTGGCCAGAATCTGGGCTATTGCCTCCCAGTAAATCATGGGTACAGCCTGGCCTACTTCAACTTCCGCATAGAGTGCCCTGGCCAGAGGTTTATTCTCTATCACGGGAACTTCGTTTTCCTGTGCTATGTTTCGTATACGGAATGCCATTTCATCAGCACCTTTAGCTGTCAGAAGCGGAGCAACCATTGTTACTTCATCGTATTCCAAAGCTGCAGCAAAGTGAGTAGGATTGGTGATAACAACATCCGCTTTAGCAACATTAACCGGCATATTCCGGCTCATAAATTCCCTCATTCGCCGCTGAATCCGGCCCCTGATCATCGGGTCCCCTTCGTACATCTTCCGTTCTTCTTTTACCTCCTGCCTGGTCATCTTGAGTGATTCTTTAAACTGCCAGCGCTGAAAGAATATATCCGGTATGGAAAGGAAAAGAAGGAGAATCGCGCAAATAATTAAAAGCTGCGCCGCTAAAGATGCTACCTTGGTAAATCCATTCCATAGCCCTGCAGTCTGAAGATTTGCCAGCTTATCAATGTTGCTTCTGATCAATACATAAGCAACAGTGCCTATTATTGCCATTTTAACAATGGATTTTATAAAATTAAAAAGACCTTCCATAGAAAACAAAGTCCGCTGGAAATAGCGTCCAAAACGAGGAACGATCTTGGAGAAGTCCGGCACCAAAGGTTTGGTTGTAAAGAGAAAACCAACCTGAACCAAATTGGAAAAAATCGCCGCAACCATAGCCGAAAGTACTATGGGCAGGACAAGCCGGGCAAAGTATTGGAAAAACACACCTGCTGCAATTCCATCGGTTACGCTGAAGTCGTTAATCCGTGTAA
Organism: Treponema sp.; assembly: GCA_009782495.1. Lineage (GTDB taxonomy): Bacteria > Spirochaetota > Spirochaetia > Treponematales > Breznakiellaceae > WRIV01. The sequence continues at coordinate 9,327 of WRIX01000083.1, forward strand.
AGAAAAACCGAAGCATTTCTACACAGGTACGCAGGATGTACCTTGCCGAAAACAGAATAGTAATTGCCGGAAAGAGCAGTCCTATCGCGGCAATAAGTTCCTGACTCTTGGCGACACGTCCTTCTTCCCGTGCCTTGCGTATTTTATGTTCGGTAGGATCTTCGGTACGGCCTTCATCCTCCGCCGCAAACCACTGAAGATCGATTAGTGGTTTATTGTACATGGAGGCATAGAGGCTTATCATATTGTGCCTCCCATGACACGCTGACCGATCTCAATATAAAGATTTTGCAGCGTTTCAAAACCCGAGTCGATTACATGGCTAAAGGCCTGAACCATAAAAGGCATGGTAGCAAGGATCATCATAAAGGCAACTGTAATGGCAATGGGAAATCCTTCGGTAAGTATGTTAACCTGCGGAGCCGCTTTTGAGATAAGCCCTGTAGACAGCGAACAAAGAAAGAGTGTTCCCAGCAAAGGAAGCGAGATTACCATAGCGTCAAGAAAAAGCCGGGACAAACCTGTAAGAAACATTTCCGTTACAGCTTCCCGCCCTGCCGCCAGAGATGCAATGTTAATCGACTGGACAGAGCGCCAAAAACCGCCAAGAAAAAGTTCACGAAAACCGTTCATGGAAAGAAAGACCATCATGGCTACCAGGTTCAGGTATTGGCCCATAAGGGGATTTTCTGTCTGTGAAAGAGGATCCATTACTTCAGCAGCGCTAAAGCCCATGGGAAGAGAGAAAAACTGACCGGCAGTAGAAAAAGCCGAAAAGATCATCGTTATAAAAAATCCCGTGATGATCCCGATAATTGCCTCTCCTGCGAGCATAAGTAAAAAGCTTAATGAAGAAAGATCAATACCCTGCACATTGATTGCCTGGGATGAAGGAAACACCGCATAAGCGGCAAAGCCGGCCAGGGCGACACGGGCAATCTGGGGATTTGATTCTGCCGAAAGAAGGGGAGAGGTTTCTATCATAGCCAGCGCTCTTACTGCCAACAGGAGAAACAAAGGCGCAGCATTCAGCATTTCACTAATCATTCAAAAACCTCAATATGCAGCTGCCCATTTAACGAACAACCTCGGGAATCATTCTGAATACACGCACAGTAAAATCCGAAAGCGATGTAAACATCCAGCCGCCCAAAAAACCCAGAATCAAAAGTATTGCTATTACTTTTGGAACAAAAGTTAAAGTCTGTTCCTGAATGGATGTAGTTGCCTGCAGTATGGCTATTACAAGACCAACCACCATTGCGGTAATTAAAAGGGGAGAAGCCATAAAAAGCACCTGCAGTATA
>WRIX01000084.1 GCA_009782495.1 Treponema sp.
CTGATATTGAGTTTCGTTTCCATGATTCCTCCTACATGAATTTTGTTGCCAAACGCATAATTTCTTCCTGCGTAGCATCTTTGGTATCCAATATTCCGGTAACCCTGCCCTCGCACATAACCATGATCCGATCTGAGACTCCCAACAGTTCAGGCATTTCGGAAGAAACCATAATTACACATTTACCTTTTCTGGCCAGTTCAATAATGATGTTATAGATTTCATACTTGGCGCCAACATCAATACCACGGGTTGGTTCATCCAAAATCAGGATATCCGGTTCTGTCAGGAACCATCGTGCAAAAAGTACTTTTTGCTGGTTCCCGCCGGAAAGATCCCTGATCAATGTTTTCGTAGATGGAGTTTTTACATTAAGGGTAGCAATATTTTCTTTTGTATCATTTTCTCCCTTCCGTTCATCAATAAGACCCAGTTTGTTAACATATTTTTTTAAATTTGCCAGGATCATGTTGTCTTTAACGGATCGCATTGGGATAATCCCTGTTACACGCCTTTCTTCGGTAACCAGGGCCATTTTTTCCAGCTTTGCATGGGTGGGAGATTTAATTATCTGCTCCGCACCATTAATAAGGACAGAACCGCTCTTAATTGGCCTAAGACCAAAAAGGGATTCTACCAGCTCGGTCCGCTGAGCTCCGACAAGGCCGCCAATCCCGAATATTTCGCCCCGTCGAACATTAAAACTAACATCAAAAAAAGAATGATTATGGGCGGAGGTTAGATTTTTTACTTCAACAACAGTTTCCCCGGGAATATTAGTTTTAGGAGGAAACCGGTGGGTTAAATCCCGCCCAACCATCTGTTTTATAATTATATCGTTGGTCAGGTTTTTTGCATCATACGTTCCAATATGTTCTCCATCCCGCATGATGGATACTTCATCGGCAATTTTAAGAATCTCTTCGATTTTGTGAGAAATATATATAATTCCTACCCCTTGATTCTTAAGGCGATTTATAATTCCGAATAACTGAGACACTTCATGCTCTGTCAGGGACGAAGTAGGCTCATCCATAATTATAACCTTGGCATTTTGGGATACTGCTTTGGCTATTTCAAGGGACTGCACTTTTGATACCGATAATTCCCTAACCCATACTTTGGGCGGAATGTCCATTTCCAAATCTTTAAAAAGCGCTACGGCATCTTCATACATTTTTTTATGATCAATAAACTTAATTGGCCCAAGAGAATATTTGGGGAAACGTCCAAGCCAAAGATTTTCCATTACACTACGGTAAGGTACGGGCAGGAGTTCCTGGTGAATCATGGAAATTCCTGCGTTCAAGGCTTGCCTGGAATTGTCAAATTCTACTTTTTGTCCGTTTAAAAAAATATCGCCCGAATCCGGTTCATAGATGCCAAAGAGACATTTCATTAAGGTGGATTTTCCGGCACCGTTTTCTCCCATCAAGGCATGAACACTGCCCGGTTTAACATCTATAGAGACATTATGCAATGCCCGGACACCGGGAAACGATTTAGAAAGTCCTTTTACCTGGAGAACGAAATTCCCTTCTGCCATTAGAGCTCTCCCTTATAATGTAATGCAGAGGGATGTGCAGATTGTCTTCCGCACATCCCTTATCTTGGATACTATACTAATTTCTGGTCAAAAAAGACAAGTTAGAAACTTATTGCTGGAACTGCCTGAAATTGTCCTTAGTCACTTTCTGATATGGTACCCAGATGTATTTACCATCAGTAATGGTCCAACCAGCGGTGGAAGGATCCTCCCCTTTGGCAAGAGCATACGCTATATCAAAAGTGGCTTTTCCCTGGTTGTTTGCATCGTTAAGAACGGTTCCAAGAAGGGTGCCTTCTTCCAGAGCCAGAAGAGCGGGAGGAGTGGCATCAACACCCAAAACAGGCATGAATTTTCCACCCTGGAAATAGCCGGCGTTCTTAAGAGATTCAATGGCGCCAAGAGCCATGTCGTCGTTGTTTGCGAATACCATGTCAATCCTGTCACCAAATTGGGCAAGCCATGCATCCATTTTTTCGACAGCTTTGGGGCGATCCCAGTTGGCGTAATCTTCAGCCAGACATTCTACCTGGATTCCTGCATCGGTAACCGCTTTAATTGAGAATTCCCTGCGGAGTTCCGCATCCTGGTGTCCGGGCTCGCCTCTGAGCATAACATAGCGGAGCACCTGATCCTTTCCCTTGTTTTCGAGCCACCATTCGGCGGCAATTTCACCTTCCATAGTACCGGATTGTTCAGCTTTAGCACCTACATAGTAAATCTTGTCCCAAGATGCCATATCTTCAGGCAGAGGTTCCCTGTTAAAAAATACTACAGGGGTATTCTTTGCCTTGGCTTTTTCTATGATCGACGCAGCAGCAGTCCGGTCTACAGAGTTGATAGCCATAGAATTGACTTTCTTGGAAAGGAATGCATCAACCTGATCGTTCTGCATGGGCTGGCTGTTCTGGGAGTCAACAACTTCCAATGTAGCCTTCCCTGTTGCATTCGACTGAATGGCATTTCGGGTATAAGACATAAAGGTGTCGTCAAATTTGTAAATAGTTACACCAATACTTGGTAATCCGCCGCCGGCACCATCGGATTTTCCGCCGCAGGCCACAAAAGACAGCGCTACAGCCACAACTAGGAAAACAATAATAGTTTTCTTCACTTTTTCCTCCTGAAAAAATTGTTTTGGAGCATTAAAAACTCCTTACCTTTGGGTTTATTTTATCGCAGAATATCCGATTAATCTATCTTTAGTTACAGACAAAATCATTACCTTTACATTATTTATTCATTTTAGTATACTTGAAATTCCAGTATTTTCTAGTTGACTGTTAAGGAAGGATGTTATGTCTCGTATCTGTGATATTTGCGGAAAACACACAATTGCCGGTAATTCTGTCAGCCATGCCAAGAATCGTGTCCGGCGGGTCTGGAAGCCAAATTTAAAGAAGGTAAAGACCGAAATAGATGGTTCCGCCGTTACTCTTAAAATCTGCACCCGCTGCCTGAAAAGCGATTATATTACCAAAAAAGTGTAATTTCAGCCAAAAAACTGTTCGCAACCTCTAAATTTCCAATTCCAGGCCGTCCCAGGCAGGTGTTGCATCTATAGAAAGCCCCTGTTTTAGTACAAAATCCCGGCAATAATCCTCTGTTTCCCGGTGAGAATGGCTATGGCAGATATGGGTCAGGTAAAGCTGCTTTGTTTTCATGTGAATTCCGGCATTAATGGCCTCTTTAAAAGAAAAATGGGTATCATGAGACCGAATCCGCAATCCTCCTATAATTGCCAGTTCCGGCGGACCGCCTTCTGTAATCAGGGAAAATGCATCCTCATCAATGTAGCTGCAATCGGTAAGATAGACCGCACCGGTACTGGCTTTACAGGAAATGGCATTTTCTGCTATTTTCCAGCCTAAAATCTCAATGTTTCCGTGTTTTACCGGGATGGGAATAAAAGTGAGCCTGCCAAGCTGTACCGGCTCTTTGGTAATTATAGGTTTAACATGAGGTTTTCCCCCTCCCGCCTGGGTTTTTCTGAAGATATAGGAAAAGCGTTCACGGAATTCGGCTATGGCAGGGCTGTTTCCATAAATGGGAATGGGTTTTTCCCAACTAAGCTGCCTTATGTCATCCAGACCGTGAATGTGATCTGCATGGGCGTGAGTCAGAAAAACCGCATCCAAACCGGTAATTCCGGCTTGCAGGGCCTGTAACCTGAATTCCGGCCCGGTATCTATTATTGCCCGTTCCCCGTCATTTCCTTCAATATATAAGGAACAACGATACCGATTATCCCTGCTGTCGGAGGAAGTACAAACCGGGCAGGAACAGCCAATTACAGGAACCCCTTGAGATGTACCCGAACCAAGGATAGTAAGTTTCATGTACAAGCCGCCCTCTGGTTCTTAAAATTGCTGCGATAGCAGCTTCTTTAATATAACAATTTCCTCTAATCTTATACCATGACCTGACAAACCGGAAGAGATGCCATATATAAACTTGTTGGCGATTTTGAGAAATATGATTATAAGTGCAAGCAGACGAACAGATATTCCCGCATATTATTCAGACTGGATGCTGAACAGAATAAAGGAGCGGTATGCTTGCGTAAGAAATCCAATGAATATACATCAAATCAGTAAAATAAATCTTAATCCTGATGTTGTTGATTGTATTGTTTTTTGGAGCAAAAACCCAAAACCAATGCTTGATAAGCTTCAGTATTTTAATGAATATGCTTATTATTTTCAGTTTACACTTAACCCTTATGGTAATGATATTGAATCAAAATTACCTCCTAAAAAAGAAATAATTGAAACTTTTAAAAAATTGTCAGACAAAATTGGACCACAAAGAGTTATTTGGAGATACGATCCTGTTTTGCTTAACACCAAATACACAACAGCGTATCATATTGATAATTTCAATGAACTTGCCTGCAAACTTAATGGCTATACAGAAAAAGTAACTTTCAGTTTTATTGATTTTTACAAAAAAATAACAGAAAATATTAAATCCAATGGCGTTATTGAAATATCTCCGGAAGAAAAAACCATACTTGCCGAAAATTTTTCGAAAACAGCAATAGAAAACAATTTATTCATTGATACTTGTGCTGAAGATATTGATCTTTCACGATACAATATAGAATATGCAAGATGTATTGACGATAGATTAATCGCTAAAATAACTGGATATAATTTATCTGCCGAAAAAGATAAAAGTCAACGCCCTGAATGCGGCTGTGTTGGAAGTGTTGACATTGGAGAATATAATTCTTGCCTTAATGGATGTGTTTATTGTTATGCAAACTATAATCATAGCATTGTTGTAAATAATAATAAAAATCACAACACATTATCACCATTATTAATTGGAGATAGGAATAGCACCGATGTTATTAATGAAAGAAAAGTTTCGAGCAATAAAAAATTACAGAAAGAATTTTTTTAATTCTACATAGCCGCTAATTACAGAGGGAATGACGGACATTATATATTCCGATATCGAACTATTAAGTGCCCCGTGCCGTTGAAATTATTGTAGATATTGGGTAATATATTTCTATAAAGGAGAATTTACTATGAAAATCCGGACAAAACTTTTTGGAGGTTTTTTTATTGTTGTCGCAATAGGGGTTTTACTCGGCGTTTCAGGACTGAAAACCAGCACCGACATGACAAATTGGGTTAACGATTTGCATGGTTTATCGCAGACAAGTTCAAACATTTCGTCAATATTAAATTCTCATTATACATGGAGGCACGGACTCTCCGAAGCTGTATATGCAGGTTCGGATTTTACCGGTTCGCTTAATTCCGCAACGTGCTCTTTGGGGCAATGGCTGAACAGCGACGAAGTAAAAAGCATGACAGACGAGGAAGGAAAAAGACTCCTAAATCTGATTGTCGAACCTCATAATTTCATTCATGCCAAAGCAGGAGAAATTATCAATCATCTTAACAATGACGGAACTAATGAAGCGGCAACAATTTTCAGAGAAGCAGTTTTGCCAAGTACACAGGAAGTTATTTCAGGCTTGCAAAACCTTGAAAAACATTACAGCGGTTTGTTGGAAAACAATACCGACGATATTTACCATAACGGAGTCAAGTTTGAACGTTTTATCATCGTGTTAATTATCGTCTCATTGGTAATAAGCATTATTTTGTCATTGCTTATTACATTGAACATTGTACGACCGCTCGGCAAAGTAACAGTATCCATGAAAGATATTGCCCATGGGGATTTTACCAAAAGGGTAAATATCCGTTCCAAAGACGAGATAGGCTTTTTAGCCGAAGAATTCAACGAAACAGTAGGACATGTCAGCACATTAATAAGCAAAATCAAATACAAAATCGACGCCCTTACCAATACCGGCCATGAACTTAATATCAATATGGCAAAAACTTCCGAAGTTGTAGGCGAGCTTTCAGTCAATTTTGATGAAATGAAAACCGTTAAAACCCGGCAGGAAAAAAGTGCCGTTGAAGCGGAAAGCGCAGTTAAAGAAATACAAACAAGCATAAACAATCTTAATAAAATGGTAGAAGAACAGTCCGAAAGCGTAAATACTTCTTCTTCCGCTATTGAGGAAATGACTGCCAATATCCGCTCGGTAACAAAAACCCTCATCGAAAACACAAAAAATGTCAACGAATTGTCGGAATCGTCCGAACACGGAAAAGCGGGCGTTCAAATGGTAGCGGAAAAGATTCAGGATATTGCCAGAGATTCCGCAGGTCTTTTGGAAATTAACTCGGTAATGGAAAACATCGCAAGCCAAACAAACCTTCTTTCGATGAACGCCGCCATTGAAGCGGCCCATGCGGGGGAAGCGGGAAAAGGTTTTGCGGTTGTCGCAAGCGAAATACGCAAGCTGGCAGAATCTTCGGCAAGTCAATCAAAAACAACGGCAGAAATGTTAAAAAAAATCAAAACGTCAATAGACAGCATTACCTTATCTTCCAATGAAGTAATTTCACGTTTTAATATTATTGACAGCGGAGTAAAAACGGTTTCGCACCATGAACAAAATATCCGCAGTGCAATGGAAGAACAAGAAATCGGCGGACAGCAGATATTGAATTCAATGGGGCGGTTAAAAGAATTAAGCGTATCGGTCGAAAAAGGATCGGAAGAAATGCGTACAACGGGAAACCATTTAATCAGCCAAACCAACGACCTTATTAAAAGCAGCACCGAAGCAATAAACGGCATGAGCGATATTGTCAGCGGTGCAATGAAGCAGATACAAACCGCCGTAAAACAGGTTGACGAAATGGGTACTGAAAATACCCGGAACTTTAACGAACTTAAAAGCGAAGCGGGGAAATTTAAAATTTCATCAGGCAATGAAAAGAAAAAAATCATTGTAGTCGATGATGACGAAATTCATCTTGAAATGACAAATGAGGTCTTAAAAAATGATTACGAGGTTTTTACCGTTTCATCAGGAGAAAAAGCATTGGAAAAATTCTTTCAAGGTCTTGTCCCCAATTTGGTGTTACTTGATTTAATTATGCCTGAAATGGACGGGTGGAATACTTATGACCGGATAAAGAGGATCAGCGAATTACACCAGGTACCGATTGCGTTTTTTACGGTTTCGGATGATCCGAAAGATATAAACCGGGCAAGAGAAATCGGGGCTGTCGATTATATAAAGAAACCGTGCGATGACTTGTTGGTCAGGATTAAAAAACTGATTTAAAAAACGGAATAAGTGCCTTGTGGTGCGCACCGTTGACATCCGGCGCTCGGGTATCATACACTGTTACCATACGCAGAGGAGGGTAGCTTATGCGGAAGGTATTTTTTGTCTTGTTTCTGGCATTGACGGCGTCTGTCTATGGGCAGACTGTTATTCCCAATGGCGTGTTTATCAATAATCCCGAGTATGCCAGCGCTGATAAAAATCTGTGCTTCAAGTTCTTGTCCAATAACCAGATCGAGACGTTCAGCGTGAACAGCGATGATTACGACCCTGAGATGGACAATCTGGATGCGATGCCGAAAAGGAACCGCCTAACGGGGACCTATCGTATAACCAATGAAAACGGCGTAGATTTTATTTCCATCCAGTGGAGCAATAATACCAGCGCGCGGTACCTGCTTCTCCTTCTTCCGGACGGCATTCCGCTTCTTTATTCATCCGATGCAAGGCCGTATTTCTCGGGTATATCTACCAGCATCTGGGAATATCTGGGAAACAGGCCGGTGTTCAGCGACGGAAAATGGATAACGGCAAGTTCCACGCTGGTTGAGGGCAATACAAGATACTCCGCCGACAAAATGGGTATAAAAATCGGCGAATGCTGGGTAGAAGGGGAAAAAGGAACCGGCATTGGGGTAAAGCTAACGGTGAAGTTTGTCCAGGGCAAAAATCTGACTGTTTCCAACGGCTTTGTGTCCTTTGCCAAACCAAATTTATATAAGGAAAATGCACGGATAAAAACATTCAGGATAACCAACGAGGCGGGGAAATCGGAGGTGGTTACATTAAAGGACACGCCGCATTTTCAGGTAATTAATTCATCATTGATTACATATTCGGTGGAAGGTTCAACATATACACTTGAGATACTGGATGTGTACCCGGGCACCAAATACGAAGACACCTGCATAAACTCAATGCTATACCGGTTTTCACAGTAAGATACGGAGGAATATATAGCTCAGCTTACAAACTACCAGTGCCCTGCCTGCGCCGGGCCACTGCGCTATGGAAGCGAATCCGCTCAGATCGAATGTGACCACTGCTCTTTAAAGTTTGAGCTTGCGGTTATTGAACAGCTCTATGCGGATAAAGTACAGGCAGCCGACAATACCGGCGCGGAACCCCAATGGGATTCTTCCCTGGCAGGCGACGACTGGGACCCGGACGAAGCGCCGCATCTGCGCTCGTATACATGTCCGTCCTGCGCGGCCGGCATTGTCTGTGACGATACCACGGCGGCTACATCCTGCCCCTACTGCGGCAATCAGACAGTGATACCGGGAAATCTTTCGGGCCAGCTAAAGCCGGACTTCGTTATCCCGTTCAAGCTGGATAAAAACGCCGCCAAGGAAGCCCTTAAAAAGTATTATAGCAAGAAAAGGCTGCTTCCCAAGGGTTTTTTAACGGCTAATCAGATCGAGGAAATTAAAGGAATATACGCGCCCTTCTGGCTTTTTGACGGGGAAACCGAAGCGGATATGCGATTCAGGGCAACCAAGGTGCGTACCTATACCTCAGGCAGCTACCGGGTTACCAAAACGGATCATTACCGCGTAACGCGGCAGGGCAGCATCAGCTTCGAAAAAGTACCGGTGGACGGTTCAAGCAAAATGCCTGACGCACACATGGACGCTATAGAGCCGTATTCCTATGGGGAGTTAAAGCCTTTTTCCACGGCGTACCTGCCCGGCTTTCTGGCGGAAAAATACGACGAAGACGCACAAATGTGCAGCACGCGCGCCAACAAGCGCATTAACAGGAGTACCGAGCTCGCCTTTGCCGCCACCACAGCAGTCTATTCCACCCTTACACAGGAATATTCCAACATAGTATTAAAAAAAGGCGATGTTAAATACGCGCTTCTGCCGGTCTGGATGCTGTCCATAAAATGGAACGGAAAGAACTTCCTTTTTGCCATGAACGGCCAGACCGGGAAACTGGTTGGCAACCTGCCCATTGACAAGGGGAGGTACTGGAGCTGGTTCGCCAGAATCTCACTCCCCATAGCGGCAGTACTGGCCGTGCTATTGTTCGTACTACTATAGGGGGAAAGAAGAATTAAAAAGATATTTAATACAGCGCTTCTTCTTTTTGTGGTTGTTCTCCTGCCCCTTGCAGCCCAAACCCCGGGCAAAAGGCTGGTTTTTGACGACATGGGTAAAATAAGCGAACAGAGCCTGCTGGAACTAAACCAATACGCCGCGGAACTTGGCGACGTGTATCATCTGGATGTGGCTTATTTTCTGGTATCCGACACAACAACAACGCTCCTGGAATATACCACGGATCGCTATAAGGCGGAGGGCCTGGGGCCGAACGGGTTTGCGCTGACGCATGACATAGAGCGCAAGCTTGGGCGGGTGGTCGGCTTCGGCACGGCGAGACGCTTCATAACGGATGAGGCCGAAGACCATTTTATGGAGGCCTACAGAAAGCCGGGCGGCACCTATTACGACGGAGTACTGGCCTATCTTAAAGCAGCCGGGACTTTTCTCTCTGATCTGGGCGCGGCATCCCTGGCGGATAAACCCCCTTACGTTGTTGACACGGCCGGCCTCGCGCCCCGGGGCGCAAACTTCGTTATCGATGAAACCGGAAACTTAAGCGCCGCGGAGGTCGATGCGCTGAATGAAAAAGCGTCCGGGATTTTGGAGAAGTACAAATGCGCCGTCTACGTCTGGATCGTTGACCTTGTCCCGGAAGAGTACGCCGGTTCCAATGACGGCATGGAACGGTACGTTGACGCTTTTTACGAAAAGCACGACCTTGGCTTTGGCGAGGGCAAAAACGGCATAATACTGCTGCTTGAAACAGGCGATGTTCCGGGCGAAAGGGATTACTTTTTGAATCCCCACGGCGCCTGTACCAGGGTCTTTACCGACAGCAAAAGGGAAATCCTGGAGGACGACCATATCATTCCCGCGTTCCGCGAAGCTTTCGAAAGCGGGAGTTTTTTCCCGGTGGCCGATGTCTTTTTTGACCGGGCTTTACTGGGTTTCGAGACCTATGCTTTAATATCGATAATTGGCAAACTGATTTTAATAGCAGCGGCGTCAATACTCACTCCGGCCATTATATGCGGACGCTGGAGAAGGCAGATGAAAACCGCAAAACTCGCCGCTGCAGCCGACAGCTATATACCGCAGGGAGGCTTCCGCCTGACTGGACAGACAGATCAGTTCCTCTATACGACTACTACCCGCGTAAAAATCGAATCGAGTTCTTCACGTTCGGGCGGCCGTTCCCGCTCGTCAAGCAGCGGCCGCTCCAGCGGCGGTAAAATATAGGAGGAATTATGGGATTATTCCGCGAAACCAAAAATTGTCATGTGTGTAAAAAAAGGATCAAATCGGGAG
>WRIX01000085.1 GCA_009782495.1 Treponema sp.
CAGTATACAACGAATTAAACGCATGGCCTGTGGTTTTAGGAATAGGACTCGATTTAAAAACGCAATTTTGTTTCATCTGGGAAATTTAGACCTTTCCCCTTCCACTATATAGCCGGAAGAACCTAAAATATTTACCATCATGTTTATAATATTCTTCAACATAATACGGTTTATCATTGGGTTCTTTTACTGCTTCTTCTCTGATTTCAAAATTAGCCCAATTAAATTTTTTATATTCATTCAATAAAACATCAAATTGATTGTTTGAAAAAACCCATATTTTTCCCGAAGAATAATATTCTATTCCACCAAGCTTAATTGAAAATTCAGTATTACCCATTGAAAACCCATGCTGGGCAAATAAAACAAAAATAACCAATACAAGTAATTTTTTCATAAAATAATCATATCAGCTAATAGATGTAATTACAAGCTCCTGAATACCCTCTCTTCCTCTGCGATCCCTGCGCCTCCGCGTGAGACTCTTCCTATACAGCTTTACCCTGATATGATGCAAGAGGAATAATATTCCGGGCAGCTTTTTTTATTTTTGTTATTCAGCGCACGCCAGAGCCTCTGCGGCCCATTGGTTCAGAGATTTACCATGCGCCTCCGCTTTCATAGCAATTTCGGCGTGCATTTCAGGTGAAATTCGAAGCATTACCTTGCCAGAATAAGGACGCTGGGGAGTTATATCCGTTTGCCGGCAGGTATCCAGATAATCGTTAACAGCCTCTTCAAAAGCGATACATAACGATTCAACACTTTCACCGTGAAAACCTACAATATCACGTATACCGGCAATATGACCAACAAAACATTTGTCCTCGTCGCTGTATTCAATGCGAGCCGCATAACCTTTGTATTGCATAGTTTTCATGGCTTTACTCCTATCTGTATTAGATAATTTCTTCTCAGCGCTCTATCTCAATCCCCGTAGCCCGTAGCGCCAGAAAGCCCGAATTGCCGCAGCCCTCAGCATACAATGAATCATTAAGAATGGGCCGGCCAATCCAGGCAAGATGGCAGCGTATCTGGTGGCGAAACCCTTTGCGTATACATATCTTAATAAAACATTTACCACCCATTTCGGTACAGGAAAGAATTTCGGTTTGGTAAAGCTCTCCTATTTTGTGTTTCGTGTTTCCTTCAAGGAGGGGACGAACCGCTTTCCGGCCTTTTCCATACGGTCTAAAGGCGCTTTCGATTATTGTTGACTCACATTCAGAGACACATCCTGGTATACATTTCTGCATTTCAAAACCCGCAGGCAATGGAGGAAAACCGGGAAGCAACGCATTGTTTTCTTTGCAACAGACGGCTTCGTATTCTTTACCTATTTCTCCTTTTTCCTGTTGAGCCAGCAGTATTTTCATTGCATCTTTCGTTCTTGCGCAGAGAACAAGCCCTTGTGTTTCATAGTCCAGCCGGTGAATCAATCCTCCTTCAATATCTTTACGGCCTTTGATCCGCAGCACTTCGGGAAAGCGTAATGCAATCCAGGCAAGAAGGTTGTTTTCTTCTCCCGGCTGCAGAGGAGCAGTATGCATACGCGGCGGTTTATACGCAATCAGGTAAGAAGGGGTTTCAGTAACAATACGCGGCTCCATATCAGGAGCTAACCAAAATTCTTCAATCATACAAATAACTAACTTTGAATTACCAATTTAATTCTTTTTTACTCTCCGATTAAGTTCAGCTATAACAGTTTTAAACCTGTCCGGCATGGGCGCTTTAAAAACCCGTTGTTCAATCTCGCCGGGAATTACAATGGCCAGATTTAAAGCATGAAGCATCAAAGCAGAATTGGGAAAGTTTTTATCCCTGTCTTTTCTGTTTCCTTCATACAAAGGATTATATATTGAATCACCGATTATGGGATTGCCTAAATGTTTTAAATGAACTCTTAACTGGTGGGTACGCCCTGTTTTCGGCTCAAGGATCAACAGGGAATAACCGGGCCAGGATTTAATAACATGGTAACGGGTAAGAGCTATTTTCCCCTGTGGTTTACTGTCAGGAATAATCGGCAGTGCGGTAAAACGTTTGCGATCCCGCGGATCACGAATTAACCGAGTATGAATGCGGCCTTTTGAATTGACAGGAATTCCCTGCACCAGGGCAAGGTAACGTTTCCGAATTGTTTTTGCCTTAAACTGATCCGAAAGGAAGGCAAGGGCTTCATTGTCATAAGCGGCAATAATCACGCCGGAGGTATCTTTGTCCAGCCGGTGAACAATGCCGTTCCGATAATCGGGTTGCTCTGGCCGGTTTAAATGCCGCCATAATAATGCATTGGCCAGGGTACCGGAATGGTTCCCTGCGCCTGGATGGACGACCATGCCCTGGGCTTTATTGATTACAGCACAGCGATCATCTTCGTAAATCAAATCAAGGGCTATGTTTTCCGGTTCCAGGTACAATGGCGCAGCAGGCTGCCAGGAGAGTTCTATTGTATCGCCGTTTTTTACCGGACGGGAAACCTTTACTGTTTTACCGTTGAGTTTTGCTTCCAGGCATCGCGACTTAATCTGCGAACGGCTTAATAGCCGCAGTGTTTCTGCAATATAACGGTCGAGCCTGACACTGCCTGTAATTCCTTCTGCTGTTCCGGAATAAGTACAATTCATTAATAGTCCGAAGATACTGCAGTTGTGCGTTTGTTTCTTACTATCAGATGATCTATCACGGCGATCGCAAGAGAAGCGGAACCGGCAAAAGTGAACATCCAAAATATATCATTCCTGGTTATCGCAACGGCGCCGGCAGATTGAAACGGCCACGGGGCATAACGTTGATCCCAGTTATTCTGACTCATACGAACTACACCCATAATTGTTCTGGTAAAAAACACGGTAAACGGCAAAGTGCCGAAAAGAACAATTTCGCCTCGTCTGAGATCTTTAACCCACTGCGGTGAATTGGTAAAGATCGATGCATTTGACTGAGATTGTTCACTTTCAGAAGACAACGGTACAGGGCGGAACATTTCAAAATGCGGAGAAAAATCATGAATTTCCGATAACCCGGTAAAATTAAACGGCGTATACCCGGACTGAGTTTGAGCAAAACAAACAAGCGCCGGGATCAGCAGAAAAAGCAAACAGCAAATCCGCCTCATTGCGGCTCTCCAGCATGAAAGATAGCCGTACCTACTCTGACCAGGGTAGAACCTTCTTCTATGGCAATCTCAAAATCATTTGACATACCCATAGAAAGACAGGAAAAATCCGTCTGAGGAAAACGTTGTTCCAGGCGGGCACGGGCTGCAAGGAGCTTTCTGAATGACTGCCGAATCGCATTTTCATCCTGAGTAAACGGAGCCATAGTCATAAGACCGGAAAGTTTAAGGCCGGGAAAAGACAAAACAAGTTCCACTGCACGGGAAAGAGTATCTTCATCAGGATATCCGGATTTTGATTCTTCCCCGGTATGCATTTCCAACAGCACTGTTAAGGCTTTACTTTTATGGTTTAATTCAGCCGCTGCATTTCCCAACGCATCAATTAGTTCATCCCGATCCAAAGACTGAACACCGTCAAATAAACCATTGATATTTTTAACTTTATTCCGCTGAAGTCTTCCGATCAGGTGAAGACAAATCTTTGGGTATTTTTCTTTTAATACCGGATATTTTTTTACCGCTTCCTGGACACGGCTTTCGCCAAAAAGCATAAGCCCGGCTTTAACTGCTTCTTCGATTTTGTCTTCGCTGTGAAATTTACTTACCCCCATAAGCTGTATTTCACCGGGCTTTCTTCCGGAACGCAGGGCGGCTTTTTCCATTTTTTCTTTAATGACTTCTATTCGCTCTGCAATGGTCATGAACCTTCCTTAATTGTTGTTCCGGCACGACTGATACAATTTCCTAACCCGGAAGCAAGTGCCAAAAAAGTTTCGCAGGAAAGCTTCTCCGCTCTTTCACCGCCCGTAAGTCCGCATGATTTTAAAACATCTTCCGCAATTGCGGCAGCGGTTCCCGTTTTGTTAAGTATACAGGAACGGGAAATAAAATTCAGCAGATTGTTGGCGATAGTTTTCCGCCGCGATACAAAGAGAGAACGAAGTAACGGATAAAAAAGCGGCAGCGGCAGCGGTGCATTGGGCAGTCTTTCAAAACAAACAACCGCAGAATCAACGCGGGGAACGGGATAAAACGATTGTCCCTTGAGCGTCATGATTATTTTCATCGTATAGGCTGAAGAACAAAGCACGGAAATCGAAGAATAATCCTTTGAACCCGGCTTGGCCGTCATGCGCAAGGCGACTTCTTTCTGAACGGTAATGATCATCCGTGAAAAAAAACAATTGTCTGTAATAAGGTTTCCCATAAGTACGGCAGCAACGGTATAGGGCAGATTTCCCAAAAGATAGGGAGCCCTTTTTGCTGTTTTCCAGGTTTTTAGTACATCGCCCCGGATTAATGTAAAATCAGGCCGGACAGCAAAGAGTTCTTCCAGAACAGAACAAAGTCCCGGATCGATTTCAAAAGCGGTGATCTTTAACCCCCGCTCCAGGAGTTCGCGTGTCATACAGCCAAGACCGCCGCCAATTTCCCAAACCGCTGCGCCGTTTTCCGCTTCCAGTGCATCAACAAGAAAACGCCTTGCTCCCGGGTTAATCAAAAAATTCTGTCCCCATTGTTTCCGAATTGACAAACCCCGCCCGTCCAGAAAGGAACGTAAAGCGGGGCCGGAATTATAGTTGGGAAAACCAGCCGTCTTTGTTGTTGGCTCAGGCGAATCGGGCAAATTCATTTCTGTAACGGGCATGGCGGTCTGCAAATACCAATAGACAAGCAATTAACAATGGTGTAACGATGCAGATTGCAGGAAACGGAAGTGATAGACCAGGAAATCGAGCAAAAAGCGAAATGCTCCATTGCATAAAAAACTGTATGGCGATTAAAAGCTTATCAAGAACAGTTCCAATAATTACGCCTATAAACGGAACCTTTGACAAAAGAAGCCATAAAAAAGAAAGAGCCATAAAAATCCCCGAAAGCGGCGCCGCAACAAGCCCGGCAATTAATCCTACAGGACGCAGTACACCAAAAAACGCCGAAACCACAGGAGCGGTAACCAAAAAAGCGCCTGCAGATGCACTAATCCCCATAGCCAATGATGAAGGCAGCCGGCCTCTAAGAAGTACAAGCACCGGATTGCTTAATACCAATATGCCTCCCAAAGCAAGGTAACTTAAAACAAAAGAAATACTGTATGCGGAAGTCGGATTCCACAGTATTTGAATAAGGAAAGCGGCAGAAAGCAAAGCAAACGTTTGCCTTGTTGTTCCGGTCAGAATCAAAAAACTCCCCAGCCCGTACATAATTACAGCACGAACCAGACTTGGCTCCGGCCCAACAAGAAACACATAAAGGACAATAAAAACAAAACCTGCAATAACAGAACCTTTCTTTCCAAGCGGTTTTTTTAAGACAAAGGCCAGCATGGCGGAAATAAAAGCCAGGTGCATTCCCGAAAGAGCAAGTATGTGTGAAAGCCCCGCGTTACGGAAAGAAACAGCCAATGTTCCTTCCAGATTTTCTCTCGTCCCAAGAAGCAGAGCTGCTGCAAGCCCTCCCCAGGCTTTTGGTTTAAGCCGCACAAGAACAGCGCTTCGTACGCCAGTCCGCATCCGTTCCGGTGCCAGCGCTTTTTTTATGATATGAACCGAAGCTGCACGGAAACGGGGATCAACAGCAGCTCTGCCATCCGCATTATCGTCCGGTAAAAAATTGCCTTCGATATAGAGTTCCGCTCCCCTGCCGAAATCCCGTAACCTGGGCATGGTTCCTGCCGGAAAAAAAACCAACGCTCTGCCGCGGGCGGAGCTGCGCACAGAGCCGGAAAGGTTGCCGGTTTCAGAGAGCTGCATCACGGCCATACCTCGTTCTTCTTCCGTAGTTTGACCAAAACCGGAAGCAAAGGAACGGGGATCATTAAGGAGTTTTCCTTTTATTGAAGAAACCGTTTCCAGAGGAAGCCCCGGAGCGCATTGTTCTATCCTTGAAATACAAGCAAAGCCAATAATCAGTCCCAAAGCCCCGGTAAAACAAATTCGTATGTAAAACGGATTGATAGAAGTTAAAACCTTAGTTGGTTTTTTTAATACACCGGCCAAAAACCAAACTAGACTTGTAATTAAAATAAAGCATAACAAAACAAGCAGGCAGAGACGCACTGCCGGGAGAGAAATATACACAACAGGAATAGCCGCACAGGCAGCAACAATCAAAGGACTTGGCCCGGGACTTTGTGCGAAGTCAGAAAAAGAGAAAAAAGGTTTCATACACACACCATCACCATTTTAGATTGGCAAGTGCATTCTGTGCAGCTTCAATTATATTGGCTGGATAGGTAAGCATAGTTGCATAATGGAGTCCGTCATACGAAGCTTTGTAGGCTAACTCTCCCAATGCATTGATCAAAGCAAGTACTACTTCCTGTTCTTCCATTTCTAATCCGGCTGACCGGGAATTAAACAGCCCCAGTTGAAGGGCCAGAGTTTGGGCTGCATCAGCGCTTTTTAGATTGCCAAGACAGTGAATAGCATTGATTAATGGTTGTTTAAATGAAAGATCCGCCCTGAACATGACCAGGCTTTGATTGTAGTATTTTACTACCTGGGGCATGGCGCGAATCCACCCGGCTTCCCTGATAATAAACAGTGATGTTTCGGAAAGTTCCTGAATCCCGCTTCGCCTGTCACCTGGAATAGCCAAAGACACTTCCAGAGCTGTTTCCGCCAGTTTGCCTTTTTCTTCTCCGGAAAGCCCTTCCCAGGAAAGAGCCAGTTTAAAGGCAGAAAGTTTTTCTTCGGGCGGATTTTCGATAATTGCCTTAAAACAAAAATCAAGGATATTTCCGCCGATTTCATACATCGCCTTAATTGCCGCTTCTTCCAAAGAACCCGAATACATAACACTTGATGTAAAGAGAACAGGATAACATGATTCATCTCCGGTCTTGCCAAGAATGGCAAACAACGGCAAAAGAAGCCCTTCATCGGCGGGCATTCCGGAACTATTCCGGCGGTTTTGTTCAGCAAGAAATTCTGTTATTTGTCCGGTAAGGGATCGGGTATCCAGTTCCGGCAGTACCTCAAGAATCTCGTAACGGATTACCCTGTCGGGAAAGCGTAAAAAAGCCTGCCATACTGCCTCTGTAGCGGGATAATAAGCATATTCACCGGCTCCCCTGACTGCAGCAATGGCAATATTGATCATATCCGGATCATTGCGGAAAAGCGAAGCATTATCAATAACAAAACCCAGCGCCAGGTCGCATAGTTGTCCGTAAAATTCGGCCGCCGCTTCGTCATTGGCCGCATCGGAAAGGACATTTACCTTGGTACTCAGACTGGACCGGACAAAGATTCGTTCATAGGACTGTAAAATCGTTTCTCCCTGACTGCTCAGGATTCCCTGAGTTTGAGCAAAAAGAACCGGAACAAGAAAAATCACCATAATATAAAGCAATACAATATTTTTGGTCATAGCACCCCCTTCTTACTATAGGGCTTCATCACTTATAGCGCTTGCAACCGGAATTTCCTCAACGGCTTCTCCGGTTGTTTCATCTGATGCTTCTTCATCCAGGACCTTGAAAGGAAGCTCCTCATCTTCTTCGGGCAGCATGCCAAATACTTCCCCAAGAATATGGTTGCGGGTCTCCAGCGGCATGGGGTCTGCTTCCGTGTGAAGAAGGGATTTGTTGTCATCTTCGTAATAATCCAGGGATCGGACCGTGCCGGAGATGCAAACAGGCCTATTGTTAAGAATAAACTGCACTTTGATTCGCAGACTTGCAGCGCCTCTTCCACCTACAAGCACCGCACAACCGCAATCGGAAATATCCTCCACAAAACACTTTAATCCGGGATTCATCTCTACAGTATGAGATGGCTGGTTACTGTCCAGAATATAGAGGAAAGCCGGCCTGTGGGTTTTTAATCGTATGGAACGGCGTTTTTGGGTTCTAATTAGGTTTTCGCCATGACTTATCTTTAGCGACGCAGTACCCCTGGAAAAAACTTCATCCTGGACATCGGAATCAAACACATAACCTGCATCATCATCCCGCCAGAAATAAACGGAAAGCTTCAGGCCCGTCCACGAAAAACTTGCCGGCAGCTTGGGAGTGCTCGGGCGGGATACAGTAAGATACTGACCTATGTTTTTTACTATATTGGAAGGAAATACCCCCTGGCCGTTTACCAGTATTCTGATAATCTGACCTTCTTCAATCTGGCGGCTGTTGGTAATACCGGTTTTAATTTTGGGTTTTTCCATTTCTATCTTTTTGCGGTAATCGTAAAGCTTGGAAAGAAAATCCTGGGTGGACTGATCTCCTCCTCCTGACAATCTTGCAGTGCGTACCATGTTTCTGATACACATTTCCAGCTGATTCTGAGACCAGAAAAGGGCTGTGGGATCGGGCAGAGCGCTCTTAACCGCCAGCCGCCGGAGCAGTTCTATCTCCTGAAAAGAAAACCCCGCATCCTTCCCCTTTGCAAAGAACTGAATCCACGAGTTTTTCTTGTCTTTATTTTGCTGGGAAAAGATAAGGATTATAACCCCGGAGACAACTATGATAATAACCAGAATGGTTGCAAGCATTAAGCAATTCCTTCCATATTATCGGCCATTTCCAGTATACTCAACTTATTAATAATATACATAAAAAGGGGGGATTATTAAAGGTCTGAACCGCAGGCAGAAACTGCTGGAAGCAGCGATGCTGTTCTTTGTAATCTTTTTTACTCCAAATACTCCGCACAACTATCCGTTTGAAGGCATAGGTTATTCGCTTATCTGGCGCATTCCCGCACTTGTTCTGATTCTGCTGCTTATGGAAAAAAAGCCCTTGATATCCCCAAAAAAGGACATACTGACCCTGACCGCAGCCCTCCCCGCCCTTGTTGTAATCGGTTTTTTGGCTTCGTTCTGTGCAACCCATACCGGCCATGTACCGCCCGAAGAATTGGTTCCCCCCGGCGGGATAAAAGGCTGGATTGATGCAATACTCCTTTCATTCAGCGTAGGTTTTCTGGAAGAAGCCTATTTTCGGGTTTACCTTCCTGAGCGGCTTCTTGAGCAAAGCCAGGAAAGGACACGCCGCTCTGTCATTAATGCATTCGTTGTCAGCAGCCTGATTTTTGCCCTGTGCCATGCCTACGAAGGCCCCTGGGGTATTGTCAATGCGGTTCTGGCAGCCCTGGTACTTTCCCTTGCCTATATAAAAAGCTCGTCATTCCTTGGTATAGCGCTGGCGCACGGATTGTTTAATATTTTTGTTTTTTTGAACGCATAAAAGTATAGAATTAATGGTAAACTAGAAAAAAGGAGTTCCCATGACAACCGTTCCAAAACCTGCCATTGTTACCGTTCGCCGCCTGAATGCGCCGCACCAATCAGAACCCTTTACACAGTTCAAGCCGCTGAACAACGCTTTAAGAGAAGAGGTGTTTACCTCTGTTAACGAAATTTTTGATGCTGCCGGCGGCAAAGGGCTGCTCAAGGCCAGCGGTGATGTCTATATCAAACCCAACGGCATCGACAGCAAACCGTATTGTTATACACGCCCGGAGTTGGTAGAAGCGGTAATCCGTTACTGGAAGCAGGCCGGGGCCAAGCGCATCTTCCTGTTCGAAAACGCCACCCAGAGCAATTTTACCCGTATGGTGTTTGCCATTACAGGTTACAGCGGAATATGTCGCCGCTATGGTGTAAAGGAAATCTACCTGGACGAAGAAAAAAGCGTGTCCTTTGCTTTCCGCGGCAAGCCGCCGGAAACGCAGGAAGAGGGCGGCTACCGTCATACAAGTTTCGATATTCCGTTGTTCATCGTGAACAACTTGATTAATCATGCGGACGAAAACCTCTATATCAGCCTGCCAAAACTAAAAACCCATTCCATGGCAGGAGTTACCCTAGGTGTAAAGAACCAGTGGGCATTCCCCCAGCAAAACGACCGCCGCCCTGACCATAACTACAACCTGCCACATAAACTTGCCGACGTGCTTGGATATGTGCAGCCGGACTTTACATTAATCGAAGGTGTGGAAGCCACTATTCACGGGCATTACCCGGTTACAGCTTTTGCGGAACAGTGCATACTGCCCTTTAAAGTGTTACTGGGCAGCAGCAATGTTGTTGCTGCGGATTTGGTTGGTGCGCGGCTGTTCGGGCTTTCTACAGACGACGTACCGCATTTGCAGATTGCCATGGAGCGCGGTTACGCAAAGGGCGTCCGCAGTCTGGACGATGTGGAAATACAGGGTGATATCTCCGGTTTCACGGAAC
>WRIX01000086.1 GCA_009782495.1 Treponema sp.
CCCACCGCTCCTATGTGGTGAATTTACAGTATGCCGATACCATTGAAGTTTATAAAGTAACCAAAAAAAATAAACTTTATCAGATAATCTTACAGAACCTTGCCGCTGTCCATATAGCACCGGGCAAGGCGCGTGAGATTAAGCAGCGGTTATTGGAATGGCAGATGAATGAGCAATGAGCAGAGGAAAGTTAGCAGTGCAAAGATTTTATTATTCCGCAATACTATAGTACAATGTTATGACTGTACGTATGGAAATCATACCAAGAGCCAAAGTATCTGATTCACCGGCACTTCCATCATATTCTGCAAACTGCATTACATTCTGGCTCATGCCGCTTGACCTGTCCGTGGGGCGTCCATAATAATCAGATGTACTTTCATTTAAATTAATGATCTTTTCCAATGAAAACCCGGCTTCACGGGATAAAAATTCTGCCTTTTCTTTTGCTGCGGCTATAGCCAATGCCCGGGCTTCATACCTGTGTTTCTTCAGTTCCGTTGTTTGGAATTCAATTCTGTATATTTTATTTATTCCTGCATTAACCAATTCTGTTAATACCGGATCATACTTGGAAACATCATTAATTGTTATTGATAAACGCTGAGTTACCGTAAATCGTTGTTCACGGTAACTTGTGCTTCCGGAGCCCACTGTTCGATACCAGGTGTTCAATTCAACATTATCTGTCCCGATATATTTATCTTCAATTTCATGTTTTTTAATAATCTCAAGCGCTGATTTTATGATATTAAAATTAGTTTGCTTAACAGCATTTAAGGAAAGCCCTTCCGTTTCTGCTCCAATATGCAACACGACTATATCCGGCATTACCCTGACAACAGCCTCGGCAGAAACCGAAAACACTTTTATTTCGTTGACATTAGTCCGTTGAGCATACATCTGATTTGAAAATATCGTAGTTACCATTAAGAAAAAGACTGCATTTTTCATAAAAAACTCCTTTTTTAAACAGCCAATATATGATAATAACAGCAAAATGGCTGTATTTACAAGAAAAAAGCCTATATTCCTTATTGACACAAAATAAATCATTATATATTATACTTCTTGGTGCGTATTTTTCGCTAATTTTGAGCGTTCGTAGCTCAGCTGGATAGAGCGACGGACTTCGAATCCGTAGGCCGCAGGTTCGAGTCCTGTCGAACGCAGAGCAGCGGCTGTATTGGGCCGCTAGCTCAGCTGGTAGAGCAGCAGACTCTTAATCTGCGGGTCGCAAGTTCGATCCTTGCGCGGCTCAGCGAATAATATTGATCTTTTTGCAAAAAGGGTCAATACCAACGCGGGAATAGCTCAGTGGTAGAGCGCGACCTTGCCAAGGTCGATGTCGCGGGTCCGACTCCCGTTTCCCGCTTAATCATTACTACTTCTCGTTAAAAGGCAAAGAATACAGATATTTATTGGATTTTTTATCTTACTCATGGTAATATGGCATTATGGAACAATTTTCGGGAAAAACCGTATTTCCAGGCATAGCTTTTGGCAAGGCTACCCTGCTTATAAAGGAAGAACTTGTTACGGATAAAAGTCCGTGCACCGATCCCGATGCTGAATGGGCGGTTTATACCAATGCAGTTAAAGAAGCGGACAACCAGTTAGACGCGCTTTTTGAAAAAACCCGCAATGAACTGGGAGAAGAGGAAGCATTGATCGTCGATGTTCAGCGTATGATGCTTCAGGATGATGATTTTTTGGATGCCGTAAAAGATCTGATACAGAACGAAGCCTCCAGAGCTGCCTATGCAGTAGACCGGGTAGGAAAACAATTCTATGATCAGTTTGCAGCCCTGGACGACCCGTATATGCAGGCCAGAGCTCCTGATATTGCAGATATTTCACGCCGTCTTGCATCCATAATAACCGGAATTAATACGGCTTTTATCCTGACGGAACCTTCTATAGTAATTGCAGAAGACCTTACCCCCAGCGATACATTAAGTCTGGATAAAAAATTGATCCGTGCCTTTGTTACCCGTAAAGGTTCTCCTCAATCTCATACTGCTATTTTGGCCAGAATTCTTAAAATTCCTTCAATTGTGCAGGCAGATATTAATTTAAACAAAGAATTTGACGGAAAAATTGCCGCCGTAGACGGTCATGCCGGAATTGTATATATCGAACCCGACGAGGCAACAAATAAAAAGCTGAATCAGCAGGAAGAAACGGACAGAGCTGAAGAAAAATCTCTAGAAACCCTCCGCGGACTTCCAACAATTACCAAAAGCGGAAAGAAAATAGAACTTGCCGCCAATATAGGCAGTGTTGAAGATCTACAGGCGGTTATAGACAATGATGCCGAGGGGATTGGCCTTTTCCGCAGTGAATTTCTCTACATGGGCCGTAATAATTACCCGGGTGAAGAAGAGCAATTTAACGCGTACAAAGCAGCGGCGGAAGCTTTAAAGGGAAAACGGGTGATTATCCGCACTCTGGATATTGGGGCAGACAAACAAGCCGCATATTTTGGTCTTCCCGGTGAAGAAAACCCCGCTCTTGGATACAGGGCTGTCCGTATCTGTCTTGACAGAACAGATATGTTTAAAACCCAGCTCAGGGCTTTGTATCGTGCTGCAGCCTTTGGCAGAATAGCGGTAATGTTCCCCATGATCGCTTCTGTCTGGGAACTTAAGCGCTGTAAAGAGCTGGCAGCAGAAGCAAAAGCAGAAGTAACAAAAAGCGGAAAAATTGCAGGCGATATTGAGCTTGGTATTATGGTCGAGACTCCCGCCGCTGCACTATGTGCGGATGATCTTGCCAAAGAAGCGGCTTTTTTCAGCGTGGGAACCAATGATCTTACACAATATACACTGGCAATAGACCGGCAAAATGCCGATTTGGAAAAATACCTGGACACCCATCATCCGGCGCTGATTAAACTATTGGAGATGATTGCGGAAAGCGCTCACAGGGCGGGAATTTGGGCAGGGATCTGCGGTGAACTTGCTTCGGATCCGGAAATGACTGCAACATTTGTAAAAATGGGATATGATGAACTTTCGGTGTCTCCGGTCTTTATTTTAGGCTTGCGTAAACGTATCAGGGAAATGGAGTAATCATGCAGGAAATAAAATATCGAATTGATGATGAAATGGGCCTCCATGCAAGGCCTGCGGGTCTTCTTGTAAAACTGGCAGCAAAATACAAAAGTGACATCCAATTGGGAACACCTGCCAAAATGGTTAATGCCAAACGTATTATAGGTGTAATGGCCTTAACCTTAAAACAGGGAAACGATATGACCATGACTTTTAACGGCGAAGACGAAGACGAAGCGGCAAATGCCGTTAAAGCTTTTCTGGAAGAAAATCAGTTTTCACCGGCCGAATAATACTCAACATTCCATAGAAATAATCCTTCCGGCGGAAGTGTCGTACCTGCCAATGCCCTGTTTCCCGATGAAATAATTTTAAAAAAATCATCGGGGTTTGTTTTTCTTTCTTCATAAAAAAGCAACGTTCCGGCAATTGAACGGACCATCCTCCATAAAAAAGCGTTTGCCCGAATTTCAAAAATTATTCTGTTTGATTCCGTAAAAAACAATGCGTCGAATATATATCTGTAACGTGAATTACTTTTGTCTTTGGAAGATGCAAAAACCGTACAATCAAATTCACCGCGTAAAAAACGGCAATAATCGTTAAGAAGGGAAATATCAGGCTGACGCCACAGCTGTAAAGCATAGCGCCTTTCCATGGGAAGCGCCTGATGATTTGCAATAAAAAAATACCTGTATGTTCTGGAAAGCGCATCAAACCGCGCATGAAACGAATGAACTGTTTCACAAGCATCCAAAATACGTATATCTTTCGGAAGCAACCCGTTTATGGCAGGAACAAAGCGTTTTGCTTCCATATTTGATATATCAGTATAAAAGTTGGCGCACTGCGCTATTGCATGAACACCGGCATCTGTACGGCCGCTCCCTGTTACCGCCGCCGGGTGTTTGTGTATTTTTCTCAGGACTTTTTCCAGTTCTTCCTGAACTGTTCTTTGTTTTTTTTGTCTCTGCCAGCCCGAAAAATCTGTTCCATCATACGCAACAACAAGACGTATGTTCCGTTCAGTCATCTGTTTCGTTCAGTTCTTTTTTAATCTGATCGTAGAGCTCCCTGGCATTTTCCAAAAGAGGGCCCGGCTTGCTTTTGGACGATTTTCCAAGACCAAACATCTTGGCTATTGTCCTCTTAGAATCCTGAAGGGATTCTATCCTTTCTTCGGGCCTGTCTCTCTGCCCGTACTTAAGCCTGAGTAATCCCGACAGGTAAAGCGCACCTTCATAGGCATAATTTTTATCGGTATCGGGGCCAAAGTTTTTAATCCCCGAGAGGGTTTCTTTTCCGCTTTGTTCTTTCAGAATAGCCTCACTGTATAAAAACTGGGATTTTTTCTTAAATAATACTGCCAGCCAGTCATAATGAAAGCCCGGATATTTTTCGTTTAATCGATCCAGCAACCAGCCGGTTCTGATGGCCGCAATTGCCTGCTTTATAGTCGGCGAAAACTCTTTGGAATAATAATCATAACATGACAGTACAAGATAATAAGAGGCAGCACCGCTGACAAGGTCTCTGGGTTTTGTATAATCAGCCGAAGGAAAAATAAGCCGTACATTTTTCATTCTGTTCTGAGTATGTTCTTTTGCTTTTTCTTTTGCTTTTTCCGGCAGATTTTGAAAATCTTTATCCATAGAAGCAAACCAGCATTCAGGACAAACAGTCGCCTGATACGCCAAAGGGTATATCACTCCGTATTTTGCTGATGGTTCATACAGACGGTGGAGTTCATCGGTAATTGCCCCTGCAATAATCCTGCCTGAACGCAATTCTTCCCTGTTAAAACTGCTTCCGCAGACAGGGCAATTATATGTTTCTTTTGATATAAAAGATATTTTTACATCATCAGACGCCATTTTTAAACCTCCAAAACCACAAAAGCCATAGCCATATTCCCATCATGAGTAAGCGAAACATGAACCTTGCTGGCTCCGCATATCTTCATTGCTTCCAGCGCACTGCCTTCTACATGAAGAAGCGGCTTTTCATTATTCCGGTTCAGTACCATTATATCCCTTAGTTTAATTCCCGTAAAACCCGTACCCAATGCTTTGCCAAACGCTTCTTTGGCGGCAAAATGAGAAGCCAAAGAACGTGTCATATTTTTTCCCCGTTCCCGAATAATATTAATCTCCCTTTTGTCAAAAAAACGTTCCAGCAAAACCGGGTTATTCGCCCACTTTTCCATCCGGGAAATTTTAACTGCATCAACGCCAATTCCTGCAATCATTAATTATTACCCGTTACCTGTGTTTCTTTTTTATGTATTTCGACCTTTATAATTTCAGGCTCCACACGATCAATTTTTATTTCTGTATCAGCCTCCACTACAACAGGAAGCTCATAAACGCCGGGTTCTGTGATATCTTTGCAATTTATGCTGAGCAGGATCATATTTGCCCTTATTCCTTCCAGCAGACTCTGTTCACCCTGAACTCTTACCGAAGCAGCGGGCGGATCCAAAATTGCTTCAAGCGAATCTTCAAGCTCTCTGACATGTATCTGGATATTATTATAATTATTGATAAAAATCAGTTCTTTGATAAAACAACGGAATTCCGCTATTAGGTCTCCTCGTATCCTTATAAGCTGATTGGGGTTAATAATACGTACATGAGCGGTAAAATCGTTATTGTGTCCCCGTAAATCTATAAAATCTGTTTTTATTTCAGATATTGAAAACAGCAATTTTTCCGGCCCGTCAACAATCACTTGTTTTGGTTCCAAATTATAGGAAATAATTTCATAACCTTGTTCAAGGTAGCCCTGAAAATTCGGAACAAGCGGAACTGTCTTGCTTATTCGTGTATCAATTTCCAGTGTCAGCTCTGCCGGTTCAACAGTAATGTCCAGAATTTCCGTATCTGCGGCATTTCCTTTTCTATGTATTAAAATCTGTGTCTTATAAATCCCGGGTTCTGAGTATTTTGTTAAATCAAGACGAGCTTCAATGTCGGTTTCAGAAATATTATATATGTTATTGTTTCCGCGTAATGTTACCCGTACATTTTGAGGATAAATACTGCTTGGCGACAGATTTCCGGCAATATCCAGATTAAGAGGGACTGAAAAATACCGTTCCTCAATATCGCTCATCCGATGGAACGTAAAAAGAAAAATTGCAGCAACAACAGAAAGCACTTTGGCAGGCCATTTTTCCGTTATCCGTACAATGATTTTTTTATAGTCTATCATAATTCCCTGTCATAAAACAAAGTTTCATGAATCTTCTCCCAAAATGGGAGTCGTTTCGCTGATATTTTCCGCTTCTTCTCTTATGCTTCCGCGTACATTTTTATCCAGCAGTTCTTTAAGTTTCCGCTGAACTTCCAGCGGAGAAAGATCATAGTATAATTTTGATTCATAAGCCAGTGAAATGGCCCCTGATTCTTCCGACACAACCAATACTACAGCATCGCTTTGTTCAGACATACCCAGCGCAGCACGATGGCGGGTTCCGAAACTTTTCCGTATATCCTGCTGTTCGGAAAGCGGAAGAAGACAGCCTGCTGCGGCTATTCTGCCCCCGTGCATAAAAAGGGCGCCGTCATGCAAAGGCCCGTCAAAAGCAAAAACTGTTACAATAAGGCTGGAAGAAAGTTCGGCGTTCAGCTTTGTCCCGGTCTCAATGATATTCCTGAGGTTCATTTTTCGCGGAAATACTACAAGCGCCCCCCGCCGCTGCTGAGAAAGTATTTCCGCCGCCGTAATAACCGCCTCCAGCTGCCCCAGCCGGGGTTTATTGTCCAGGCGGAAAAACTCACCCTGCCCCAAACGTATAAATATTTTCCGTAATTCCGGCTGGAAAACAATGGCTATTACAACAAAAAGTCCCGGCGCCAGAATATTCAGCAGCCATTGCAATGTGCTGAGTTTTAAGAGATATGCAAACCCGTAAATCAGGGAAAGAAAAATTGCGCCGCGAATCAATTGTCCGGCCTGTGTTTTTAAAAGAAGATCATAAACCTTGTAGAGAAGAAAAGCCAGGATAGCAATGTCCAGAATGGGACTAAAGCGGTTGTACCATTCGTTCAGTGTCTGGAACCAGTTCATGATTACCTTATCCCTGCCAGGCTTCTTTTTTTACAGCGCTTATTACTTTTACCATGTCTACCGCAGCAGCCGTATCGTGAACCCGGACAATATCCGCTCCGCCAATAATGGCAAGCACGTTGGCAGCAATAGTGCCGGCCAGACGTTCTTCCGTGTCTCTTCCGGTTAATTCTCCGATAAAACGTTTACGAGAAAGCCCTACAAGAAGAGGATAATCCTCATGCTTTATTGTTTCAAGCCGATCGAGCAGGGAAATAGTATCACTAGCTGATTTCCCAAATCCAAAACCCGGATCGAGAATAATTTTGTTTTTTTCAATACCAGCCCTAATTGCTTTTTCAGCCATAGTATGCAGAAAATTGTGCGTTTCTGATACAGGTCCATTATGAACAAAAACAAGCGCTGCTTTTCTATCATCACAAAGGCTAATCATGCCACTGTCCGAAAGAGAAGAAACGTCGTTTATTATATCGGCCCCTTCATCCAAAGCCAGGCGGGCAACTGCTGTTTTTTGGGTATCCACAGAAACAGGCAGAGAAGATTGCCTACGGAAAAGACGCAGAGCAGGAATAAGACGGCTAATTTCTTCTTCTTCGTCAATAGATTCAGAACCCGGGCGCGTTGATTCGGCTCCAAAATCGACGATATCGGCACCTTCGGATTCAGCAGCCAATGCCTGTTCCGCAGCTTCTTCCGGACTGAATGTCCTGGAAGGCGGATAAAATGAATCGGGAGTACAGTTGATAACCGACATCACCAAGGGCCTTGTGAAATACAAAAACACCCCGTTTGGAAGTTCCATACCGGGGCGTTCTTTGTATGAGACAGGCAGTAAATTCATTTTGGGGCGTTTTATGCCGTTTTAGCGGCTAATAATAAAAAATTCCTTGCGATTGAGGACTAAAAGCCCTCAATCGTTATTTATTTTTATGTCTGTTTTTTCTAAGTTTTTTCTTTCGTTTGTGAGTGGCAATTTTTCTGAGTTTGCGTTTTCTTCCGCAGGGCACTTTATCCTCTCCTTAAGGTTTAGCGTTGAATTCAGTATGAATAAGTGAAGATAAAAGGTCAATAGGGGAACCTTCGCCCGAAATCCAAACAACATCGGGAATTCCGGCAAAGAAGGTTTCCTGTCTTTTGGCATAACGGCGGCTGTTTTGGGCAATTAATGACTTTATCCCTTCCGTATCATTACTCAGGCGCCATTTTTGAGACTTTTCTTCATTTTTTGTAAAGAACTCCCGGTATCCAATGGCACGCAGTCCCGGATCATCCGGCGTAAAGCCCTTTTTGTAGAGTGTTTCCACTTCTTCGGGAAGACCATCCCGGAACATATCTTCGCAGCGTATGTTTATCCTTTTATACAGTTCATCTCTGGACAACCGTAAACCGGCAATTAAAAAATGGTATGCTGGTCTTTTTGCCGTTTCCTGTGTAAAGGAACTTAGCGGACAGTCTGATACCATACAAACCTCAAGAGCTCTTATAAGTCTGTAGCTGTCGTTTATATGTATTTTTTCCGCCGACATCGGATCCAATGCAGCAAGGCGTTCAAATAGTATTTCCGGCCCGCATTGCGCCAGTTCTGCCTTAAGTTTTTCCCTAACCACTGTATCCGAAGGAGGGGCAGACGGTAAACCAAAGATAAAATTTTTCAGGTAATACCCCGTTCCCCCCAATAAAACCGGCAGGGCAGAACGGCCGGCTATTTCTGAGCAAGCTTTATCTGCAAGGCGGACAAAGTCTCCGGCATTGAACTGTTCGTCGGGATTTCGGATATCAATAAGATGATGCGGTAATTTTGCAAGCAACGCCGGCGGCGGTTTGGCGGTACCAATGTCCATGCCCCGGTAAACCTGCATGGAATCGGCAGAAATAATCTCGGCTTGACAGACAGCGCCGGAACCGGTAAAAAGTTCTTCCGCCAGAGCAGTCTTACCTGATGCAGTAGGACCAAAGAGGAGTAAAACCGGTATGGGAGCGGAGCCGGTCTTGTTAAGGAGCTTGAGTTTCCTCAATGCGGAATTCTATCTCCTTGGTAAAAACCTGCTGGGCGGCCAGGGAAACCACTTTTCCTTCGTTTTCTTCTATTTCAGGGTCACTAAGCATAGACAGCTGATATGCCCGGCGCGAAGCAGCACAGGTTATTTCATACATATTTTCTTTGTATTCAATCAGTTCTTCAAGTGGAAAAATCATGGTTCTATGGTACAAATTTTTTTGTAAATGGTAAAGTAGCAAAAGAATAATATCTGAGGCTGCCCCAAAACTCTGTTAGATTAGCCTATTCTTCCTTGTTTTTAAGCACAGCCAGGAATGCGCTTTGGGGCAGTTCTACATCCCCCACCATCCGCATACGTTTTTTGCCTTCTTTTTGCTTTTCCAGCAGCTTTCGTTTGCGTGTAATATCACCTCCATAACATTTGGCAAGAACGTCTTTACGGAGCGGATTTACCGTTTCTCGTGCTATTATCTGGCTGCCTATTGCACCCTGGATAGGTATTTTAAATTGCTGCCGGGGTATCTCGTCCACCAGACGTTCGCAGACCATTCGCGCCCTTGCCTGAGCTCGTTCCTTAAAAACCAACTGGGACAGGGCATCCACTTGTTTGCCATTAAGGAGTATGTCGAGCTTTGCCAATGATGTCGGTTTATAGCCGGTAATTTCATAGTCAAAGGAAGCATAACCGCGGCTGGTACTTTTCAGGCGGTCATAGAAATCAAAAAGCACTTCGGAGAGGGGCATGTCGTAAATAAGCTCTACACGTTTTTCGTCAAGATAGCTCATTCCTGTCTGAACCCCCCGTTTTTCCAGACAAAGGCTCATGATGTTTCCAAGGTACGTAGCCGGGGTTATTACCTCTGCCCTGATATAGGGTTCCTCCGCTCCTTCAACCTGGCCTTCGTCGGGGTATTCCATGGGATTATCCACCATTACCTCCCCTTTATTGCGGAGGAACACTTTG
>WRIX01000087.1 GCA_009782495.1 Treponema sp.
CGTAGTACTTGTTACCAAAATCGTGTAACGGAGCAAAGAACAACCTTGATTGCACAAACATAAAGAAGGATTTACACAGATAATAGTTTTTACATTTTGAAATTATCTGTGTAATTCGTTTTTATCCGTGTCATCTGTGGGTAAACCGCAACAGGAGGTACATATGTAGAAAAGACCGCACTTATTTAATAACCGCAATTAAAAACTTCAAGTAATAATCCATTTATAAATCCAATAACAAAACATTCACATACTCAGTAAAGGAAGCTGATCCATATTCAGATACGGCGGTGTTACCGCCTTCGGATCAGCCCTAACTATTAAGGAGCATATTATGCCGTCAATTACCGATGTAGAAAGAATCCTGCATCATATTCGGGTAAAGCTGTACCCGAATTATCTCCCCAAGGTCGAGGGCGCGTACATCGCCCGTACCGACAGCGACAAAACCCTGTCTATGGAAGACGTCTGCGCCATTATGAAGACCCGCGCCGGCTTTACCGGAAAGCTCGAAGACCTTATCGACTATGTTCACCAGTACAACGATGAGGTAGCCTACCAACTGTGTGACGGCTTTGCCGTTAACAACGGGTATTACAGCATATACCCCAACATCGGCGGTACGTTTAATTCGGTAAACGAAGCCCACAACCAGGCGACAAACCCTATCAGCTTCCGGTTTGGCATCCGCTCCGGACTTCGCAAACTGATTGATAAAATCACCGTAGACATTACCGGCCTTGCCGACACCTCCGGCTGGATAGACAAGTTCACCGACACAGACGAAAACTCCGTAAACACCCTGTATACCGAAGGCGATCAGTTTGTTATTCACGGCCACAAAATCAAAGTAGCAGGAGAAGACCCGGGCGTGGGGTTGTTCTTTGTCCCCGTAGACGACCCATCCAAGGCAGTCAAAGTATCACGTATTGCCAAAAACACCCCATCAGAGATAATCGGCATAGCGCCAAAGACCGAATGGGTAGAGAACCGCATAGAAATCCGTACCCAGTATACCGGATCGGGCAGCAAACTTCTTAAAACCCCGCGAGTTATTACCAGCAGCTTCATCCTTGAGGAGGCATAATAAATCAGCTAATCATCACGCAGAGACGCAGCGAACGAAGAGAAGTATAATAAATTATTCCTCTTTCCTTCTCTGCGATCCCTGCGTTCTTGGCGAGAGATCTTTAAAAAGTACTTATAAAATACCGTAAATCACAGTATACTTACACGCATGAAGCCGAAGATATTCCTGTTTTTCTTATTAATAGCGCTTTTCTTTTCTTGTTCCCGTGACGAGATGTCCCTGGACGAATACTATGCCTATTCTGTTGGTGGGCTGACGGAACTCCTGGCAAAAACCGTAACCAAGCCATACAAAGGTCAGAGTTTTATTCCCGGCAGGCTGGGAGGAACCTGGGTTTCCGCCATAACCAACGACCCAAAAAGTTTTAACCACCTGATTGCCGAAGAAGACGGCGCCACCTCTACAATTGTAGGCAACATGGTGGATTATCTAAGCGAATATAACTTCCTGACCAAAGAATGGGAATCCCACGTAGCTTCTGCAGAAATAAAAGTCTACGAGGATGCGGGGAAACTTGATGTGATCTTTACCCTGAGGGACGATCTGTACTGGAGTTACTATAATTCCGACCGTAAGGTTAAAGTAACCAGCGACGATGTGGTGTTTTGGTACGATGAAATTTCCGGGGATCCCGATTGCCGCAGTTCCGGCTATTACCAGCAATTTCTTACAATGGAAGACGGCAGCGAAGCTCATGTCGATATAGAAAAGATTGACGACCGCCGTTTTGTTTTTCATTTTCCCCGTATTATTGCAGAACCCATGCTGTCCACCAATATGGATTTTGGCCCTAAGCATGTATATGAACCGGTAAAAAGAAACGGCGGCGCCGATGCGATACGGAGCATATTCAGCGTTAATACCGATCCAAAGTTAATCCCCTCCATGGGAAAATGGTTCCTGGTAGAATACACGGCAGGTCAAAGGCTTGTATTTAAACGTAACCCCGATTATTGGAAAAAAGACAATAACGGTCTGTCTGTTCCCTATTACGAAGAAATGATTATGCGTATCATCCCCGAAGAAAACACCCAGTTCCTTTTGTTTAAAAACGGCGAAACAGAAGACTACCTCTCGCGGCCGGAGGATCTTGATGAACTGGTAAACCGTGAAAACCCCCATTATACGGTTTTTAATGCGGAAGGAGCTCTGGGCGCCGCATTCTGGACTTTTAACCAAAACCCAATATGGAAAGATAAACCTTCGTATTCCTGGTTTACCAAAAAAGAATTCCGCCAGGCAATGAGTTGTCTTTTAAACAGAGATCGCATTATTGCACAGGTTTACCGCGGACTTGCCGAACCCAAACTAAACTTTTTCCCGGAGCCGAACGCATATTATAACCCTTCTATTGCCAATACATATCTTTACAATCCAAAGCGAGCGCTGGAACTGTTACATTCCATTGGATTTAAAACGGAAAAGGGTATCCTGGTGGATTCGCTTGGGAACAAGGTTGAATTTGATCTTGCAATTGTATCAGAAAGCGCCGTGTACAACGATATTGCATCAATAATAATGGACGAGCTTTCCAAAGTGGGAATCAAGATCAATATCCGTGTTGTGGATTTTCAAAAACTTGTAGAGAGTATGTTTACCAGCTTTGAATGGGATTCTGTTATGATGGCCCTTTCCGGCTCCAACATTTTCCCGACACAGGGATCCAATGTCTGGCCTTCGTCGGGGAACCTGCATATGTGGTATCCGAATCAGGAAAGGCCTGCCACCGATTGGGAAGCGAGAATCGATCACCTTCATAACGAAGGGGCCTATACAATAGACAAGGCAAGGGCGCAGCAAATCTGGGACGAATACCAGAGCATAATTATTGAGCAGATGCCCCTTATTTCACTTTTCCGTTCCCGCAGGTTTGTTGCAATTAACGACCGCTGGGATTTTTCCAATGTTTACTTCGACAACCTTCACGGGGTAAAGGGAGAATTTATTTTCTTAAAACAATGACAAGCACTGCCTGTTCCGTTAGAAAATTGTTTTCGATTGTTCTTTCTCCTTTTCATGCTTTTAAGCGCCGTTCCCCTCTGGCTTCGTATATTACAGGCCGCGTTTGTACCATGGCATTTATGCTTTTTATTCTTGGCTTTGCCATTTTCGGTCTTATGGCTCTTGCACCCGGCGACATTGTCGATCAGATAATGATGCAGCAGTTGTTTTCGGAAAACCAGGGAAGAGTCAACCTTAATCGGGAAGGACTGCGAACCGAACAAATGGAAGCCCAGCGTAAAGCGCTTGGACTGGATCAGCCTTTTTACATTCAGTACTTTAAATGGCTTAACCGGGTATTTCTTCACGGCGATTTGGGAGTAAGCCTTATTTCCCGTGCGCCTGTTTCTTTTTTAATTGCGTCACGGCTTCCCAATTCAATATTGCTTAATGTTATCTCGCTTGTTTTGATTACCGTTGTATCGTTTATTCTTGGGGTGTACTTTTCTACAAAAGCGGGAAGCGGGGCGGATCTTGCGGTAACGTTCTTTGCATTGGTGCTTCACGCATTCCCCGGCATTCTTCTTTTAATTCTGTTGCAGCTTTTTGCGTCGGTTACCGGGCTCTTTCCCGTTACCGGTTATCCGCCGTTTCCTTTTTCGGAAGCGCCGGGGCGTTTTGTGTTTTCTTATGCACACCATATCTTTTTACCGTTGCTTGCAGCCTTCCTTGGCGGCATAGGCGGTACACTCAGGATGATCCGTGCGACGATGCTGGATCAACTTGGCCAGCCGTATATCACAAGCCTGCGGAGCCGTGGCATTGCTGAATGGCGGGTGTATTTTACCCATGCCTTCAGGAACACCCTGAACCCCTATATCACCGGCAGCGCAAACCTCCTTGCCGGGCTTTTTTCCGGTTCACTTATTCTGGAAATTATTTTTGCCTATCCCGGCATAGGCCGGCTTATGTACGAAGCGGTAATGCAGCAGGATGTAAACCTTGTCCTGGCTAATTTAATGTTTGTTTCTTTCCTCGTGCTTCTGGGCATGGTGATCAGCGATGTGTGCCTTGCCCTTGTCGATCCCCGCATACGTTTTGGGAAGGAATAGCCGTAATGAAGAAGTTTTTTATCTACCTGAAATCACGGCGGCTGGGAATGGCTTCGTTTATAGTAATTCTGCTTTTATATCTGATGATGATCTTTGCCGAATGTATAGCACCGTACTCCCCTACTACAGCTTTTCCGGAGTTAACGTACCATCCTCCTAACCTCCGCTTTGTGGACGGCATTAATGCCCAGGAAGCGCGGATAACCAATACGATTAGCTGGAAATATACCGCAATACGAGGGCTTTATGTTCCGGTAAAGTTTTTTGCAAAAGGCGAGCCCTACCGGTTGTGGGGTATTATCCCCATGGAACGCCATCTGTTTACTACCGGCTATGTCGACACGGGAGTGAACTACCCGATTTTTTTGATGGGCGCAGACAGTCTTGGCAGGGATCTTTTTTCGCGTATTGTGTACGGAAGCCGTATTTCTTTAACAATCGGCTTTATAGCAACGGCGATATCGCTGCTGCTTGCCATGCTTTTTGGCGGGCTTGCCGGATACCTGGGAGGTAAAACAGACTGGACGATTATGCGCACTTCGGAATTTTTTATGCTGATCCCCGGCCTTTATTTAATACTTTTTTTACGTTCGCTGCTGTCTTCCAAAATGGACTCCGGCCAAACCTATATAATGATCACGCTGATACTGTCACTGGTAGGTTGGCCCGGTTCAGCCAGAACAATACGCGGCCTGGTTCATGCAATTAAGCGGGAAGAGTTTGTCCAGAACGCACAACTGGAAATGATCCCATCTTCCGTAATTATTTTCAGATATATTATCCCCCAGATTTCCAGCATCCTTGTTGTCAGTATTGCACTTTCCATTCCCGGCTTTATCATGACAGAGACTACCCTTTCGTACCTGGGGCTTGGCATTGTTGACCCTGCTGTAAGCTGGGGTTCCCTTATCCGGCGTGACATCAGCACATTGAGCAACCTTCGCGCCTATCCCTGGCTGCTTAACCCTGTATGGTTCCTTCTGGGCATTACCCTGGCGTTTAACTTCCTGGGCGACTGCCTTAGAGATTTTTATGATCCGTACCATGCGATATTCGCAAGAAGAAAATTATTAAGAAACTCACGCAGAGACGCAAAGACGCAAAGAAAAGAAAAGAATTCTATAGAAATTCTTCAACCTCCGTGCCTCAGTGACTCCGTGAGAGAAAATAAAAAAGAATCAG
This sequence comes from Treponema sp., assembly GCA_009782495.1. Classification (GTDB taxonomy): domain Bacteria; phylum Spirochaetota; class Spirochaetia; order Treponematales; family Breznakiellaceae; genus WRIV01. The sequence goes on from WRIX01000087.1 coordinate 5,326, forward strand.
AAATTACTAAATTGCTTGTAGTTAAAGACCTGACTGTCGATTTTTTGGTGCTTCGGGGACGGGAACAGGTTTCGGTAGAGGCAGTACGGGGTATTAGCTTTGCCCTGAATCGGGGAGAAGCACTTGGTATTGTTGGGGAAAGCGGTTCTGGTAAAAGCGTTACCGTTCAGTCTATTCCGGGTCTGTTACCGAAGAACACCGAAAAAACCGGATCGATATGTTATGAAGGCAAAGAAATCCTTAACCTGGGGACGGAAGAACTTCGGCAGTACCGCGGTAAAAAGATCGGCATGATCTTTCAGGAACCGGGACGTTCGTATGATCCGTTACAGAATATGGGGAAGGTATTCCTGGAAACGTTCAGAAGCAGCGAACCGGAGATTACCAAAGAAGCGGCGGTACAAAAAGCGGCGGCATTACTTTCCGAAGTGGGCCTTACCGGCGGCTTGGAACGGCTTTCCAACTTTCCGCACCAGTTTTCGGGAGGGCAGCTTCAGCGGATTGGCATTGCCCTTGCCCTTGCACAGGAATGTGAGTTGCTTATAGCAGATGAGCCTACCACAGCTTTGGATCTGACCATTCAAAAACAGATAATGGAGCTGTTACACTCTTTGCGGGCTTCCAGAAATCTTTCGATTATTTTTATAAGCCACGACATAGACCTTGTGGCGGACATAGCGGACAGGATTATTGTTATGTACGGCGGGCTGGTAATGGAAAGCGGCAGCGCTTCCGGCATAACGGCAATCCCCAGCCATCCGTATACAAAGGCGCTTCTTGCTTCGTCTCCCCGTTTTGGAAGCCATTATAAAGAAGGCCCCCTTGTTTCAATTCCAGGTAAAGTTACCGATCCAGCAAACCCCGAACCCGGATGTCCTTTTGCACCCCGCTGCACTCAGGCTAAAGCCGAATGCACTGCTGCTATTCCGCTGCTGGCTACTGACGGAGAGCGGGAATTGAGATGTGTAATTAAATCATAATTTATAAGCTGAGCATCTGTCATGCACGGTATCTGCATTAAAACTGGAAGAATCTGCCTTGCTACGATTTGCCGTTTCGCTGTACGTTATGGTATATGAGTGAATCAACTATTGTTAAAGCACAACCGAAAAAACCAATACTGCGGATAACGCTTGTTTCCCTTTTTGCAGCCCTTATTGCAGGAGGAGGTTTTGTAAAAATACCTCTGCCCTTTTCTCCGATTCCCATTGTGCTGCAAAACCTTTTTACCGTTCTTTCGGGATTGGTTCTTGGCCCGGTGCTGGGATCGGCTGCTGTTGCGTTGTATCTTTTTGCAGGGGCTCTGGGCTTGCCTGTGTTTTCCGGAGTTGGCGGAGGCATTGCCCGTTTTGCAAGTCCAACCGGCGGTTATCTTATCGGCTATTGTTTGGCAGCCCTGAGTGCTGGCCTTGTTGCAGGACAGCCAAACAAAGAAGCGTCCTTGTTTCGTATTGTACTGGCTGCTGCGTTGGGGTTCCTTATTGTATATATTCCGGGACTGCTTTGGCTGTACCGTTTTATGGAAAGCTGGCCTAAAACTTTTACAGGCGGCTTTTTTCCTTTCCTTATTGGCGATGTGATCAAGATTGCTCTTGTAGCGCCCGCAGCGAAGCGACTGCGAAAAACAGCGGCGAATCAACTATATGAATGAATTATTTTCCGGAAATCTTCTATATAAAATAAGAGGGTTGTATAAAGAATTTTCCACTGTCAATGTACTCAATGGTATTGATCTTGATATCCACGAAGGAACAACACTTCTTGTTGCAGGGCCAAACGGATCGGGCAAAACAATACTCATGCGTATATTGGCAGGTCTTCTGGAACCGGGCGCAGGAACAATACAATATCGCGGCGAAGCATTGGGAACAACCCTAAAAAAGAATGCTTTGTTCCGGCAGCAATTGGGCATTATTTTTCAGGATGCAGACGCCCAATTTGTCGGGGAGACCGTGGAAGAAGACACTGCCTTTGGTCCTTCCAACCTGGGATTGAATAAAACCGAAATTGAAGACCGTGTTGCATCGGCGTTGGAAAGAACAGGACTTGCCGACAAACGAAAGCTGCCCCCTCGTCGTCTTTCCGGCGGAGAAAAGCGCCGCCTTGCCGTAGCGGGAGTACTGGCAATGGGATGCAGTTCCATCATCATGGACGAACCATTCGCCAATCTGGACAGACCCGGAGTTATTCAGGTATTACAAATCATTCAAAGCCTTAAAAACGAAGGAACAACCCTCATTATATTGAGCCATGAATTGGAAAAGGTACTGGCATTTGCCGATCGGCTGGTGATCCTCCATCAGGGCCGGATACAGGATGACGGAAAACCGGACGAAGTGCTTAACCGGCTGCGAAGCGAATACGGCATACGGGATCCCCGCCGATCCTACAAAACAGTGGAAGATTGTTCATGGCTCGAATGAAGGCCTCGCACCGGACTCCCTGGGCATATAAGGCCGGAACAACAGCACTCCACCGATGCCCTGCCGGAATAAAACTCATCCTGTTGCTTTTGCTTTCCGCCGCTCCGTTTTTCGGCTTTCCCTTCGCAGGAGGAGCGGCAGCGTTGATCTTTATCGGCGCAATTTTTGCTGACGTAAAACCGGGAGAGCTTCTTTCTGGCTCACTGCCCCTTTTGACTTTGCTTGTTTTATTTGCATTATTCAGGTCTCTAAATATCGACTCCGGTATCCGAATTGACAGTGTGGTTTTACAAAACGGTTTGTATACGGCCGCAAGCATCCTTATCTGTTTTGCCGCCGCTTCACTTTTCTTTGCGGTTACCACAATCACGGAAATCAGAAAGACCATCGCCGGTGCGGAATTATTGGTATTCCGGCGGCAAGGCCGTCTGAGCCTTGCTCTGGCTTTAATGCTGGGTTTTCTCCCCCGTTTTTTTGAATGTTGGGAAAACGCAAAACTCGCCGTCAGCGCCCGTTGCTGTAAAAACAGGTTTAAACAGGTTATGGTAATTCTGCCCCTTGTTACCGAGCGAATGATCGAGACAGCGGCAGAAACAGCCGAAGCCCTAACCAGCAGAGGGTATGAGTAAAATAATATTAAATTCACTTGACACTCATGGCCATTTTCAGCTAGCATTATTTCATGGGGGCGCGTAGCTCAGCTGGTTAGAGCGCCACGTTTACACCGTGGATGTCCGGGGTTCGAATCCCTGCGCACCCAAAAGATTGCTACTGGAGGCCGAATCCCTGCGCACCCAAAAGATTGCGATTGTCAAATAGGTTGTTCATTTAATTTTGTATATTCCTTCCTCTTCTGCAACCATCATTTCTTTTTCCAGAATTTCCAGGGCACGGTAAAAATTGCCGTCATCCGTGTTAGGGAGACTATGCTTTACTTGTTTCCGTAGATCCCCAACATCCAGAGGGCCATTAACAGAAAGTGTTCTGATTACTGCCCCGCGTATCTGGCGGAAAGAGCCATCAAACCGGCTTTGCTTTGTATAATGGGCGCTTTTTCGGCCGGGGTTTTTGGTCAACTTTTTTAATGCTGCCCCGTAATCCATCAGAGCCCAATACCAGATCTTGGGATTCTCCCTATCCAGACACCGTTCAAGGACAGGAAAAAGTTCACTATCTTTTACTTCTGTTTTATCCTGAAAAAAGAAATGTATTAATACCGAACGTATATTGGTTTCAATAAACAATGCTGGATAATTCCAGGCAAAACAGGCTATGGCTCCGGCAGTATAAGCCCCAATTCCCGGCAGGCGAATAAGTTCTTCCGGAGTCCTGGGGACTGTTCCTCCGTGATGCTCGGCAATAACTTCGGCGCAATCATGTAAGTTTTTTGCCCGCCTGTTATAACCAAGGCCGCTCCATTCTTTTAACACGGTTTCCAGGGAAGCAGCAGCCAGATCAGAAGGCGCGGGCCACAGCTTTATCCACCGTTCCCAATACGGAACAACCCGGCCGGTTTGTGTCTGCTGAAGCATAAACTCCGATACCAGAACACCCCAGGGATTACTCTTGCCGACATAACGCCAGGGAAAAGAACGTCCCGATTGTGTATAAAAATCGAGAATTGTTTTTTTGAATTCTTCTATTTTGGGTTTCGAGTTAAGTTTCACAGCGACTGTGATTTAAGCCGAGTCTCTTTTTGCTTGCAAGAGCCTTTGGTAAACAGCATCAAAAACTGCGGCGGCTATTTCTTCAATACCCATGTTATCGGTATCCACTACCAAATCTACAAAAGAATAATCGTCATTGTCTATTTGATAGATTCGCAGGTATCGTTCCCGATCCTGGCGATCCCGTTCTTTGGTAAAGGCGATTATTTCTTCCAAATCTCCGCCTTCACGCCGAAGGATACGGCCAGCCCTGGTTTCGGGACTTGCACGAAGGTACACTTTCAGGTTCGCATCTTTAAGCATCCAAATGGCAAGACGAGAACCAAGAACACAGCCTTCCGCTTTTTGCGCCATAGCAACCTGACGGCGATCCACTTCACGATCCCACCAGTCGTCTTCGGCTGCTTTTGCCAAAACTTCCTTTAAACTTAAACCTTTCTCTGCGGCAAGGCTGCGAAAAGTAAAGTTGATAAAAGACAATTCCAGCTTTTCCGATACCAGACGGCTAATTGTTGTATTGCCGCAGCCGCTTTTTCCCGAAACGGCAATCTTCATATTTTTACACGACATA
>WRIX01000088.1 GCA_009782495.1 Treponema sp.
AAACCCCCAATCTGCCGCTGAGCCTGGCATACAAATTTTTAGCAATAAATAAAGCAAAGGGGTGGGCAAGTGCCCTGCCGAAACCGCGTGTAGAATCCGCCAGAATAGCTTTCCTGACCACTATGGTCTGAATGAGTGTTCCTCCTCCCACCGATATGGGAAGATTGATGTGTTCAGTCCAGCCAATGGATTCTACAGGCGCTTTTACCAGGACTGTTCCTGCCCCTTTGCTGGATTTGTTCGGATTAATTATATTGACAGGCTCTGCGGCAGATTGAGGTTTGCAGACTTACTAATAAAAAAACCGCTCCAAATCCAGCAGAACTTTATCAAATTCCTTAAAAGAAGTTTTGGTTTCCGGCAGGGATTCAAAAAAAGCGCTTCCATAATATTTATTCAGGAGCCTTCCATCTAAAACAACAACCGCTCCATAGTCTGATGAATTGCGTATAAGCCGTCCAAAACCTTGCTTGAATTTCATCACCGCATCGGGCAGGGATAATTCCGTAAAAGAATTACGGCCCAGATTTTCCAGGTATTCCCGGCGGGCTTCAAACACAGGATCTTTGAGGGTTTTAAACGGAAGCCTGCAGAGTATTAATAAACGCAGGGTTTCTCCCGGAGCATCTACTCCTTCCCAAAAAGAATCGGTTCCAAAGAGTACACTTGTCTTATCTTCCAGAAATTGCCGCAAAAGACGTGTTCTGTCATCATCTCCCTGTTTAAGGCATTTTATTCCTTCGCTTTCCAATACCGGAGCGGCTTCTTCAAAAGCGCTGCGCAAAGCCTGATACGAAGTAAACAGAACAAGAGCCGAGCCTCCCGTTAGGCGTACCAATTCTGTAATGGCATGATTTGTAAAGATCCGGTAATCCGAAGAATCGGGCAAAGGGGCATCTTTTGGAACTGCCAGGAGAGTTCTTTTGTCATAGGGGAAAGGTGAAGGAAATACCCCGCATAAAAATTCCCGGCGTGCCAAAGCTGCACCTGTTCGTTCTGCCCAAAAACGAAAAGAAGCTGCTGCTTTTTCTGCATTGTATTCAACAGAGTGACCATGAGAACTTTCGTCCGTAAAATCCGATATCCCGGCTGAGTATACAGGCCCGCCGGTGCTTAACGTGGCGGAAACACAAACCACTGTTTTATTTGCTTCAAAAAGGGCTTCTTTTAATAAAGAGGCTATACTTACCGGAGTAATGGTAAATGTTACCCAGGGATCATCACGATAACCGCCATTCCGTTCAAACCAGAAAACTTCACTGTTACCGGCAGTCTTATTTATGCCAGGATCAAATTTCAGAAACGATCCGCAGATCTCTGCGACAGAGGTAAAACGCCGCAGTATCGCATTTATTTCCCGGATCGCAGGATCTTCCTCGTCAGCATTTTTAATCATGGCACTTACCTGATCAACCAGAGCGCCGATGGATCTCTGCATTTTTTCCAGAGGCTGTCTCAATATTCCCAAAGGATCTGCATCTGTTTCCCTTTTAAGACGGAAAAACCCTTCATCGCCGCAAAGGGCCAGGGCCGCTAAATCAGCTGCCCCTGCCGCATCCCGAAGCTCAGATATTACTTTTGGAATTCCTCCCGGCAATGCGGCAAATCCGCCGGAAAGCCGGAGGAGCAGTCCTGTTTCCGCTGTTCTCCGTTTCCGGCGGGCAGCAGCGCTGCCTTTTACCCGCTGCACGCTCTTTCGCCCGCCCGGCGCAGTATTCCGGTAAAGCCGGCTTAACGAACGGTTTATCCCCAAACGGCTCCAGCTTTTTGAAAAAAAAGAAGTGGCCGAATCTTCAATGGTATGAGCTTCGTCAATTATTACCCTTGTAAACGGAGGAAGCACAACTGCCGATTCGTATCCCGCTCCTTCATGCCGGGCTGCAAGATCCGCAAAAAGAAGATGATGATTTACCACAAGAATCCCGGCATCGGCCGCTTCTTTCCGGAGCGCCATAAAAAAACAATGATCCAGGTGGGCACAGTGTATACCCTGACAGGTGTCGCTTTCGCTGCAAAGCCTTAACCAGAGAGACGGAGAAGGAAGAAAAAAAAGATCAGACCGGCTGCCGGTTTTGGTTTGTTCCGACCATTCGCCGATGGAACAAAGCTCTTTATATTCCGATTTATCCAGAGGCGGTTCCATTAATGCATCAGCCAGCCGCCTTCTGCAAAGATAGTTGCCCCTTCCCTTAACCAGTACATATTTTACGTTTTTTCCCAGAGCCGAAAGAACCAGGGGAATGTCCTTTTCGTAAAGCTGCTGCTGCAGCGTTATTGTGGCCGTGGATATAACAATCCGTTCATCAGCTTTTTTATTCCGGGCAAGGGCGAATTCTACTGCAGGAAGGAGATAAGCAAATGACTTACCTACCCCGGTTCCTGCTTCCGCGGCAACCACAGCATCTTCGTTAAACGAGCGGACAATAAGCCGTATCAGATCGAGTTGTGCATCTCTGCGTTCATAACCCTGAAGTTTTCCGGCTATGTCTTCTTCCAGAGCTGTGCAGAGAAGATCGGCATCCAAAGTTAAATCACCGTAATATTAAAGCAGGGCGGATTCGCCAAGGCTCTTTGCTGCATCCTTTCCCGCAAAGATTTCTATAAGCGCAAGGGCAAAGGCACAGGCAGTACCCGGCCCGCGGCTTGTAACAAGGTTGCCGTCAACAACTACTTTGCCGGCAAGCCATTCTCCGGCGCCGTTTACCTGTTTTTCCATACCGGGATAACAGGTAAACTTTTTTCCTTCCAGGAGGCCCAGGGGGGCAAGAAACACCGCAGGAGATGCGCAAATTGCCGCTATGGTCTTTCCGGCAGCAGCCATCGCTTTGAAAAAGTTTCCCACGGGAGCGCAGGCTGCCAGGTTGGAAGCGCCGGGCATACCGCCCGGAACAAAAGTCCCGTCCCAGGATTCCGCGTTCAGCTGTCCCGACTGTTCCAGGGCTGCAATGGTAGTATCAGCCGCCAGAGATATGCCGTGTGAACCCTTAACCATTGCGGCTGCAATTGAGGCAGTGGTAACCTCTATTCCAGCCCTGCGTAAATAGTCTATGGGCGTAACTGCCTCTACTTCTTCAAATCCTTCCGCCAGAAAGGTAAGTACTCTTCCTCCCATAATTTCCTCCGTAAAATGTACCGCAAAATTGCGTTTCCGGTATTATAATACAAACTAGGATTTTTTTTCTTCTGATGGTATACTAATCCCATGAAAACAGCTCTTATTATTGAAGAAGTGCCCTCGTTCCGGGAATACCTGAAAACAAAACTGGAAGACAATAATATAGAAGCCATCCTGGCCATAAACGGGTTGGACGGTATTACCAAACTAAGAAATACCATTCCCGATCTTTTGATTATTGATTATAACCTGAACCGTCAGGGCTGTATGGAAATATTAAAGCAAAAAAGAGCCAGCGCCGGACTTGCCCCTATTCCGGTAATTGTTACTGCCCAGCAGCTCGATCAGAAAAAAATCCTGGAACTGGTGCCATACAATGTTAAAAAGGTTTTTTCCAAACCAATAAAAATCGACGCTCTTTTTACCACTACGCAGGAACTGCTGGGAGTTACTTTTGCCATTGATACAAGTCCGGGCATTGTAGAAGTCCATGTAAACGAAGATATAATCTTTGTCGAAATTACCGAAGGGCTTAACCGGGACAAGCTGGATCTTTTACGCTATAAGATTACCGAACTAATGGAACTCTACCAGATAAGAGTACCCAAGGTTATTATCATGATTAGCGGTTTCAGCCTTAAACCATCCGATGCTCCGAATCTGGTAAAACTTCTGAATAACGTACTGCGTGCATCACAGGCGGCACAGAGAAATATCAGAATTCTGACCAAAGATGATTTTTTAAAAAACTTCATCAAAGAGCAAAAAGAATATAAAGATATTGAAGTGGTAAGCAAGCTCCAGTATGCCCTGGACGGGTTATTAAAAGAACTGAACAAGGTTGAAAACGGCGAAAAACAGGCAGTACTCATGGGTGACAAGGTATTATCCGCCGGAGAGAGCAAGGGCGAATCCATTCAGCTTCGTTTTGACGGAGAAGTCCGTTTTAGTCTGGAAGAGGTAAAAGAAAGCCTGCATGGTCTTTCCATTGCCGCAGTAGACGATGATGAAACCATCCGGGAGCTGATAAAACATACCTTCAGCGGCTTTGACATAGACCTTAGCTTCTTTCCCGACGGTGCGGAATTTACCGAATCACTGGACAATGCCAAATACGACTTGATTCTGCTGGACATAGTAATGCCCCGGGCAGACGGTTTTGCAGTACTCAGGGAACTGAGTTACAGGAATATAAATGTTCCCGTAATCATTCTTTCCGCGGTAAGCCAGCGCGATACGGTAATTCGGGCGTTTCAGATGGGAATAAAAAGCTATCTGACCAAGCCCCTTAAACCGGCGGAAATTTTTAAAAAAGCCCTGGAAATACTTAAGGTTAATTTTTAGCTATGACGGAAGAAACCGGAAAACCAAACGCCGAAATGTCTTTCCGGCTTCAAAGCACCTACTATTATTTTTTTAAAAATTCCCACTCAGCAATGGCTATTGCAGACAGATGGGGAATCATTGTGGAAAGCAATGATCATTTCAACGAATTAATCAATTCTCTTTCGGGAAATCCCGTTGACATTAAAAGCAGCAATTCACGTCTGGACTCTACTTTTGATTTTTTGCCCATACATGATGCAATCCGCTTTTCCAACCTGCTTTCCAAATTGGCGGATGATGATGCAGGTTCAATGGATTTTAAAACTCCCTACCGCGACAAAAACAATGCGATTCACTGGTTTAAAATCCATGCATGGAAAATGAAAATGGACCCCAGGGTTGATCTTTCCGGCCGCGGCAATTTTATCGGTTTTATTATGAATGATGAAACCGTGGAAGTCGAAGCGGAAGAGAGACTCCAGGATGAAATGAGAATCGCCGAAAAAGCAATGGAAGCAAAGAGCAGCTTTCTGGCTACAATGAGCCACGAAATCCGCACTCCTATCCAGACCATTATGGGAATGACCGAATTACTCGAAGATACCTCTTTAAATGCTGAGCAAAACGAATATGCACATCAGATAAAATTCTCCGCAGATGTACTGCTTTCTCTGGTAAACGACATTCTGGATTATTCCAAAATCGAAGCGGGAAAAATGGATGTAGAAATGATCCCGTACTGTCCCGCCGAAACCATTGAACAGTCTGTAAAAATGCTGTCACAGGAAATGGAAAAGAAAGGACTAAAACTGGTACTGCAACTGGAAGCCGCTGCCCGCCGAAGCATTATCGGAGACCCGGGGAAATTCCGGCAAGTATTAATCAACCTGACCAAAAATGCCATTAAATTTACATCCAAAGGATCAATCACGATAAGCGCTTCTGCCGCTTTGGGAGATGAACACACCAGAACCATAACAATCTCTGTAGCGGATACCGGTATCGGAATTCCAAAGGAAGTGCGGGAAAAACTCTTTACAACCTTTATGCAGGCCGATTCTTCCCATACCCGGCGTTTTGGCGGCACCGGTCTGGGTCTGGCAATTTCCCGAAGCATGGTGGAACTTATGCAGGGTACCATTGAGATGGTTCCCAATCAGGAAAGCGGTTCCGTTTTCCGTTTTACGATCCCCGCAAAAGAAGCGGACCCGAATGCTGTAATCGAAGAAACGGCGGAAAACAGTGTACAGCTGCAGGACGATATTCAGAACGACAGTGCAAAAGAAAACACGGAAGCAAGTTTGGCGGATTTGTTTGTTCCTGCCGAAAAGCAAAAAAGCACTATCGCAGCGGAATTCCTTTCTTCCGAAAAAGTGATGATAGTAGAAGATCACCCGGTAAACAGGCAGCTTTTTGTTTTGATTATGGAAAAACTCGGTATCCAGGCAGTACAGGCCGAAGACGGACAGGATGCACTGGAAAAGGCCGATTCGTCTCTGGATTTGGTTTTTATGGATATTCAGATGCCCCGGATGAACGGTTATGAAGCGGCAGCGGAACTGCGTAAAAGGGGTTTTACTAAACCGCTGATTGCCGTTACCGCCAGTTTACTGGCAGAAGAAAAAAAGCTCTGCTTTGATGCGGGTTTTGACGACATTCTTCCCAAACCCTTTAAAAGGCCGGATGTCGAAGCAATGCTCCGCAAATGGACGCGCCCATCAGAATTGGCGAACCAATTACCATTGGCAAGCCAATCGGAATATGCAGCAGAAACAACCAAAAACGCCCAGGTGTTTAACAGTGAAGAACTTCTGGATACTTTTATGCACAATGCAGAAAGCGCCAAAACCCTTCTTGCTCATTACATAGAACGCAGCGCCGAACAACTGAAAAACCTGCCGATCTTAACAAAAGAAAAAAACTGGGAAGAAGCTCACCGCTCTGTCCATTCCATCAAGGGGAGCGCCAGGACCCTTTCGGGAATGGAACTGGGGAATGCCGCCGCCGTTATGGAAACTGCCTATAAGCAGGTCGATATCAATACGATTGAATCCTCTATGCCGGCTCTCTGCGAAGCGTTTGAACACTTTAAAAGCGCCGCGGAGGAGTTTTTACTGGCATGAAAGCACTTAACGGCAGGGAAGGGTTTTCCTGTCTGCATACCCACACGGTTTTTTGCGACGGAAAAACCGATGTAGAAACAATGTGCGAAGCTGCTTTTGCCAAAGGCTTTGCATCACTTGGTTTTAGTTCCCACGCTCCCATAGCAAAGAAGACGGGAATAACATCAGTTTGGCACATGAAAGACGAAAAACTCGGCGAATATATTGATACAGTGTTACAAGCCAAAAAACACTGGAAAGAAAAACTAACAATTTATCTGGGCCTGGAAGTTGATTATATCGAAGGCCATTGCAGTCCTGCAGATGCCGACATTCGTGCGCTGCCGCTGGATTACAGTATTGGATCGGTTCACTATCTTATTTCACCAAAAACCGGAGAACCTTTTAATGTTGATGAGTATCCGGAAAATTTCGGCAATGTCCTGGTTGAATTCGGCAATGACAGCAGAGTCCTTTGTGAAACCTATTACAACACCTATAACAACATGGTAAGGGCCGGGGGTTGTGACATTTTGGGACATTTAGATTTGATTAAAAAAAACAACGAACGGTATGCGTTCTTTGACCCGCAGGAAAGCTGGTACAAAAAATGCCTTGTTACAACGGCCGGCTTGATTGCCGCCACTCGTACCGAAGCGGAAAAAGACGGCCCGACAACTGGCAGTGGTCAGGCGCCGGTTGTAGAAGTAAACACCGGCGCCATGATCCGGGGATATACCACCGAACCCTACCCTTCTGTTGATATGCTCACCCTGCTTGCCGAACGGAATATTCCCCTTGTTCTGAATGCCGATGCCCATGCCCCGGATCATCTGGGGAATAAATACAGGGAAGCTCTGCAATGTATGCGGCAATCGGGACATTCCACTATGGTATTCTTTGAAGGCAGACAAAACGGAAAAGCCCTCTGGCGGGAAAGGCAAACAGAATAACACTACAGAAAAACGATTGATGTTTCTTTTAAATTATATACAGGGCATTGAGCTTCGTTGTGCTTGTTCTATCCGAATAATATTAAGCAAAGGCACAGCAGTTTCACGCCAGACATGAGGGTAGGCCACCGATACAATGCTACCGGAATTTGGTATCAGCTGACTTTGCAATTACCACTGACTTTGCAGCTACCTGGTCTTACCTATGCTCCAGCTAATTCTTTGTCATTTTGAACAAGAACTTGCATCTTATGGACAATGGCGCTAAGGGCGGCTAGGCGGACTTCCATGGATTCTTTTTTTGTAGCTTGGCGGTAATTGCCTTGTTCTACCGCGGAAGCAACGCTTTCAAGCACTTCATTAACATTTATTTCATCATAATTCATATTGCTCTCCTTCTTGTAACAAGAAATAATACTTTTTGGTTAACTTCATTGCATGAATGACTACAAGACGATCTTGCTCATTATCTTCTATAGCTACTATTTCCAATGCCCTTCCGGCATTATCAAATCCGGCAAATACACGCTTTATTGGGGGTTCGGCTATAACGATGTCATTGTGAGAATGAACTAAACAGAAAAAAATATTTTCTTCTGATATTCCGTGTTTTAATGCACTGTCCAGAATGACAATATCCATGCTTGTACTGTATCATGTTTTGGGATTAATAAGAAGATCCTTTTACAAATGAATGGAGGAATACTGAAGAAAGCTTTACGCGGAAGAGCGCAGGGGAAGAATTGTTTTATTTTCTTCTCGCAAAGGCGGAAAGACGCAAAGAAGGAATAAGGATACGCCCCTTCGGGTCGTTTGGAAGCTGCTTACGCAGCAATTTAACGCTGCTGCCATTCGGCGGCATACGTCATCAACGAATTACGCAAATGAAACGAATTGTTATGTGCATTGGCACAGCAGGTTCACTTTACCCCTGAGGTGGATACCAAGATTTATATACCCAGAGAACTGGACGGCAGGGAAAGCCGAGTAGGTTTATATATTAGTCGGATAATTTAAAATCTACATTGTAGTATTTTATTGATATATCTTTTATCATACTCACAGCATATTATAATTTTGCGTCTGTGCCTTTGCAAATAATCAATCCTTTGACTTCTTCGTTATTTAACGCAAGATTTTCCTTGACCCAGCCCATATACCGCAAAGTTTGTCCGACAACTTTATCTGATTCCATTCCTTTTTTTAGTTCAATCACCACAAAGGAATTAGTTTTTGAATCTTGAGCCAGAATATCAATTCTTCCCACATCTGTCAAATATTGATTTGAATCATTTCCTTCTTCATCTTTATACAATCTTAAGCATTAAACCCAATTTTTACAGAACACCGTGTTCTGTAAAAACATAAGGTAAATAACGCCGTCCGCCTTTTCCAGCGTTTGAGGTGTCAATTTGGCACCTCAAAGCATTGAATTCATTTTCTGTTAATTGAAACATAAAAATCTCAGGAAAACGATCGATGATAAAAATATACAAAAATGTTCTTTACAAAAATTTGTTTTGATGATAAAGTAAGAAATATAAGAAAAGTAAGGAGTTTATACATGGAAATTGCAAGAGTTACTTCAAAAGGCCAAATAACAATCCCCCGTGATATTAGGGCAAAAATGAACATAAAAAGAGGGGATAAAATAATTTTCTTTGAAGATAACGGAAAATATTTTTTACAAAATTCTGCTTCAATTGCTATAAAAGCATTGGAAGACTTTCAGAATGTCATGAAAGACGAAGCAGCAAGAGCAGGGTTTAATGATCCCGATGATGTCGTAGAATATATAAAGTCCCTCAGAAAAATGAGAAAAAAATAATATGCAAATAATGGTAGATGCCAATATTATTGTTTCTGCAATATTATTCCCACAATCAATTGTAGCAGAAACGATTAAGTTCATAGTATCAAATCATGAATTAACATTAAGCCAATATACCATTGATGAAGTAAAAGAAGTTTTCAATAAAAAGTTTCCACATAGAAAAAAAGAAATGAAATACTTTATAGAAAAGTTACCTTACAAATTATTTTCTTTAAAAGAAATAGATAATAAAAAATATCCAAATATTAGGGACATTGATGATTTACCAGTGTTGGCAAATGCGATAGAATCAAATATTGATCTATTGGTAACTGGAGATAAGGACTTTAATGAAATAAGAATTAAGAGACCAAAAATAATGAACCCGAGAAAATTTTTGGAAAAATATAAAAAATGATAAAAACCGGTAACCTTCGCCGCCGAAGGTTACCGTAATAACAATATTTACATTCCCTCTATCTGGAAATCCTTCCATATGTTCGCAGCTTTGTATGCGGCTACTGAACCCGCAGGCACACGCAAGGTAATGAAGGATTTATCTATTTCATTAAAAACCGCCCTTCCATTTCCAGCAAAAACTACTGGTCTGACTGCTTTATTGGTAATCTCTTCCAAAGCCACGCATCCCAAGAA
>WRIX01000089.1 GCA_009782495.1 Treponema sp.
GGCGAATTTTTTCCGCCGGACGATCCTGCCTGGAAAGATGCCGATTCCATGGAACTGTTACGGCAGTCGTGGGAAAAGGTAAAAGCAAAAGGCTGGCATCTTGTAAACCTGGATTGCTGCATTGTCTGCGAGAAACCCAAAATCCTTCCCTACCGTGAAAAAATCCGCACTTCGCTAGCCGCTGCACTGGATGCTGATATTGGAGCGATATTTGTTAAAGCAAAAACCGGCGAAGGTCTTGGAAGCATCGGAGAAGGAAACGCAATTGAGGCGGAAGCGATATGCTTGCTGGACGCCCAATGCATGCACCCGAAACAATGAAAAAACAGACAGTTGCATGGGATAGTATAGTTGGCGCATTAAAAAAATGGCGGAATGATCTGCAAAAGACAGGCGCTGAAAACCCTTCGGTAACAACCGTTGCAGAACGCTACAAAAACGATCCCTGGGCAGTGCTTGCATCTACAATACTGAGCCTCCGTACCAAAGATGAAGTAACACTGAAGTGTTCGCAAACACTGCTGGCAAAAGCCCCTACCCCGCACAAACTTTTAGCCCTGGAAGAAGCAGCCATTGCTAAGCTGATATATCCCGCCGGTTTCTACCGGACCAAGGCGGCAAATTTGAAAAAAATTGCCGCCTTGCTGATAGATCAATATAAAGGAAAAGTCCCTGCGGATTTGGATACATTGCTTGGTTTTCCCGGCGTTGGAAGAAAAACAGCAAATCTTGTACTCATCGAAGCGTACGATTTAGACGGAATTTGCGTGGATGTTCATGTTCACAGAATCTCCAACAGAACCGGTTGGCTGACTTCAAAAAACCCCGAAGAAACAGAAATGATACTCCGCCAAATCCTTCCAAGAAAACACTGGAAGACAATCAATCCTTTGCTGGTACTTTACGGACAAAATGTCTGCCGTCCGGTAAGCCCCTATTGTTCACGCTGTGTTATTGCAGAACATTGCAAACAAATTGGCGTTGGCAAATCACGGTAGATCATCCAATATTATGCTACCATTCTTTTGGTTGACCGTTTGACGGAGTAATATTAATCGTTTCTTTCGTTATTGGATGTCCGTTCCCAATGCGGTAGGTTTTCTTCTTCAGGGGATAATTCTTCATCCGCGGAATCTGTCTCTTCCGCAGCCTGCAAAACTGACTCAGCTTCTCTGGCCTGCTTTTCGTCCCGTGCAAGTTTTCGGTTGTACATAAAACATCCCAGGGCAGTTATGATAATTCCGTCAAATACATACCTTTCCATGTCTTCGCTTAATCCAATACCGAAAAAATAGCGTACCAGACTGTACACGATTATCAATACACCCAGAGAAGCGGTAATTATCAACAGCATATTGCGGGTTACTTTCATTGTCAGTCTTTGTATCCTGTTTCAAGGATCAATTCAACAATACCGCGGGAAATTTTCAGGCTGCGTGCTATTTCTTCCGTATTCCAGCCCTGGCGTCGAAGGCGCTTTACATTCTCTCTGGTAGCAAGGGGGGGCGCCCTGTCGGAGCTTTCGGTTTTCCTTGTTTCAGTTTTATATGCATCTCCGATTAATTTTAATTCTTTTTCTATTTCCTGTTTTAATTCTTCAAAACGTGTTTCTTCCCGTGCAATCCACTCTCTTGCCGTCTGCATTTTCTCAATTCGATCTTCAATCGCCTCAAGGCTTGTATTCAGAGAAGCAAGTTTTCCTTCGGTATATTTGGCTTTTTCACTGGCCGCAGCAAGGTTTTCTATGGAACCCCGCAGAGAATCCAGTTTTTCTTCTGCCATGTCAATGTTTTCCCGGAGTTTTTTGTGGGCCAATTCGGTATCTTTCATCATCTCAAAATTCCGGTCTATACTGTTGGTGGTTTCATCCAGAACAGGTTTTTTGTTTTCAATACGCTGGTACTTTTCTTCCGAAGCAATAATGGCGTCTTCCAGTTTTCGCTGAGAAACCTGAAGGCTCTGCAATCTGTCGTCATCAACGGTTACTGCTTTCAGTTTTTCTTCTACTTTCTGTGAAGTTTGTATTAACCGTTCAAAGTCTTTTTCCATAATATCCAGATGCGCTTTTTCGGTAAGAAAACGGGTCATCTTTGCATTAACTTCGTCTTCCAGCCTGCGGATCTTTATAAACTCTGTTTCAAGACGGGATGCTTCGGTACGGCGCTCTTCGATCCCCGAAAGATTTGCCCGCAGGGTTTCCATGCTGCGCTCCAGCATGGTTTTTTGTTCTTCTGCCTTTTCAAAAAGCATCGTTTGAGCGCCGAATTCTTTGAGTCCCCGCCGTATTTCTTCGGCATTGCTGTTAAGACCCGAAAGCCGGCTTTCTGTCTGATCCATACCATTCTGAATTCTATCCTGAAACGTATCAGATTTATGTTTTATGCTTTCCAGTTCAGAAAGCATACGGGTGCTCTGTTCCTCTATGCGGGCATTAATTGTATCCTTAAATGATTGTTCAAGATTGTGCCGTTCCGATTCCGCTTCCTCTTCCAGCGAAACAAGTCTCTTTTCCATATTTGTATGCCATTCTTTTAACCTGTTGTCGATATCATCGCTGCGTTTGGCCAAATCTTCAAAGTATTTATCTTCGAGCAATTTAAGATTATCCGATACATTAATATAGGCACGTTCTTTATGGACATTAAATTCCTGTTCTACACCAGCCATTTGCTTTTTTAAATTTTCTGTTTCATCAATAAATAATGCGGATACCCGCGCCTGTTCGTTTTTTTGTTCTTCTTCAAAAAGAGCAAGGTCGGAGCGGAGTTTGACTTCCGCCGTCTCCATAGTTTGCCTGAGCTGGTTGTCGAGTTTTAATGCGTCATCTGCAAGGGACTCAAAACGCTTCCACTGGGCATCCTGCCCGGTACGGTACTCCGCCAGCTTTCCTTCGATATAATCCTGGAATTGATGCACCCGCTGCATTGCTTCTTCCCGGTATTTTTCCAGCGCTTCGCCTTCAAGCGCTTTGGCGCTGTTTTTTGCCTTTTCCAGAGCTTCTGCCGCTGCCTGATTAATGATTGAAAGGTCTTTTTCCAGTTTTACTTTTCGTTCCGATTCGATCTGATCAATAGCAGAGCGGTGTTCTTCAACCTGACGTTCTATGGTCTGCGCTTCGCTGCGTATATCTTCTATCTTGCCTTCCGCCTGAACAACCAAACCTTTTACTGCTTTTTCCAAAAGAGCGGAATTTTCCCGTTCAAAGCGCAGTTCCAGACTGCCAATATCCTTTTCCAGTTCTCCGGCCTGTGTTTTTATCCCATCAATTTTTTTTGCTGTTTCTGTTACAAAAACAGATTCTTCTTTTAACCGGTTTACATCTTCCTGTACCCGGTTCGTTACGCGGATCAGCTCTTCCAAAGATTTATCATAGTCGACAATTCTTACGCCAATCCGTTCTATCTCTTCCTTTCTTTGTATTATCTCGCCGGTTTTATTGTTCAGTTCCGCATTGGCTTCCGTAAGCCGGTTTAAGGCTTCTTTTACGGCGCTCTTTTGAACATCCAGAACAAGGCCGTTATCCTTTACCTCAGCGGCTTTTTCTTCCGCAAAGGCGGCTATATCATCCTTCAGCCGTTTACCGTATTCTCTGGCCAAATCCACCGAACGGTTTTGTCTGTCCATATACCTGAGGATGAATATTACAAATAAAGAAATACCCAATACTAAAATGTTTCCAATGGTAAACAAGGCCGTCATTTTCCTCTATATTGTAATATATAATCCTGCAATTGGCGATAGTCCCGAAAAACAAAATCCGCTGTATTAATACTTCTTTCCGGAGCGTGGCCCGTACTGAAAATACTTCGCCGGATAAGCGCAGCCTTCATTCCTGCGGATTTTGCTCCTTCCACATCAAAACGGAGGCTGTTTCCCACATAAATAATTTTGCCGGGATCGATGTTTAACGCACGTGAAAGGGCGGCAAACGGTACACCGGACGGTTTAAGGGCTCCTGTTTCTTCGGAGGAAAGAACCGCATCGAATATACCTTCCAGACCCAGCAGGGAGAGTTTTTGTACCGGAGGTAAATCCGAAAGAACGGCCAGGCGAAACCCTGCTCCCTTTAACGCAAGGAGCGTCTCTTTAAGCCAGGGAAAGATTTTTATTCCGGAAAAAAATTTTCCCCAGTGTCCATAAACAAGACGTTCCAGCATACGTTCGGTCTGATTCACTGTCGTTCCCAGCAACTCAGCCATAATTGACGCCTGCCTGACGTAAAAAGAAGAAGTTTGTTCCGGACTTTCATTTTGACCGGAATGAAGCCTGCGGCGCGCTCTCATAAAAGCAGCATAAAAAAAGGGATGAAGTATTAATTGCGGAAGAAGTCGTGAATACAGGCGATAATTCGGATAGAGGGTTCCATCCAGATCAAAGGCGACGGCTTGTATTGATTGAGAATTATCTGTCCCCTCCATAGTATAAGTATAGTCCAATATGGCATCCTGCTTATTGCAAGGGAGCGAAGTAATTAATCCTGTCGCGGCCCGAACGTTCTATAAGATATACTTCCGCTTCTATGGGAAGCAAATCCCTGCCAAAGTTGGTTTGAAGGGAAGAACGGTACGAAAGGGCATAAGAACCCGGACCTTTTGCCGCTATTGACTGTATAACCGGCCCTACTCCGGAAGGCTGATAAAGATGAACAATCTCGCCTCCGGTTTCTTCGCAAAGGTAAAGGAGTTCTTCCCCGGCCTGTCCGTCTCCGGTAATTATTACATTAAAGATAATACCGTTATTGGCAAGATATGCCGACAATTCCGAAAGACTGTACTGTTCAAAAGCCATTTCTCCCAGTTCGCCGGAAGTGACAAAAACAACAGCCCGTTTCTTTTCTCCGGCAAGAAGGTCGGTGGCGGCAAGCCGCAGGCCTAAATCAAAACGCCAATACGGACTGTAAATCCCGCCGCGGGCTGCTGCGGCAAGGGCTGTACTGCTTTCGCCAATCCTTTCCTTAACCGGAGTTTCTGCGGCCGAGACTACCGATACAAGCCGGGCGCCTGCGGCATTAATATCCCTCATGGCCGCCGCAAAATCATCCCGTAAAAGAACACTGCGTTCCGACCGTTCCATTAAAACCGAAATATCATAATTGGCAGAAAAATATCCGGCGCCCAGAAATTCCTGATGTTGTACCGGGTGATTTTTTTCGGTCAGTAAAAAATTCCGCTGGTCCAGTCCAAGAATCGGACGGCGCCGCCTGTCATGAACAGAAAGTTCCACCGTAACCTGGGGAAAGTTATCTGCAACTACACGGTCTATCTGGACAAAGAAACCGGAAGCCATATCTTCGGCAGAACTCATTACCGCCACTTCATCGCCCATAAAGTTGGCAGCCAGTATATTACCGTTGGCATCCGCATCCGCTCCGGTTATCCTTGCATTGCCTCCAATTGTTCCAAGTTCCCTTACAATGGAAGAATTCGGATCAATTATAAGTACACGGGTAGTGTCTGCAACAAGAAGCATACCCGAGCCATAGAAATGATCAAGCGGCCCTGCCGGATCCAAATCGTAATCCATATACTGGTCATAGCCCGTATCCGAATCATAATCCCAATCGCTGTCGTACGGAATTTCTGAATCCAGGTCTGTCTGTGCATTGTAGTTCTGCATTGGACTGTAATCAAAATCACTGTAATGGGAATCGCCGTAATCCGAATCCAGGTAACTGTCATATAAAGCAGAGGGATTTTTAACAACACGAATGCTTTCCGGGCCGTCAAGCCCTTCTTCCACAAGGACACCAACGTACGCACCGTTCCGGTCGAAACTGTAGATCTGTTTGTGAACACCGTCTGCAACAAAAACTCTGTTATTCATGCAGGCAATGCCCGTCGGTGAAAGAAAACCGTTAAAATCGCCGCCTTTCTTTCCAAAAGAAAAGAGGAATTCCCCTTCGGGATCAAATTTGGAAATACGCCTGTTACCGTAATCTACAACATAGAGGTAGCCGTCCCTATCCACCGCCAGGTTCTGCGGACCGACAAATTCTCCTTCGCCTATGCCTTTTTGACCTATATAGGAAAGCCAGTTACCCTGAGGATCCAGAACGCTTACCCTGCCTCCCCGGTATTCGGAAACATAGAACTTCCCGCCGGGAGCGCGAACTACATCGTATGGCCGGTCAAAGCCATTAATGGGCCCCCGTAGACGCTGTTTTATAAGGCCGTTTACATCGACACGTACAAGCTCGTTGCTGGAATAGGCAGTAACCCAGGCTGTACCGTCTTCCAGCGGCAGCACTGCAATGGGCTGGCGGAAATAAATGCTGTTCCCGCCGCGTCCGGGATAACGGCCCGATTCTACATAACGCTGTCCTTCTTCCATAAATGGAAGCAGGCTCCGCCTGTTTCTGACCGTTTCGATACGGCTTAACAGAAGTATTTCGTCAGATGAAGAACCGCTGCGATCCGCCGCAAATTCCCACTGCCGTAAAGCCGTGGTTTCAAAACCCGAGCGGTAGTATGCACGGCCCAGCCAGTCGAGGATCAGCGGTTCTCCGGGCCGGAAAGAATTGGCCCGTTCAAAAGCGTTAATCGCTTCGTTAAAAGCATACCGGTAATAGGCCTGAATACCGATGCGGAATTCGGTCTGGGCATTTACCGTATCGTTAAGAGTAGCGCCTGTGTCGCCTACTTGCAGGAAATTAGGCCCGAATTCCTCCGTACTTTGAGCAAGAAACACAGAAGACAGAAGCGCCAAACCGCACAGCCTGAGCGACAGAAGTAAACGCTTCTTAACCGGATTGTTCATTTTTAAAATACTTTTCCCCTCCGTCAAAGTATTGTCTTCTTACATTATAAAGTATCGCCGCCTACAACAATTTTCATGTGCTTTTTAATTTCCTTGCGCTGAGGCGAAAGATCAAAAGCCCTGCGAAGCCAGCTTCGGGCTTCGTTAATATCGCCGTTTTTAAAATATGCCCAGCCCAGGGAATCGAGGTAAGCGGCGCTTTGGGGTTTTCTGTCCACAGCCTTGCGGCATAGCTTTAATCCCCGTTTTACGTCGATATCGGAATCGGCCAGTATATAACCAAGGCCGTTCAGGGCAGTGGTGTTGTTTTCGTCCATGTCCAGGGCTTTTTCGTAAAAATCCACCGCCTTTTGATACTGTTTTTGACACCAGGCAGCATAAGCCATAGTGGTATAGATCTGAATTGATTCATAACCGCTTTTTGCAAGCCGGCCCAGTTCGAACTCCGCCAGCTTGGATCGCCCGGTAATAACGTAGATATATGCCAGAGTCAGCCGGCATTGATAAACACGCAGCGGATCATCCGAACCGGTTACCACCTGTTCCAGATACAGCAGAGCTTCGTCAAAATGCTCCAGCTTGGTATAACAAAGCCCCAGATAATAAGCCAGATCTGTATTATCTTCCGGATCAAAACCTGTATTGTCGATCTTAAGGAATTCTGCCAGCGCCTTGTCCCAGCGCTTGTTGTTAAAAAGCCGTATGCCATCTTCCAGAAAATTATGGGGAGCCATGAATCATCCTTTGGCAATAACCCTGGCCCCAGTAGCGGGCCGTATATCATATACCAGGGGGTGGAAACCGAAGATCCTTTCGTAATCTTCGAGCCGCTTGCAAAACTCTTCTTGGGCGTTTTCTTTGAGTATTGTGTAGGTACAACCCCCAAAACCCCGTCCTGTCATCCGGGAAGCCGCCACTCCTTCTATTTCCTGCGCCCGTTTGACCAGCCAGTCAATTTCCGGACAGGAAACTTCGTATAAATCCCGCAGGCTTTCGTGAGAATGATAGATAATCCTGCCAATTTCTTCCATATCTCCCTTTTTCAGAGCGTCAGCAACTTCCCGAATACGCTGATTTTCTTCCACTATGTGGAGAGAACGCCGCCTGATTTCTTCCCGCAAATCGCCCATGGATTCAAGAAGATCTGCCGGTACATAATCCCTAAAGCTGGAACCCGGCCGTTTTTTTTCAAGGAGTTCCAGACCTGCCTGAATATCTTTCCGCCGTTGTTTAAGTTCTTCATCGACTCCGGCACGGGGAACACGGGAATCCATCAGAAGCATTTTATAGCGGTTAAAAGGACTTTTAATACGCGCCACTTCTTCGTTTTTTTCGTCCACAAGAAGTAATTGATCTTTTTTTGCATTAAGGGCGACAAGGTAATCCACCGAACTTACCTCTTCTTTGCCGAAAAATTCCGATTCCGCTTTTACCAGCAAGCAAAGGAGTTCTTTGTCGGTAAGGGATACTTTAAAGAAACTTTTTAACGCAACGGTAGAAGCCACTTCTATAGCGGTGGACGAAGCAAGCTCCGCCTGCTGGGGTATATCTCCAATAACAGTAAAATTAAGGCCCTTGGCAGGACGGCCAAGTTTCGCAAAAATATAAATAGCCAGTTTAATATAGTTGGCCCAGCGGTCTTCCCGCTTGTATTTAAGGTTTACCAGGGTAGTCCGCTTCCGTTCTCCAAGGCCGGCTGCAAAAAACCGTATGGAATTGTCCTTTCGTTGGCTTACCGCTACCTGGATAGTCCTGTTTATTGCCGCAGAAAGAAAAAAACCTGCTTTGTTTTCTCCGTGTTCGCCCAAAAAAATGAGCCTTCCCGGAGCTTCGGCAATAACAACTCTCTCGGACGTATCCATCTCGTATTCTGAGCGGTGAAGCGGTCCAATATCCAACATCCTGTAAAAAACCTCACTGCAAAAGTTCAAATAATACTAAAACCAAGTAAAACTGGTCAAAAATGACACATTTTTCCTGTTTGATGCCTATTTTACCCGAAAAACGCATTTTGTTCAATGAAAATCGGCCAGAAAAAAGTTATAAAATGAAGTGTTTTTAGTATTTTTTAGCAAACAACCGGTAATTTACCAATCTTTCGGCACAAAATCATCCGGAACATCAATTTTTACCGTATCGCCGCTTTGCACTATTGTATAAAAACCCGCTTTTTGGGCATACGTTCTTACCTCGTCGGACATTATTGCCCCGGCTATTCCACCCAATAATTTCTTTTTATATAATGTTCCCAGAAGACTCCTCTGTCGGTACATTTCTGCTGTCCATCTTCTAAGTAATGCCATGCGCTTTACATGCTTGTCCACATCCTTGTAAGATGCCTTGGCTTTTACCTCTATTGCTATAGCAACCTCGTAGCTTTCCAGCAGAATATCAATTTCTGCAATAGCCTTCATGTATTTTGGGTCTTCAATTGTCAGGCCTTTATTGAACAATCTGATAAACTTAAAACCTTTTTCGCGGAATTTTTCTGTAATGCTTGGCGCCACCATATGTTCAGCCAATTCTCCAAACCTGTTATGGAGAAGGCCCATTTGACGGCTGAGTTCCATAATTTGCTTTGTTAATGCCTCTTGTTTCTTTTCAAATTTACGATCTGCCTCTTTCATTCTCCGGTCTGATTCCCGAATTGATGCCCAGACTTTTTCGAACGTTAAGCCTTCGGTTTGAATATCTGCCATAACCAGCTCCTTCTGCATTATAATATTGAGGCAGGATAAAACCAATTCCCCCGCACAAAAACAACGCCCTTTTATAATTATTCAGAGACAGAAAAGCCGTTCTGCTTGCATCATTCCTCAAAAAATTGTCTTCGCAAACAGCC
>WRIX01000090.1:0-2742 GCA_009782495.1 Treponema sp.
TTCAGTTCGTCTTTACTTGGAAGGAACCAGTCAGTTTTACCGTTGTTGCTGTATTCAGCGCACGCTTTTGCGGCATTATTGGCGACTGTATCGCCAGAGTGGGCGGCAATGATCGCGGCTGTATTCGCTTTGCCTGTGCCTATCGCTGTCCCTGTGGTTACATCACACCAAGGAACACCAGTATGAGAACACCATTTCAGATTTGTTGCCATATTTGCAGGGGCGGCTTCAAGGTAGTGGGCGGTAAACGAACCTGTGCCGGTTACGGTAAAGCCTCCTGTTGAAACATAGATGATTTTGCCGCCGCCGGGGCCTGTGTCGTCGATTGAGTACTCGGGGATGAATGTGCCGCCTTCACCACTGCTGCTGTCGGTTGAACCATTAGAGCAGGCGGTAAGAATAAGGGAAAGTACGACAAAAAGTGCTAAAAGTGAAAAGTTTCTTCTAATAAGTAGTGAGGCAAACGGCAAACGGCAAACGGCTTTTAAGTTTATCATGGGTTTTTCCCTATTGTCAAAATTTTTGCGGTTGAATATAACCTCTATTGGTAGTATACCGTGTTTTCGGGAAATATCCATTATTTTCGGTAACATTTTGAAATGAGGCATCTCGGATACGCGGGGGTCACGCAACTATATATTCCTGGAACCCCTTGACATTTTTTGACATTTTATGTACTTTATTAGTAATGATTGAAGAAGATATTTTAACAATTGACGAAGTGGCAAAGTACCTGCGGGTTTCAGAGCGGACTGTTTACGACTGGGCCCAAAAGGGGGAAATCCCTTCGGGAAAAATCGGCACGGTGTGGCGTTTTAAGAAATCGGACATTGAACAATGGGTAAACACCAGGCTTTCGGGGTCTCAAAAACAAAGGTTTGCAGCGATACAGGTAGAATCTATAGTTTCACCTGACCGTATACTGTTTCTTAACAACGCTTCAAAACAGGACGCTCTGACCATATTGGCCGAAAACCTTTCTACAGCCCCGCAGGTTAAAAACCGGCAGGAATTAACAGAAAGGATCATTCAAAGAGAAGAATTAATGAGTACGGCCATAGGCAGGGGTATAGCTATACCTCATGTGCGTTTAAGCTCCGTTACCGACCTGGTTGTGTCGGTTGGTATAAGCAAAACAGATATCGTTGACTTCCAGACCCTGGACGATGAACCGGTACGGCTTCTCTTTATGATAGCCGCTGCTTATAATCAGCATGCTTATTATCTGCAAACCCTGTCGTTTTTCAGCGCACGGCTGAAAAACAAGGAACTGCGCACGTCTCTGCTTGCAACTCAATCTGCAAAAGAAGCGTATGATTTATTGATTAAGGTCTAACACCCGGAGCGTTGGTACATCACTCAAACGTTATTCCCAGCCACTTTGATTCTTCGCTGACCGTTTCTCCAATAAGGCCAAGGGCAACCTTGGCAGTGGTTTCTGCAACAAGCCAGCGTATTGCTTTGCCGCTGTTGTTCTTCATGGGGAAGCGGGCTCCTTCCCCTTCAAGATCAGCCAGACCCATAGCATGACTGTATTCTCTGGATACCATGATTCCCGACGGAACATGAGCCTGGGCAATGATGATTGCCCAAAGCATGGCCCGTGAATCACAGTCGCCCCGTCCTTCTCTGGCGGCAGTTACAAGATTAACAAAATCACTGCCGGTAAGATCCCGCTCATATTCAAAACCCTGAACCCATTCCAATGCTTTGGAAGCGACATAAAACCCCTCCGCATTTCTTGTTCCCAGCCTTTGTACTTCTTCAAGTTTTTCTCCTTCTCCGCTGGGTCCCAGGACTTTGTTGTTCCAGCTCCGTTCCAGAAGAAAAGCGGCGTCCTCCAATCGATCAAAAGCATCCTTAAATATAGCACGGTAAAAACGTTTCCATGCTTCCTGCCATAGTTTGGATTCCAGGTAAAATTTCATTACTTCGAATTCACGGTCTACAACGGATTGAGCCGCCACATCGTCGTTTTCCCGGAAATGGGCAACTTCATTACTGTTGGCCAGTTTTGCCGTAAACCATTTGCCACGGGGGTGCAGGAATGTGGTCATTGCTCCGGGCAGATGGCGATCCCCCTCTCCTCCTTCTATGGAATCCAGCACTGAAAGATGAAAGCATTGTAATTCCGGTTTTGGAGGTCCATAGGCCAATGCCACCATGTATGCCTTTGTATTTGGCCCGCCCTTTGTTGAAGCGGCAACCTGCATCTCCAGTTCCAGGCACAAAGCCCAGCCAGTCATGACATCTCTTCCCTGACCAATTTCAAGTTCCATAACCGCCGTTTCTTTGTTGTTATAGGTAAATAAATGTGTCTTGCCTCGGTTGGAAAGTCTCTTCTCCATTTCTTCTGCCAGCGCAGCAACGGAAGCCTTGTCCGGATAAACCATGATATCCAGGCTGGTTCCAAAGGAAGACTTAAAGGAAAAAGAATTCTTTCTGTCACCGCCGGACAATTCATACCCCTCGGGAAGATCCAAACGGAATTCCCAGGTAGGAGAAAAAAGCGGTTCAGCCTGAATCAGCAGGATTGGAGAAAGAATTAAAATTGAACAGAGAAACAGCAGTTTTTTCATAAGCCCATTGTACTGTATAATAATCATCTCTAAAACCCCGTTAGCAGATAATGGTTACCGGGCAAGAAAAAGTTTTATGAAAGGTATAACGATTTTATTTGAAGACGAAAATCTCCTGGTGCTCAACAAACCCGCAGGGCTTGCTGTTCAGGGCGGTAAAGGC
>WRIX01000090.1:3140-8182 GCA_009782495.1 Treponema sp.
GGGATCTATGATTTTAACCAACCATGAAAAATCAGAAGATGTAATCAACATCTCATTGGCCGAACTTCTGCCTTCCACCGGCCGTATGCACCAGATCCGGCGTCACCTTGCTCAATCAGGTCATCCTATCCTCTGTGATGATAAATACGGCGACTTTGCCCTTAACAAAAAATTAAAAAAAACACTTGGGATAAAACGGCTGCTTCTTCATGCGCTTTCACTATACCTGCCTTCTTCCCTGGTTTACGGAGGCTTAACAATCAGCGCTCCTCTGCCGGATTATTTTATGGAATTGATTCAAAAAGCAGGGCTAACGATTCCCGGCACCTCATCATGATTGTAATACAGGAATACCTTGTGCCATTTCTGGCAGAGCGTTAATTAAACCCTTGCATTCTGAAAAATTCTGTTTTAAACTAATGAGTATCAATGTTTAATGATTGCATTATCATAGCAGGGGGTTCCGGCACACGGCTTTGGCCGGCATCAAGCAGCAGATCCCCAAAACAATTCCTGCCCATTCCTTCTCCCGATGCGGAGGGAAGTTTTTTTAATGCGGCAATAGAACGGGCGCTGGCGCTGATAGACCGGGATAAACACGGCAGAATAATTATCATTGCAGGCCGCTTCCATGTAACACAGATTGTTAAGGCCTGCGATAAATATTCCGCCGCCGAAAAAGAACACATGGTGCTGATACCCGAACCGGAAGCAAAAAATACCGCCCCTGCCATTGCCTGTGCGCTGCATTATATCGACTGGATGAGCGGAATGGAACGGAATGTTGTTGTACTCACCAGCGATCATATAATCAGTCCTCTCGATCATTTTATGGTGGATACGGCAGCTGCGGAAGCATTTGCCCAGGCAGACAAGCTGACGATATTCGGCATTAAACCCCGGGGACCGGAAACAGGATACGGCTATATTGAAACCGGTCAGCTTGTTTCCCGAACAGCGGAACAACCGGATGTATATAAAGTTACAAGTTTCCGGGAAAAACCGGACCGGCAAAAAGCAGAAGAGTTTGTAAAAGCGGGCAACTTTTACTGGAATTCCGGAATGTTTGCTTTTTCTTCCAGGTTTATGCTGAATGAATTCCGCCGGAGTGCGCCTGACCTGATGCAGCCTTTTGAAAAACTCCGGGCGCCTGACGATCGATCCTTCAGAACCGAAAAGGGATTGCGGATCCTGTGGGAATGGCTGGATCTGAAAAATGCCTACAATGATGTTAAAGCCATTTCCTTTGACTATGCCATAGCGGAAAAATGTTTGGATACAGTAATGGTCGAAGCCGGTTTTGACTGGCTTGACGTAGGCGGGTGGGATGAATATGCCGCCCTTATTGATAAAAATAAATTGAACAAATCCGAAGTATACCAAACCGGTTCAAAAGACTGCTTTGTGGATTCGGATATACCTGTAGCGCTAATAGGTGTAGAAGATTTAATTATAGCAGTCAGATCGGGAAAAAACGGAGGCCCCGGCAGTGTGCTTGTCGCCAAAAAAGGCGAAACCCAGCATATGCGGGAAATTGTTGAGCAAATCAAGGAACAAAACCGGGAGGAACTACTGTAGTTTCCTGGTTCGAATCCCCGATTTTTTTGCTATATGCTAAAGTAGATAAAAATTTAATTTTACTTGCTGTTAAGAATTTATTGGAGATAAGGGGATTCGAACCCCTGGCCTATTGATTGCGAACCAATCGCTCTACCAACTGAGCTATATCCCCGCGCTTTTTTAGACTAACAAAAACAAAAGTTTTATTCAAGGTACTATTTCTTTCCTATTGCCAAAAGCTCCAAAATTGACAATACTGACAATGGAGGCCCCGATGAACAAAAAAAGTGTAGAAAACCTATATCGTATGATCCTTAATGGAGTATTTCTTGCATCATTGCCGGATTCCGAAAAACACAAATTGTGGGAAGAAGCCCGAAGAAACAACCCTGATCATCCTATGCTGTCTTATTTTGATTATTTCCTGGAAGGACCTCCGGGAACGCGGGGTATTTTCGAAAACCTGCATCTGGAATTTTAATAAGCCCACAGTTGTAATTATGCGCATAGTAGTACTGGACGGTTATGCTCTGAACCCGGGAGACATGAGTTGGAAGGACTTTGAAGAACAGGGGGATTTAACTGTCTATGAAAGAAGCGCCGGGGATGAAACACTGCAAAGAATTGGGGATGCAGAGATTATCCTGACCAATAAAACAGTACTATCCGGCGGGATTATTAAGAGTGCTCCTGCCCTGAAATACATTGGGGTTCTTGCTACAGGTTACAACATTGTTGATATTGCCGCTGCAAAAGAGCAGGGCGTTATTGTAACCAATGTACCGGGTTATTCCACAGCATCTGTTGCTCAAACAGTTTTTGCATTATTGCTGGAAATATGCCTCCATACCGGTGATCACAACAACGCGGTTCATGCCGGCCGCTGGATAAGCAGCAAGGATTTTAGTTTCAGGGATTATCCCCTGCTGGATTTGGCAGGAAAAACACTGGGGATAATCGGTCTTGGAACCATTGGCAAAGCGGTTGCCCGGATTGCAAAAGCCTTTGGCATGGAAACAATTGCATATAGCCGCAGTCAAAACGAAGAAGGAAAATCCTGTGCTGATTATGTAAGCCTGGATGAACTCCTTGCACGTTCCGATGTAATTACCCTTAACTGTGCCGCCAACCCCGATACTATTGGAATGATCAATAAAAACACAATCGCCAAAATGAAAGACGGAGCAATACTGATTAATACCGCACGGGGAACTATTGTGGCGGAAGAAGATTTAGCAGCCGCTCTTAACACAGGTAAAATTTACGCCGCAGGACTGGATGTAATTTCCGAAGAACCCATGAAAGCCGGTAATCCGCTTCTGACTGCAAAAAACTGTATTTTTACCCCGCATTTTGCCTGGGCTACGCAGGACAGCCGCAAACGCTGCATGGAGATTGCCGCTTCTAACCTGAGGGAATTTATTAAGGGTTCTCCGGTGAACGTGGTTTCTTAAGACATTAAAAAGACAGGTAGTTGCGAATCAGAGGTTCCATAGCCATATATATCCAGGGAATAAAAATTGCCGGTATCAGATTAGCCACTTTGATTGGTTTTCCTTCGGACAAACAAGCAAAATTAATGCCAATAGCCGCTACCAGCAAATTACCTACAGCCGACATTTCGGTAATAATTTCCGGCGTAAGTGAATCCTTGATCACCATGGAAAGAAGTGCAATGCCGCCCTGATAAATCAAAACCGGTACGGCGGAAAAAAGCACTCCTATACCCATAGATGCGCCAAAAACAATGGAAATGGTACCGTCTAAAATTGACTTGGTATAGAGCATTTCGTGGTTCCCCGAAAGACCTGATTGCATGGAACCTACAATCGCCATTGATCCGGAACAGAACAGTATGCTGGTTGTTACAAAACCCTGTGCAAAAGATTTTTTTGTACTGTTTATCTCATGTTTGGCTGCTGCATTATTTTCCGTTTCTGTTGTCTTATTCCGGTAAAGTTTACGTTCAGCCCAGAGCCCAAGCCGGTTCATCCACTTGTCGATGTCAATAAGCTCCCCTAAAACAGCGCCTGCCACAAGGCTCATAATAAGAAGCAGCGGTCTTTGGTTTGCCATAGATCCGCGAATTCCGATATAAATAGTCGCCAGACCCAGACATTTTTTTATCAGATCTTCAAACCGTTCGGGAATTCCCTTAATTATAAAACATCCCAAAAGAGAACAGATAACTATAGTAATTGCATTAACAACAGGTCCCAGCATTTTTCAAACATTTCAGGCACGTACGCTTGAAGCAATTCTCCCTGGTAGGTACTATGACTTAAAACGGAAACTTAGGCAAGGGGATGAATGAATAGTGCAGCGGTAAACAAAGAAAAAAATCAATTGCCCGGCGTTGGAAGAACCCTGCTTGTTATTTTGCTTCATCCCGGTCTTTTTTTCAGGGGAATTCGCTGTATATGGACCATTCTGAATAAGTTTTTTATATTTCAATACCGTTCGGTTCTTTTTCCGGGTATTCCTGTTTCGCGCGTTGATCATAGTCTTGATGAATGTATTCCTTTTAATCCCGGATTTGTCCGAATCTACCTGGATTTTACGGCATTTTGGATTCGTATAGCCGGTTTCCTTTGTATCGGCTGCGGAAAAACAGGAAAAAAACTGGCGGCAGGTTTTATTACTTCCGTTACAAATCTCTATACCTTTGCATTTCAGATTTACCGAAATAACCTTTCCACAACGGCAAGACCGTTATACAAAAAAGGCTTTCATTTTAAGCTGATTCATTTGCTTGATCCCCACCTGATGTGTGTCCCTTCGCTTCATGTAATGCTGATGGTTCATAGCTATACGGCATTTCGTTATTACACACAGAAGCTGGGCGAAGAAGAAGCCTTGCATAAACTTGCAGAAAAAGTATTTGCAGGTGCTATGGCGATTATAGAAGCGGTTATGTATGTAAAACAGCACAGTGTCAACTGCATTGCAGCAGCGCTCTATACCATGAATTGTTTTGATCCTGAATTGTTTAACAATGCCGGCGCCGAACGCATCATATTCAAACTTTTTAACACCGGAGAATCTGCGGATATTCCGCCGGAATATGCACCGTATTACCGTGAACCATTTGTCGATCCGGATGATGGTGCAAAAATTCGGGATCATATTCTGAATCTTTACCGGAATTTTTCGGAAGCAAACAATGCCGATTGGACAAGGCCAATCCTTGAATACCTGAAAACGCTGCCGCTGAACAATCAGTAAAAAAGTGATTGCAAATACGCCTAATCAGGGGTATTTTATTGTATAGGGGTATAAATTATGGATAACATCGATAATAAAAGCTCGGTTTCCAGAGTTACAGAACTTGGCGGAAGGGAAGCAACAGTACTCGAAAACTCCGGCTTGCGGGTAATGATTGATGATATTGGAGGCATGATCCCCGAATGTTCGGGCCATCACGACGGTGAATGGATAAATGCCCATTGGATGCCCTGGTTCCGGTCCAACAGCGGGCAGCC
>WRIX01000090.1:8282-9586 GCA_009782495.1 Treponema sp.
TATAATAACCGCGGTTATACATATCATCAAAAGGAAGACTTTACAAAAGCCATTTCGGATTATTCCCAGGCGATCAAACTAAATCCCAATTACATTGAATCATACGAAAACAGGGGATTTGCCTATCTGGATTCCGGCGACCACAATAATGCTATAGCGGATTTTACACAGGCAATAAAACTTGAGCCAAAAAATACGGAAAGATACATTCAGCGGGGCCGTGCACATGCTTCTTCCGGCGACTATGACAAGGCTATTGCGGATTATTCCCAGGCGATCAAACTGGATAAAAAATCCATAGAAGCTTATTTCCGCCGGGCTGAAGCCTATGCCAATAAAGAGGATTATAAAAAATCAATTGCGGATTTTAATCAGGCGCAAAAGCTGGCGCCCAAAAATGAAGCGATTTTATTTTGGCGGGGTTTTATCTATTATATGAGCAAAGATTATAAAAAAGCTCTCGCAGATGCGGAAGCGGCGTTAAAAATCAATCCGGATTTTTTTGACGCCCAGCGTTTAAAACAAACATGCCAGGATGCAATGGCAAAATAACGGACTGAAATATTCAGATCTTCAGGAACATACTCCATAGTTTGTCTGCTACCGGAGGATCGGCGCTGATATGAATAAAGTTTCCCGGCACGGATGGATCGGGGAAGTAGAGAGAACGGGAATGGAGGCGAATACCGCCGTCTTTTTCGCTACGTTTGGCGCCGTATTTTAAATCACCCTTGATGTGTATGCCTATTGCGGCAAGCTGAGCCCGGATTTGGTGGTGCCGTCCGGTTACCAGCTCTATTTCCATAAAACCGTAGGTTTTTCCCTTTCCCCGGATACGGTAGCGGAGTATTGCTTCTTTACGCTGGGAGTTGGGATCATTATAAGCGGTACTTTTATTTTTTTTTGTATTGGTTTGAATCCAGTGGACAAGTTCCCCGGTATCGGGAAGCGCGGAAAAAGCAGGCGATAATTCCACCACTGCCCAGTAGTATTTTTCCGCTCTGCCGCCTTCGTACATGTTACGGGAAAAAGATTTGTTAAGATATGTTACCGTTTTGGCATTTCTGGCAAAGAGGGCGCAGCCTGTTACCGGCACGTCCAGACGGTGGACAGCTACCGGGTCGAAATGTTTTCTCCTGGCTTTACCTTTACTTTCGTTCTCTTTATTCAAATGCTCTTTAAGGAGAGCCGGCAAATCCACGATTCCCCGTTTGGCCCCTTCCATTGCTTCGCCGGCCGATTTATTGACCACCACCACATCCTTATTAATAAAGAGGATGCGGCTTTGAAGATCAATGCTTTTA
>WRIX01000091.1:0-6611 GCA_009782495.1 Treponema sp.
GCGGTAACCGGTATTCCGTTTATCTGGGCCGGAATGCTTACTTTGCCCATTGGAACTGGGCCGGTATAGCCGGTAATGGTAATGGTTTCTGGTGTGCTGCCAGTAGTAATATAGGTTAAATAAGCAATGGGGATTTCCCGGTAGGAACTGTCTTCTTCAAAGAAGGGCTTGAGGATTTTCTCCATAATAGGGGTTATGGCACGCTGCACATACCAAGAGGGTCAACAAGAACACAAATACGGCAATAGGATACAACTTTACTTTCATGAACACGGCTCCTGTGGTCAGCATACTGTACTTGCTATGGATGTGTAAAGACAGCTATTGGGTGGACTGAACACATCGGAATAAATCTGTTGCCTTAAGGGTTATCCAAGAAACACATTCCGAACCATTCTACCCCACATAAAGGGGAATCTGCCCCGAGCGGAGACGTCGGTCGTGGCTGCTGTTTACGCATGCTTTGGCATGGCTGCTATTGTTGCACGCCGAAAGTCCCCGTCAGGTCAGACTTCCCCTCCTGTGGGGCAAGCATGTTCACGTAAATGTTTCATGGATAACCCTGATCAAACCAGTATGACAATAGTGGTAGGGAAAGCTATTTTGGCGGGGCCCTACACGGATTTCGGCAGGACGCTTGCCCTCTCATGTGGCTTAAACATTCCTTAGCCATTTCTTAGGTTACCCTCCTTACCTATATCTGCCAGACTGAACGCATCGGAAAAAAATGTTGCCACGCAGGTGGGGGAAAGGTTGACCATGAAGGCCATTTGGCGTCCTACAAAAAATGCCACACCAAAGTGTGCGTAAACAGCAGCGACGACCAACCGGCCTGAATGGGCGTTCTTTCCCCCACCTGACAAGTAACAGATTTATACCGATGCGTTCAGTCCCAGCTAATGGGCGATACTAATTGTTGACAAACCCGGAAAGTGGACTGATAGTGGTAGTATGCAGCAGCGCCAGGGCATGCTTCAGTCCCAGCAGCTCAGGATGAATACCCAACTGTACCAGTCTATTAAGCTGATGGAGCTGCCAATTCTGGATTTACGGGAAAAAATAGATGAAGAAATAGAAAGAAACCCCGCACTGGAAGTGCTGGAAGAACCGGCGGTTGTTACCCGGGACGCTGTCGCCGATGCGTATGCCAAAGCTGTTGTGGCCGCCGGCTCCGATGTTTATCAAAAAGAAGAAGATGCCTGGTTTGAAACCAGTTCTGACGCGGGCTTTATCCGCCACGGCATGGACGAGGATGAGCATCAAAACTTTCTGGAAGGGGTCATTTCCAGGCCCGAGACCCTGCAGGAACATCTTCTGTGGCAGTTAGCTCTGGAAACCGGAGAAAACGACATACGCCGTATAGGAGAGCTTTTAATACGGAACCTTGATGATGATGGTTTTCATAAAGAGGCTCCGGAACTCCTGCTAAAAAACGAAAACCCTTCGGATGCCGGGAAAGCGCTTGCCTTGGTCAGATCGCTGGAACCGCCGGGAACCTGTACGTCCGGTTACCGGGAATCCCTTTTGGTTCAGGCGCGCCTGCTTCCTGATTTTTCACCGGTTATGGAAGCAGCTCTCGATCACCTGAAAGACCTGGAAAAGGGAAACTTTGCCGAGACAGCTCAGATTCTGGGCTGTACCAAAGAAGAGCTGGAGGCCTGTTACAATCGCATCAAGGAAGAGCTTTCTCCTTTTCCCGGCAGGCAGTTTACTCACGGAGAAACACGCTATGCGGTGCCCGATGTGGAAGTTCGCCGTAAAAAAGACAAGTTATCGGTTATCCTGAATAACGAAGAAATTCCTATAGTGGGCATTAATCCTTTTTTTCTGAAGATCACCAAAAAAAAGATCGACGGCAGGGAGGTCAGGGATTTTGTAAGAGAGAACATCCGGGAAGCCCGCTGGTTTATCCATTGCATTAACCAGCGAAACCATACCCTGCTTCGTGTAACAAGAGCGATTGTTGAGTTTCAGCGGCCTTTTTTTCTTAGAGGTCCCAAGTTTTTAGTTCCCCTGACCCTAAGGGATATAGCCGGGGAATTGGGGGTTCACGAAACAACTATTTCCCGGACAGCCAACAGTAAATACGTGCAGACCGAGTGGGGGCTTTTTGAGCTCCGCCATTTTTTTACGAACTCCGTTTCCAGGGGTTCAGATTTTTCCAAAGAAGGAGTAAAAGAAATACTGAAAGAAATTATTACCGGTGAAGAAAAGCGCCTTTCTGACAAAGACTTAACTGATATGCTGGCTCAGCGGGGTATAGCCCTGGCAAGGCGTACTGTGGCAAAATACCGGAAAGAACTTGATCTGGGTTCATCGTATACCCGATAACGGAAAATTTAATAATACTGTAAGGGGTTTTAGATTTCCCCTAATTATTTTTTTGGAGGCATTTTATGAACATTGACATCAAATCCGTACATTTTAATTTACATGATGACGCCAGGGAGTACCTGGACAAAAAAATCGCCCGGCTTCACAACCTGGAAAACATGATCGTAGACCTACTAATAACACTGACCAAAGAAAAGCAATTTTCCGCCGAAGCCACAGTCAACTTTCGTTGGGGGGTTTCGGTTCATATAAAAGAACAGGAATTTGAACTTAATGCTGCCATAGATATGATGATGGACAAACTGGAACACAAGATAACCAAGGAAAAGGAAAAGGTTAAGGAAAAGCATTAAAAAACCCATAACTGAAGCTGTTCCAAAATGCCGGATTTTGGAACAGCTTAGCTGCTTGGCCTAATTTGCAATGGTGGCGCGATGTGTTTGACCCCGAATTCGTGTAGTGGTGCAGGCGTAATGGTACACCGCATAAATCAAATATAAGGAGGATTTTATGAGTGAAAACTCTGATGGTTCAAACAAAGTAATAGGAATAACAGAAATAAAAGAAATGATAGAAAACTGTCAGTTCGATGAATTTAAGGACGCTATCCAAGCCGGCGCTATAAATGTAAATCAAAAATGGCAAAGTTATCATGGAATGCCCAATGCAGCGTTTACTTTTGCATATCTAAATTCACTTGATTTAGAAAATAAAATTAAATGGATAAAGTTATTTGCATCATTCGGCGCTGATGTGAATAATGAGTTGTGGTCGTTAATCAGACATCAAGGTGAAGCAGTGTTAATAAAAACCTTTGTTGAATTGGGCGCTGATATTCATAAGAGAAATGAACATGGCAGGACATTAATGTTTGAAGCGGTATGGGGGGATCGTGTTGAACATATAAAATGTCTTGCCGAACTTGGCGCTGATGTAAATGCAAGGGATAATGACGGTCGTACTCCAATATTTTATACAATTGAGCGTCAGGATATTGACACTATGCAATGCCTTGCTGAACTTGGCGCCGACCTTAATGCAATAGCAAATGACGAAAGCATGCCGTTATCCCATGCAAAAGGATATACTAAAGCTGTTAAATGGCTGAAAGCTAACGGCGCAAAATAGTTACCGTTTATTTTAGCACGCGGCATGGATGCCGCTGTATATATGCTTTAGCGCCTCTCGCCAAAGGCGGCAGCAAACACATCGGCGCTTTTCTTTTTACGGCATTCATCGCAGAGAACCTTGTATTCCGGCGGCGCTTCCCGGGCGCCGGCTTGTTTCTGTGCCCATTCGTATTCTTCTTTTGTTGCAACGGTTTTACCGCATAAACCGCAGTGCATCAGCGTAAACTTCCGGCCCCAGATGGAACGATCTTTTTTGGTTTCGGTACATTCAATGGCTTTAGTAGGACATACCGTTGCACAGCTTCCGCAGCCTATACAATCCGCGGAGGGTTCGTTATAGGGGGTAGAGATTTTTTTTGCAACGCCGCGGCCTACGGTGGAAATTGCCCCGGTGCCAAGGCTTGCACAGGCCTGGGCGCAGAGTCCGCACAGAACACAGGACAAGGCGAGGCGTTGTTCCGCAGAGGCGCCTTTTCCGGCTTTTGCGGCGGTAAAGCGCCCTTCGTCTTTAACTCCGTACATGTTGCACAGCGAAGACAGTCTGTCTCCTTCGGGAGCCCTGGCTTTCAGCATCGAAAGAATTGTTTTACGAATGCCTTTTATCTTTTCGCTTTCGGTAAAAACTTCGCAGTCCCGGCTTAGGGGGTATATGCAGGAAACCACAACCTTGTTTCCCCTTCCTTCGTTTACTTCTACCACACAAAGCCGGCAGGATCCCAGGCCGGAAAGACTTTCGTGATGACACAGTGTCGGTATGAGTATGCGGTTCCGCCTGCAAACGTCCAGGATGTACTCATCTTTTTCCGCTTCGTATGCTTTGCCGTTAATGGTAACTTTCAGCGCCATCAGG
Organism: Treponema sp.; assembly: GCA_009782495.1. Classification (GTDB taxonomy): domain Bacteria; phylum Spirochaetota; class Spirochaetia; order Treponematales; family Breznakiellaceae; genus WRIV01. The sequence continues at coordinate 4,315 of WRIX01000091.1, forward strand.
ATTTCCCTCCTTTTGTACTTATCGCATCGAACGGACAAGCGCTTCTGCAGCTCCCGCAGCTGACACAAAACTTTTGATTGATAACATGGAGTTTGCCCTTTTCGCCGCTGATGCCCGACAACGGACAGGCTTTTTTACAAAGACCGCAGCCTTTGCATTTGTCTTTCAGAATGATATACGACGTTAGCTTCGGACAAATTCCGGCAGGACAGCTTTTATCTTTAAGATGAGCTTCGTATTCAGGGCGGAAATACCGGATTGTTGACAACACCGGATTTGCGGCGCTCTTTCCAAGACCGCATAGTGCGCCTTCTTTCATGGTTGCCCCGGTTTCTTCGAGCCTTTCGATATCTCCTTTTTGTCCCCGGCCTTCGGTTAAATCGGTAAGGATTTCCAGCATACGCCGTAAACCCTCTCTGCAGGGGGTACATTTGCCGCAGCTTTCTTCGGCAAGGAAGTTGGTGTAATACCGGGCGACTTCCACCATACAGGTTCTGTCGTCCATGACGATGATACCGCCTGAACCCATCATGGAACCGTAGTTGTCCAGCGTGTCAAAATCAATGGGAAGATCCAAAAGGGAAGCCGGAATACAGCCGCCGGAAGGTCCGCCGGTCTGAACCGCTTTAAATGTTCTGCCTTCGGGAATGCCGCCGCCAACATCAAACACCAATTGTTTAAGGGTGGTTCCCATGGGAACTTCTGCAAGGCCGGTACGTTTTATCTTTCCTACCAGTGCAAAAACTTTTGTTCCCGTACTGCCTTCCGTTCCCAGCTTTTTAAAATGGGAAGCTCCGTGAAAAATGATGTAGGGAATATTTGCCAGGGTTTCCACGTTGTTCAGAACCGTGGGTTTGTCCCAAAGGCCGCGCTGCACCGAGCGTATATACTTGGGCCGCGGTTCGCCGACCCGCCCTTCAATGGAAGCCATTAATGCCGAGGATTCGCCGCAGACAAAAGCGCCGCCGCCTCGTACTACGGAGATATCAAAATCCCAGCCTGACCCCAGAATATTTTTTCCAATAAAGTGTTTTTCCCTTGCCTTTTCCAGCGCCCTGTAAACCCTTTTCAGTGCGAATTCGTATTCATCCCGGATATACATAAATCCTTCAACTGCACCTACGGCTCTGGCACAAATTGCAAGTCCTTCGATAACGCTGAATGGATCGCCTTCCAGCAGCGCTTCATCCATAAAGGCGCCGGGGTCTCCTTCGTCACCGTTACAGATTACGTACTTGGGGTTTTCTTCAAAACCTGCGCATTGCCGCCATTTACTGCCCGTTGGGAAACCTGCGCCGCCGCGGCCGCGCAGCCCTGATTTTTCAATTTCGCTGATTATTGATTCACTGTTCATGGAAAGAACTTTTTTCAGGGCTTCAAAGCCGCCCCGCTGGCAATAATCGTTTATATCAACCGGATCAATAATGCCCGCATTTCTGAGTGCGATTTTATGCTGCGGTGCGTAAAAGGGATTTTCATCCAGGGGCAGCATAGTCTTTTGGGCTTCGCTTTTATACAGAAGCCGCTCTACTATTTTCCCGGCGGCGAGGGCGTTGATTATTTCTCCCGCATCCTCCGGCTTAACACGGTAATAAGCGATATCTCCGGTAATGGGTTTTCCGCTTTTCATTGTTGGATTTGCCATTACCTCGTCCTGCACAATTCTGACTATAGGGCCGTCCTCGCAAAGACCGTGACACCCCGTAGCTTTTGCCGCAGCTTTTACTTTTATCCCGGCGACTGCTTTTGTTCCCAGAGTTTTAAGTTTTTTGTTTAAGGCTTCAAAAACTTCTCCGCCTTTGTTGGCATTACAGCCATTGCCGCAGCATACCAAAAGAACCAAATTATCGCTGGTTTTTCCGTTATTTGTCATGCTGTTTTCCTTTGCGATAAGAAGAGAGAATTTTCCCTACCTCATCGGGTTTTACCTTGGGATGAAATTGTCCGTCTACTACCATAACAGGTCCTATGGCGCAGGCCCCCAGGCAATTCACCGTTTCTACAGAAAAAAGACCGTCCTTTGTGGTTTCTCCGGCCTTAATCTTTAACGCCCGTTCCAGGGCATCCAGTAAAACAGGAGCGCCCCGTATATGGCAGGCAGTCCCGTCACAAATCTTTATAATATGTTTCCCTTTAGGTTTTAGGCTGAGCGCCCGGAAGAAAGTTGCCATAGCATAGAGTGACGAAAGCTTCATGCCGAGATATACGGAAACCGCTTCCAATCCTTCGCGGGGGATATACCCGAATCTACGCTGCAGATCCTGAAGTATCGCCAGACTGTGACGTTTTTCTTTCGG
>WRIX01000091.1:6823-9529 GCA_009782495.1 Treponema sp.
CCCCCTGCGACAACCGGGAAAATATCTACCCGGTCATCAGGTAACAGGGGTGCATTAACACCTCCTAAATGGCACACGTGCCGGCCGTTGATTAAAACAATAATCTCGGGGCCGAATGTATCTTCTTTATCCGATGGAAAAAACTTTTGCTGTAATTTACTGCCGTAACGCTCGCAAAGAGAATGGGCCAGGGCGCCGGCGGTTTCCTGGCAGGGAATATCCGCTTCGGCGCAGCCTGTAAAATTCCTTATATAGGCAAAAAACCTGACCTGCACACAAACCCCGTAACCTAGTACTTTATAACATCTAAAATTTCACAAAAGTCATCACGCAGAGACGCGGAAATCGCAAAGAAAAATAAATATTATTTTTTCTCTGCGTACTTTGCGAGCTCTGCGTGAGCTCTTCTTTTTAAAATACTAGCCTTTTAGCCCAAGAGTCCCAAGCTTTTCTTTGGTTGGGGCGCCTTCGGTATCCCAGCCGCGAAGCGTATAGTATTCCTTGAGCATAACCTCAAGCTGGGTAACCTTACCCTTGGCAGCACCGGAGGGAAGAGCTTCGCGAAGAAGTCTGGGCGGCAGGGTATCTTTTTCGACACCCGCTTTGATGTTGAATTTTTTCTCGATGTTCCAGACCCGCTCGCCTTTAAGGAGGATCTCTTCGTCGGTCTCGTCGCTTCCGATTGCTTCCCGATACTGGGCGGCAAGTTCCGGCAGACCCAGGCCGAAGGTGGTAAAGAGGCAGACGCCAAGAGAGTCGATCAGGGCGGTAAGGTCCTGGAAGACTTTGAGCATTCCCGCTTTTCCTTCGGTAACAAGGGGATCCATCTTTACCGGTACACCCAAAAGTTCCGGCGAAGTCATGTATCCGCGGACATGGCAGCCGCCACGGTTACTGGTGGCGTATTCCAGGCCCATGCCCTGAGCGGCACGGCCGTCGTAAGCGGGCATTTCCTGTTTTTTTGCGGTCATGGAAAGTTCCGCCGCACCTTTTTTGTTGGCCATACGCCATGAGCCCTGGGCAAGTTCTTTGCCAAAGCCTTCGAACTTTCCGACAAGGTCGGTCATTGCCACAATTCCTTCTGCATCACCGAAGGGCAGAGGCCGGCCGATTTCCTTTTCGGTAAGGATTCCCTTTTCGTACATCTCCATTGCACAGGCAATGGTGGCACCGAGGGTAATGGGATCCATGCCGTATTCATTGCAAAGGAAATTTGCTTTGCAGATCGCAGCGAGGTCGTTTACCCCGCAGGAAGCGCCATAAGCCCAGGCAGCTTCGTATTCAGGGCCTTCACCCTGAGAGGCGAAGGGACCGCTGGGAACTCTCGAAAGTCTTCCGCACGCAATAGAACAGCCGAAGCATCCTTTGTTTTTGATAAGGTATTTTTCGGCAAGGCTTTCACCGCCAATATCGTTGGCGCTTTCAAATTCGGCGCCGTCTCTCCAGTTTCTGGTTGGCAGCGCTCCCTGTGAATTGATGATATTAACCAGGACGTTGGTTCCATAAGTGGGAAGTCCGGTGCCGCCTACAGGATCGGCTTTAAGCTTGGCCCTTGCATCAGCAGCCGCAGCTATGAATTTTTCCGCCCGGGCTACGGACACGGAACCCGAACCCCGAACCACGATGGCCTTGAGTTTTTTGCTTCCCATTACCGCTCCAAGACCTCCGCGGCCCGCTGCGCGGTTTTTGTCGTTCATTACTCCCGCAAAAAGGACACCGTTTTCTCCGGCAGGCCCGATACAGGCAACACGAGCGGCAGGAGAAGTTTCCTCGTTAAGCTTATCTGTGGCTTCATGAACTTTTTTGCCCCACAGATGATCCGCTTTGCGAATCTCAACCTTGTCGTCATTTATGTAAATATAAACCGGCTTTTTGGCGACGCCTTCCACGATGATCCCGTCGTAACCGGCAAACTTAAGCTCCGGCCCAAAGTGACCGCCCGAATTGGCAGCGCCGATGGTTCCCGTCAGCGGAGCTTTGGTTACCACTTCGTAACGGCCGCCGCTGGCAGCAAAAGTACCGGTAAGGGGCCCTGTCATATAGATGATTTTATTGTCCGGGCTGAAGGGATCGATCTTGGGATCAACCTCGTCGCAGTATATTTTTGTGCCCAAACCCCGGCCGCCTACAAAGTCGTTGGCGTCCTTCATGTTAAGGGCTTCTTTTTTGATTTCTCCGGTTGTCAAATTAATCCGGAGCAGTTTTCCTATCCATCCGTTCATTTTGCCGCCTCCTCTGCACCGAATACATTTTTAAGGGTAAGGGCTATGGCTTTTTTCCGGCCAAGACCATCTTCCTCTTCGGTATAAACCAGGCACCCCGCAGGGCAGTACTTGGCGCACGCCGGATCGCCGTCACACAGTTCGCATTTGACGATCTTTCTGCTTGCCTGGTTAAAGGAGGCATTCCCCATCGGACATGCGTTGACGCACAGTTTGCACCCGATGCACTTGTTCATGTCGTTTTTTACAGTGCCGTTTTCGTCCTGGTGCATGGCCCCAACGGGACAGACCTTAACACAGCAGGCGTCTTCGCACTGCAGACACATCATCGGTACCGAGATGACTGCCTCTTCGTACTCAATTACCGAAACCGCGGAATTCCGGGGATTAAAATTCTTCCCCCTGTTCCAGGAACAGATGATTTCGCAGGTTCGGCATCCGACACATTTTTCCGGCTTAATCATGAGTTGTTTTGCCATTTTCC
>WRIX01000092.1 GCA_009782495.1 Treponema sp.
GCCTGCGGTAATTAACAGGTAAACAGAAGCCGCTTCCATAACATCATTTTCCAATGCACCATACAGCAAATGGATGATATTCCGGTGAAAGATCATTACCGGAATCATTACCAAAACAGCGGCAATAATTACAATATAGTAAAGCTGCCTCGAAGCGTTACGCGCATTGTTTGAATCGCCGCGGCCTATGTATTGACTGACAACTACAGTACCGCCGGTGCAAAGGGCAACAAAGGCAATTATAAAAAGGTTGTTAATGTTATCGATTATATTAACTCCGGATAAAGCTGCCTCACCGGCGGAACTAACCATAATTGTATCTGCCGCACCCATGGTAACCGCCAAAAGCTGTTCAACTATCAGCGGCCAGAGCAGATTGAGTAAATTGCGGTTGTTCCAGTTTACGGTACTATTCGTTTTCTGCCCCCTGGGAATAATGCAATTCTGACAGTAGTTTATTAACCTGATCGCCTGCTGTTTTTGGATCAGCCCTGCCTCCTGTAGCGGCAAGCACTTTTCCTACAAGATACGCTGTTAATGATTTTCTCCGTTTTTCATTCGTGCTGATATTATCTGAAGATATTATAGTACGAAGTTCCGAAACGGCTTTTTTTTCTGCTGCCAGAACGGTCTTAACCACTGCTGCAATCTTTTCCGGATCGGAAAGTTGTTCCCAGTTGTTTGCTTTGACTATTTCTTCCGGGTCTTTATTATCGGCTATTGCCAGTTCCATACATTGTTTGGCAAGTTTCGCGGTAATTCTTCCTTCACTGATCATTTTTACAAGAGATGCAAGACGATTGGGGTTGAGTGAAAAAAAACCGATGTTTTTTATTGTTATTCCTTCCCGTGTCAGTATATGTTTGATATCCGAAAGAAACCAATTGGCAATTTTTACTGCTTCTTCGGGAACAATTGCTGCCGCAGCTTCAAAATAATCGGCGCTTTCTTTTTCGCCGCAGATTAATTCTGCCTGTTCTTCTGAAAGACCGTATTGGTTTTTTATCCTTGTCATCCGCGCCCGAGGCAATTCCACTATTGCGTCATTCACGGACGCAAGAAATGCATCGTCGGGACAAAATACAGGGAGGTCGGGTTCCGGAAAATAACGGTAATCCTGAGTATCTTCTTTTTGCCGCATGGGCATGGTTTCACCGCGGCTTTCGTCCCAGAGCCGTGTTTCCTGAACTATTGTTTTTCCTGCATCAAGTATTTCGCTCTGACGGCGGATTTCATAATTAAGGCCCAGCCGTACAAAGCGTGAAGAGTTAAGGTTTTTTATTTCAACCTTTTTTCCCAGTCCTTTTCCGAGAATGTTAATCGACACATTGGCATCTGCCCGAAGGGAACCTTCTTCCATATTGCCGTTACAAACTCCCAGATAACGGACAATACGGCGCAGTTCCTGAATAAACAACTCCGCTTCTTCGCCGGATTCAAAATCCGGTTCTGTTACAATTTCCAGAAGCGAAACCCCTGCCCGGTTATAGTCCAAAAGCGATACGGTGCCTTTATGGATCATCTTGCCTGCATCTTCTTCCAGATGGCATTCTTTAATCCTCACGTTCTTTTTGATTTCTTTGCAATCGGTTCCGTGCCCTGTTAGTTCAAGAAACCCTTGTTTTCCCAGAGGAGAAGCAAACTGTGTAATCTGATAGTTCTTTGGCATATCAGGATAGAAATACTGCTTGCGTTCAAACCATGTACGCGGAGGAATTGTACAGTTAAGCGAACGGGCAACCATACAGCCCATACGCACGGCTTCGATGTTCAGGGCAGGAAGCGCGCCGGGATATCCCATGCACACAGGACAGACATTGGTGTTTGGTTTGTCTCCAAAAGCGGAACGGCAGCGGCAAAAGCATTTTGTTTTTGTTAGCAGGTGAATATGAACTTCCAGTCCGATATAGCTTTGGTACATCAGCGTATCCTTTCCGGAGCAGAGTTCCAGAACGCCTTGAATCCCGGAGGATGAGGGAATGGATGCGCTGATTCGTAAGAGTCCACCATATCAAGGAGCATACCTTCGGAAAAAGCCCGGCCCATAAGCTGCATTCCTACCGGAAGGCCGCCTTCAACTGACACGGGAAAAGAAACGGCAGGGAGACCCGCCAGATTGGCGCAGCATGTGTAGATGTCCGCCGCTTTTTGTGCAAAAGGTGATAGTGAAGCAGGGCCGCGGTCAAACGCCCTTGTGGGAAAAACAGGAAGGAGTATGGCATCCATGCGCGGAGTACAGTTATGTTGCGCAGCATTATACGAACCGCCAAGCAAAGCTTCAAAACCGTTCTTGATCTCCGCACGAATTCGCTGAGCCCGGAGGTAATACCGATCCTGAAAACCGGAACGCAGCACAAACGTTCCCAGCAGTATACGGAGTTTTACTTCATCGCCAAAACCGGCGTCCCGTGCCTTGTTGACAAGGTCATTGTGATTGTCCGCACAATCGGGGCGTTTGCCGTAACGGATTCCATCGAACCGTGCCAGGTTTGCGCTGGCTTCGGCAGCAGCTATTGTATAGTAGGCCGGAACACAGTATTTTAGCGCAGGCATTGTTACATCAACCAGTTTGAAACCCAGCGCAGCAAAACGTTCTTTGGCAAGTAACAACCCGCTGCGGATTTCCGGTTCCAGTTCCGCTGTTTCTGCCGCAGAATCTGCCAACGCTTTCGCCACAGCCTCTGCTGAAAGGACACCGATTATTCCCGTTCCGTGTCCGGCGGTATTGTTTCCGTACAAAGGAGGAGCGCCGTCCGGAGGATCGCTTGAAGTATCATCCATAGGATCTTTTCCCCGAATCGCAGCAAATACCGCCCTTGTCCTGGCGGCGCTGTCTGCAAGTATGCCGATCCCTTCGAGGCTGGACGCATAGGCTGCAAGCCCGAACCGAGAAACTGCTCCGTAGGTAGGTTTAAGACCCACCACACCGCAAAACGCCGCCGGCTGACGTACCGAACCGCCGGTATCACTCCCCAAAGCAAAAGGAACCATACCGGCAGCGACTGCGGCGGCAGAGCCGCCGGATGAGCCGCCCGGCACACGGCTGTAGTCCCAGGGGTTGTTGGTTTTCTGTATGCCGGAATTGCCGGTAGAAGAGCCCATGCCGAATTCATCCATATTGGTTTTGCCGATTACTGTTGCTCCCTGCGCCTGGAGTTTTTGTACCGCTGTTGCGCTGTAGGGAGAACGGAAATCGGCGAGTAATTTGGAACCGCAGGTTAGCAAAAAGTCTTTAACGGCAATATTGTCTTTTACCGCAAAGGGAAGATTTGCAATAAGAGACTTCGCCTGACTGGAGAGTTCCGGTTTATTGTTGGATAAGGAAGTTAATTGTAAACCGCCGCTTGCAGAAGCATGTTCACCGGCAAACTGTAATTCGGTAAATGCGCCGATTTTTGTTTCCCATTTTTTGCAATACGTTATCAGTTTTTCGGTTGGCTTATAGGACACGGTTTCTTCCTTGATGTAATTCTGTTACAGCACGTTGGGAATGACAATAAAGGAACCGTCACGTTTTCCTGCATTGTTAAGCATTTTTTCATTGAGGTAAGGAGGATAAACGGCAACACCTGCTTCGCTTTCGTCTTTGCGGAAATGTTCTGCACCAACAAAGTGCGTACTTGTTAGCGGAGAAACATCATCCTGTTGGGAAAATGCAGTATCATTGTCCGCTTCTTCCATGGCGGAAAAAAAACCAATCATCTGTTCAAATGCTGGGAGGGCAGCGGCAAGTTCATCCTTGCTTACATTAAGATGAGCAAGCCGGGCTGTTGTTATTAATTCCTGGAGATCTATCACAAAGAAATCATTGCATAAAAAAGCTTAAATTACTATTACCAGCGAAGAATAATCCGCCAGCACAGCATCGCCGGTGATAAGCCGCATGGGAGAAGTAATGGCCTGTGCCAGTAGCATATGATCAAAGGGATCTTTGTGTATGTGCGGCAATTCCATATATGCCCTCATACAATCACTGGTTAAGGGGAGTTCATGAAAGGCGTGGTCGACAGCATAAGAATGGAATTCGTCAATATCAATTGTTAACTTGCCATTACGCGCTTTTATCGCAGCTTCCCACAAAGAGACAATACTAAAAAATACATCAACTTCATCAGCTTCTATTAATTCCCTAACCGGATTAATTTGCGCAGAACCCCAGAAATACCACAACAGTATATTGGTATCCAAAAGAAATCTGTTCATTTATTGCTCCGGGATTTTTTCAAAACTTTCGTTTTTGAAAAAGCTGCCTTGGATTTAGGCCTTGGCTTTGCTGTTGCTTTTGTGTATCCCGCAGCAGATTTATCTGCAACATCAGATTTATTTGATGAATCTGCCGCAACAGCGACATCTTCAAAATCTTCCATGCTGTAAAAAGCATCGACAATATCATCGGGAAGCGGATCATCCCAACCTTCGTGAAGAACCATTTTTTCTTTCATACAACCAAAAGCCTTCTTCCGCAATTCCGCCCGCACTTTTCCGGAGTTAACAGCCATCAACGCAACTTCCGGCTTGCCATAGGCGCCAATGTAAATTGTCTCTCCGGCAGCCGCCCGTTTAACCAGCTTGGACAGGTTTGATTTTGCCTCGTGAATTGGTATTGTCTCTGTATCTTTCATATAGTTAGCTTAGTCCGGATCGGGCTAAGTTGTCAAGATAAACATTAACGGAAAAGCTTCAAAAATACCTTTTGAAGCAGGGTAAAAGAATTCGGAGTACGGTCAGGATTCCGTATAAGTTTCACCAGTTCGTTTATTGCGATTTCAACAATTTTTCGCTCTTCACGATTAAGAAGTTCAACCTGGTCCATTATTGTCTTCATTTCCGGACTGGAAAAATGTTTTATCTTTTGCAGTTTTTGAGATCGGTTACCTGTTATAAGATACTCAACCGACACATCCAATGCTTGAGCAATAGCTACTGCCTTATCTGCAGGAGGCATACAACCGCGGGAAAGCAAATATTTATCAAGGGTCTGCTTTGGTATGCCGGTTATGGTTGCCAATTCTTTTACCAGCATACCTCTGTATTCCAGTTCTCCTTTTAAGAATTCATTAAACCCCATAAAGCATAATATCCGGAATTGGATAATGAGGCATTGAAATAATCCATTTTTGGATATAATGTATATTATCCATATCAGGATAATAGGGGCAGCATGAGGCTATTAGTAGTTATTCCAACCTACAACGAAGCAGATAACATTGAAAAATTGATACCTGCTGTTTTTGAGCATTGTCCATTGGAAACAAATATACTCGTAGTTGATGATAATTCCCCCGATGGAACAGCAGCAATTGTTGAAAGACTAATAACAGAAAACAAAGATCGTCTACATATTCTAAAGCGTTCGGGAAAACAAGGGCTTGCCGGGGCATACCTCATTGCTTTTGATTGGGGTCTTTCAAAAGAATATGATGTGTTTCTCGAAATGGATGCAGATTTTTCACATAATCCAAAGTATATTCCCGAGATGGTAAACAACATTCAAGACCATGATGTTGTAATTGGTTCCCGAAACGTAAAGAAAGGCGGCGTTGAAGGATGGTCGTTTCTGCGGAATTGTATCTCAAAAGGCGGGTCTTTATATTCGCAAATTATTTTGGGTTGCCCTATTAAGGATTTAACCGGTGGATTTAACATGTGGACAAATAATGCCTTCCAAAAAATAGACTTACAGAAAATAATATCAAAAGGGTATTCTTTTCAAGTTGAGATGAAATACCGTGCCTGGTATGCAGGCTGTTCTGTAAAAGAAATTCCGATATTGTTTACAGACAGAAAATTCGGTGCTTCAAAAATGTCTAAAAAGATATTCTTTGAGGCATTTATAAATATATGGAAAATTAAAAAAAACGCCGGCGGAGATACGATTCTGGATCAATTTATTAAATTTTTTATTACCGGTGGGCTGGGTACTATTACAAATTTGGCAATTTTCTTTTTATGCGCAGATATTCTAAAACTACCGGAAATACTGGTAAGTATAGGCTGTTTTGTTATTGCCGGAACACAAAATTATATTGTCAATCATAGATGGTCGTTTACAAGCAGTACCGGAACGTCAAAACTGTCTCTAAAGAAATGGTGTTTGTTTTTAGGGACATCCCTTGCAGGGCTTGCGATAAATATTGCCGTTATGAAGCTGATGATTTTGAATTTTAATATTCCGTATAAATTTATTGCTCAAGCTTGCGGTATTGCAGCGGGGATGGTGGTTAATTTTATGTTTTCAAAATACATGGTGTTTAGAAACAAGGAGGCAAAAATATGAAACAACGACAAAAAATAATACTGATAATTTGCTGTTTGGTTGGCATGGGTTTATCATTTTTATTCCATCTTTCACTGAACTTCTATGACAAGGATGAAATATTGGCAACTGTTTATGTGAATATTGAGATTGATAAAGCCTATAGTCATTCTGTTTCAATTATTGCAACAAAAAATGGTGATAATTTTTTATTTCCTTTCTCAACCGATGCCGGCAATACAATGCCTTCCATTATTCTATATAATGAAATAAAACCAAACAATAAGCATACATTCATTGACGCATTGTTTTTACGAATGCCAAAAGAAACGGCTCATGAAACCTTAAACGCAATAGATGGGATAAGCATTTTCATTGTCAATAAACTATTCTACTTTTCTCACTTCGATGTCGTGAATATGTCGGGTAAAGAACAAAACGGCTATATTCTGTATGAATTACATGGTCTTGAGTACAAGAAATCTGCAATAGCGGCATGGCTAAAAATGCCAAAGTGGATAAATTGGTATGGTGATTTAAATATAACAGTTAAAATAGCATTACTTTTCTTGAGCCATCCGGGAGAATTTATTTTAACATGGGGGTTCTTTATTTGTTTTTTAATTCTATGCTGGGCTAATTTTAAAATTATCTATTCTGCCCTAAAAAGAAGAAAATTTTTACCGGAATTTTTATTATTAAGTCTTATAATAATTGCCGGTTTTATCCTGCGCTTTAACGGCTATGTTCGGTATTCATCGTGTGCAGATGAGATTGCTTCAGCAACAACGTCAAATCCAAGCCGGCCTTTTTTGAGTACATTTGAAGATCCGGGGAACCCGCCTCTTTATTATATCCTGCTCCGCCTTTGGTTTATAATTTTTGGGTGGACAGACAAGAGCGGTCATCTTTTTTCCGTGATATTGGGAACTGCTGCGATTGTTTCGTTATTTATTCTGGTAAAACGATTTGCAGATAAAAAAACTGCTTTCCTGGCCGCTGCATACATGGCAACAAGTACTTATCTGATTGGTTTTTCACAGGAAATGCGGTCTTACATCCTTGTAGTATTTCTGGTTTCCATTGTTGCTTACAGGTTTATGGTTATTCTGCAGAGGCAGGAATTAAACTTTACAAATCTGATTTGGTATATTATCCCGTCTGTTTTATTGGCAAATACCCATTATTATGGCAGTCTTTTTATCTTTGTGAATTTTTTGTTTTTTGTTGGTTATTCAATAAGAACAAAAATTTTTACCCGGAAAAACATAATTATATTCTTTTCCGTAAATGTAATTATAGCGCTTTCATTGCTGCCTTTTTTTATCAGTACCGCTTTGCAACAAGCTCTGTTAAGTCCTGGTTTCAATACATGGATAGGAAAGCCAGGATATAAGTTAAAATGTATAGCTATGTCCATTCCACTTTTGGGAATGTTATACATATACCTACGGAAAACTATTTTTTCAAAAGTTTTACCGGATTTTTGCACTTGTTTTCTTGATTACATAGTTTTTGTTTCATCATTTGTTTATCATGCAGCATTTGGGATTTCCTTATATAGACCTATATTAGTAATGACATATTTAATTATTTTACTTCCCCTTTTAATTGGTTTTATTGGGACGGTTTTAACGACTGCATTCACACACAGCGCAAAACTCATTGGCGGTTTATGTATTGCCTTTGCGTTTGCCTGGATATTCGGAGGAGACGATACAAAACATCATGGCGGCAACATTGATGTGTATCAAGAAGCCCAGGCATATATCTCCCATGACGCTGAATCGCATCCTGAAGTGAGTGGGGCATCTCTGCCTTTCTGGGTAGATGGTGCAAGTTTTTACGGTTATAAAAATTTGCCTTTGTATACTTCTGATGATACTTATAATGTATTATATATTAATCCCATCCATGGGTCTGAAAGTGAAATGCATTCGATAATAGTAGGTCTTGGTATAGACCCGGAAAAAATATTACGGATACGCGTGAATGATTCAAGAAGCGTGTATAAAATATACCTCTAATTTGTATTCGCCCTCATAATAAAAGAGGGCATCAACCAAGCTGAGCAATTCGACCTCTTGCTTTACAGGAAAAAGCCACATACAATAAACCATGAGCTTTACCATTACCGAAGAAGAAAAAACGGCATTGTTGGCAGATGCCAGGGAAACTATTGCGGCGCATCTTGAAAAACGGTCTCCCCAATACCAGCGCGGCGAAAATTTGGCCGCTGCCATAGCGGAAGGCCGTTCTGCCCTTTCCTTGCCTTGCGGCGCTTTTGTTACGTTGCATAGTGAAGGGCATAAATTGCGGGGTTGTATAGGCCGGATGGCTGCTTCCGGGGCTTTGGAAAAAACTGTACAAACCATGGCTATAGAAGCGGCCTTTGGCGATCCGCGTTTTCCTCCTCTTAATAAAGAAGAATTGCCTCATTGCGAGATTGAGATTTCCGTTCTTTCCCCTATGGAAAAATGTTCGAACCCAAGATCGGTTAAGGTAGGAGTTCACGGTCTTTATTTGATATACCACGGAAGATCGGGAGTGTTGCTTCCCCAGGTGCCCGTGGAACAGGGCTGGGACCTGGACGAATATCTGGATTATATTTGTACCAAGGCAGGGGTTCCGCCGAAATCATACGAAGCTCCGGGCGCCGAACTTCTTACCTTTACCGCTACGGTGTTTGGCGAGTAAACCTCGCCATGCTTCCCGGTGTTTCAAAAACATCTACAGCGCTTACAAGTTCGGCAATTTCCGAAGAGAGAAGCTTGCATACTTCGTCAAAAATGTAACGGGCAATGCGTTCGGTGCTGGGATCATTTTTAAAAACAGCATTGTCATTAAGATTGGTATGATCGAGTTTCTTGCATACCAGGCGCAGCGTATCTTTTAGCAGGGCAAAATCAACAAGCATTCCCCCTTCATTCAGGTCGTTTCCCTGTGCCCAAAGACGTACCCTGTAATTATGACCGTGAAGCTGTTCGCACTTTCCCTGGTAATGGCTTAAAAAATGGGCGGCGGAAAAATCTGACTCAACTCTGACAGAATACATTGTTTTCGCTCAAACTTCACTTTTTGGTTTTTCATCTAAAAAAGATTGAACACTTTTAATTATT
>WRIX01000093.1 GCA_009782495.1 Treponema sp.
TAGATTTTGAGTCTACTGCGTCTGCCATTCCGCCACGCCGGCTCACTAACCGCGCCCCGTCAAGGGGCGGCTATTTAATATAATATAACACGTACCGGCCTTAGTTACAAGTAGCGGTATAAATTATTATTGCAGGTGTTTTTTTTATGCCAGGCTCAGCTACAGATTGAGGTTTTAAGATTCATTGAAAAAAGCAATACAAAGTGATACCATAAAACGGTAACCGGGGAGGGTTTTTATGGATATTGGCTTTATTATCCTGATTACTGTTGTTTTAGCTGTAATCATGGAAATCATTACATTAATTATTGTTCTTTCTAAACAAAACAGCGGCTCGGGCGGGCAGGTCGTACAAAAGTTCAATGAATTTGAAAAAACGCTTGATAAAAGCGAATATACAGTCCGTGAAGAATTTGCCAGGAACAGGGTAGAGACAAACAGATCGGCCAAAGAATCAAGGGAAGAACTGGCATCATCGGTAAAATCTTTGGAAGAAAAGTTGTTGTCAATGAATATAAAATTCACCAAATTGATTGATAATAAAATCGAAGTATTAACAAAAGATACCAAAGACAGTCTGGAGATGAACCGTCAAACCGTAGAAAAAAAACTTACCGATATTCAAAAAGAAAATGGCGAAAAACTTGAGCAAATGCGCCAGACGGTAGATGAAAAATTGCATAAGACTCTTGAAGCCAGGCTGGGTGAATCGTTCAAATTGGTTAGCGAGCGGCTTGAACTTGTGCATAAAAGTATCGGAGAAATGCAAAGCCTTGCATCCGATGTCGGCGACTTAAAAAAAGTAATGACCAATGTAAAGACAAAGGGTGTTCTGGGCGAATACCAGCTTGCCTCTATTCTTGAACAGCTTCTTGCACCGCATCAGTACGGAATAAATGTTAAAACAAAAGCCGGCAGCGATAAAAATGTTGAATTTGCCGTAAAGTTTCCCGGCAAGGATAATCCAGGAGAGTTTGTTTGGCTTCCCATTGACTCAAAATTACCGGCGAGCGGGTATGAAACGCTTCTTGATGCCTATAATTCGGGCGATAAAAAAAACATTGATGAAGCCAGAAAAGCTTTTTCCAGAACGGTTAAAAATTTTGCAAAAGATATCCGGGATAAATATATTGATCCTCCCAATACTACAGACTTTGCAATAATGTTTTTGCCGTTTGAAAGTGAGTATGCGGAAGTAGTGCGCGATCCGGAGCTTTTTGAAAGTATTCAAAGGGACTATAAAATTAATATAACAGGGCCGTCCACCATATCGGCCTTTTTGAATGCACTGCAGGTTGGATTCCGGAGCATTGCCGTAGAAAAACGGACAAGTGAAATTTGGAAAATACTCAGCGAAATAAAAAAAGAGTTCGGGACTTTTGAAACTGTATTGGTAAAGGTTAAAGAGCAAATCGACAAGGCAAGTACGACTCTGGAAAAAGATGTAGGTATTCGTACTCGGGCAATTAATAAAAAGTTAAAGGATGTCGAATCGTTGCCTGACACGAACGCCGGCCGTGAATTGTTACCTGACAATTCTTATTCAGGCGATGAATTTGAATTAAACTGAGTTTTTTTTCTGAACACTCCCAGAAGGGTTTTTAGCTGCCTGTCTTTGGTAATTGCAAGCAGAATAATGCCAATGGCAGCGAATACAAATCCTTCGGCAGCCAAAGGAAAGCCGTAGCGTATAAGACGGCTGCCGCCGATACCGGCAAAGCTTGAACTGAGTTTTGGCGAAAGGAAAAGCACCGGTGCTGCTGCAATGCAGGAAAATACAATCAGTTTAAGCGTATAAAAAGCCGCTGAACCTAAAGCCGATGTTACGGCGATGTTGGGATTGCGGCTTAAAAAAATCAGGAGCAATACCGTATTTGCGGCGCTGGCTATGGTCAGGGCCAACGCGACACCGGATCCCTTCATGGGGCCTACCAGCGTTGCTGCCAAAGCTATGTTTACCGCAAATGACAAAATTCCTGCAAAGGTAGGGGATCGTGAATCGCTTTGGGCATAAAAAGCCGGGGCAAGGATACGATTCAGCGCAATAAAAAAAAGCCCCGGCATGTGAAAAAGAAAAGCTCCGTAGGTAAGTTTTACCGACTCTTCATTAAAACTTCGTGTCTGGAAGAGAAGCCGGATTAAGGTTTCTCCCTGTGCCAGAAAGAAAAATGTAATTGGTATGGTAATTAACGCGATAATGTCTATAGCCTGGGTAAGGCGCTGGTTGTAATCCAGCCATCTGCCTGTCTTTGCATGTTCTGCAAGATCGGGCAGCAGTACTGTCCCGATTGAAACGGCAAAAACCCCCAGAATCAGTTCCTGTAACCGCAGTGAATATTGAAGGCTTGACACGATACCCTCTCCGGCATTTCCCGCCAGGGCAGTTGATACCAGATCGTTGATTTGATAAGCCGCCATCCCGATTATCGTGGGTCCGATAAGCCGCAGTACCTTTTTGGTGCCGGGATTTCTTACCGCCTTGCCTATACCGGTAAAAAAGAAACGGAACCCTTTCTTCCAGACAAAAGGAAACTGAATTGCCGCTTCCAGAAACCCGCCAATGATAATCCCGATTGCCATAGCTCTTGCAGGATTTGCGGTAAAAGGTGAAAGCCCGTACGCACAGGCTATTGTTACTATATTGAGGAGTATTGGAGCAAAACCGGAAGGCGCAAATATATGGACGCTGTTCAGTATCCCCTGAAACAACGCAGCGATTGAGATAAAAGCCAAAAACGGAAACATGAATCTGGTAAGAAGCACAGTTTCGTCAAAGGCTTTCATGCTGAAAATCGGAATGATCAGGGGACAGAACAGCATTCCCAGAGCAACAGCCAGGCTGACAAAAAAAGTCAGAAAGGTAAAGACACAGGAAATGAATTCTTTTGTTTTTTCCCTGTTGTCTTCCAGGAGGTATTCTTTAAGGGTTGGAATAAAGGCTACGGCAATGGAGCCTTCTGCAAAGAGACGCCGGAAAAGGTTGGGAATCATGAACGCAACGGAAAATGCATCGGAAAGGGCGCTGGTTCCCAGCAGCGCCGCCTTGGTCATTTCCCTTAGCAATCCCAATATACGGGAAATGAGTGTAAGAAAAGATAATGCCGTGCCGGAACGAAGCAGGGAAGGTTTGGATTTTGCGGTATCACTCATGCATCATAAGTATAGTATTTATTATTTTTTTACTCAAATACCATATTCTGCGGTCTGTTGGTGATGATCCCTTCACAACCGGCATCAATCATTTTTTTTGCTGTAAAAGGATCATCCACCGTCCAGGGGATAACGGGCCGCTTTTCCAGAACAGAAAACCGGAACAGAGAAAAGGAACGAACTTGTTCATGAATGGGTTTTACGTAATCACAGGACGAAAGTATACGTCCGAAGCCCCGGCGGAGTATCCAGAGAACTTCCGTATCGCTGCACCAGATTATGGCGGCAGGAATGTCCGCGGAGTATGTGTTTTGAGCTTTTTTCCATTCCTGCCTGAAAGTATTTAAGCAAAAAGGATTAAATGAAGAAACTGTTACCGAACCCTGTATTTTTTCTCCAAAGTTTTTTAATGTCTTTGCAAGCAAACCCGGCAGGGGATCGTCCTTTGTTTTTCGGGATTTCAGCTCAATATCAATATACATTTCGGGGCAGAATTCTTCCAATACTTCTTCCAGCAAGGGCGGTCTTTCGGCGGACCACTCTGGGCCGAAAAAAGAGCCCACATCAATATGGTTTATTTCATTAAGGGGGAGTTCCTCCGTCTTTTTTCCGTTTCCGTTGTTTCCGGGAAGGGCTGTTCGAAGAAAATTGTCATCGTGTACCACGACAAGCTTCCCGTCCAGTGTAACATGAATGTCCAGCTCTATTCCGGGAGCGCCGCATTCCCGGGCTTTTTTAAAGGCGGCTATAGTATTTTCCGGAGCGAGTGATGAACAACCCCGGTGGGCAAAAATTAGAGGACGTTTTCTTTCGGGCAGTAAGGAAACACGGCTCAATGTTGTAAATGCATGGCACGGATCAGGTTTTCCGCAGCAAAGACAAGGTCCCGCCGGCTCATTTTGATCATGGCGTCAAGACTTGTCTCTCCGCAGGAAATGGATACTGCAAAATCAAACATATTAAACAAGACAAATGGATCGCCGCCAAGACCGCCCGAAAGCAGGGCTGCAGGCACTCCTGCCTTGTGACTTTCCCGGGCTACCACAGAACACAGTTTGCCCCCTGCAGTTTGGCTGTCGGTCATTCCTTCGCCGGTAATTACCAAATCAACACCGTTTATTTTCTCAAAAAAACCCGAATGCTTCATCACCAGCATGGCGCCGGATTCAATTGCTGCACCCAGACATATCCGTAACGCCGCCCCTGTTCCGCCAGCGGCGCCGTCTCCGGGATGCTCAAGATTGTCCGTTAATCCTGCATCAATCCAGCATTGCCCCAGTTTAGAAAGATTTGCGTCCAGGATTTTAACCATTTCGGGATCGGCTCCTTTTTGAGGGCCGAAAACCGCCGATGCACCATTAGGACCGGTAAGCGGGTTGGTTACATCGCAGGCCACGGTAATTTTAGTTTCTTTTAATCTTGGATCGGAGGCAGAAAAATCAAATTTTGCTGCATGTGCCAGCTCTTCCGCTCCCGGACCAAGGGTTCTGCCCGCTCGATCCAATAAACGGAAACCCAGTGCAGACAGCATCCCCATACCGCCGTCATTGGTGGCGCTTCCTCCAATGCCAATAACCAATTCTTGTGCGCCCGCATCAAGAGCGGCGGAGATAAGCTCTCCGGTGCCATAGGTTGTAGCCTTCATCGGATTTAGTTCTTCCCGCGGGATAAGTTCAATACCCGAAGCGGAAGCAAGATCCAAAACGGCAGTTTTTCCGTTATGAATAAGACCGAATGCCGCAGTTACCTGTTCGCCAAAAGGTCCTTTAACTGAAGTTTCCGTAAAACAGCCGCCTGCCGCTTCGGTTAATGCCTTTGCAGTTCCTTCTCCGCCGTCTGCCAAGGGCAGTTTTATCACTTCTGCATTCTTGTCCGCCCGAAGTATACCTTCTTCAATGGCGGCGCACGCTTCACCGGCTGTCATATTTCCTTTAAATGAATCCGGGGCAATAATTATTTTCATTGTTTAACACTTTAAAGCGGATTTTTTTTCTTTGCAAGGGGGAGACCAAACAGACAAACGATAGTTTTTTGGAAAATAAACGAACATGATCTTAGACCGTTCCAAAATGATTAATTTTGGATCAGCTGACTTGGTTTCTTCTTACTTAGAAAGATAAGAATCCTTAATCTCTCCAACTACTTCACTGAAACGTTCGTTCAATTCATCAAGATATGAATGGATACGTTTAGTTTGTTTGCCATCCAGAGGATTGGTAATAAATAGCTGGTAAGGCTCCACTTCCAACACTGCTGCCAACTTTGCTATGGTTTCAGGTGATACCCATTTTTTTCTGTTTTCGATATCATTTACAAAGTTGTGAGCAAGGCCGGCCTTGTTGGAAAGGGCAAACTGAGAAAGACTTTTTAACCCGCGGAAGTGTTTTAAATTCCGGCTAAAAATTTCGCGAATGTCCTCGCCGTTAAAATATTTGATCATAGTTTGGTTTAAACCTAAAATAGAAATCTGGCAAATAACCGACAGACGATCTATATAGCTATTGGCTGTTTTTTTAAATTTTAATGTTTTCCAAACAACTATTTCAATTTTAAATTTTTTTTTGTTAATTTATTTTATTTGCAAAATAAACTAATATTTACTTTATAGATAATAATACTTAATTTATTTTACTGTATGAATCTTATTCAGATTGAACCAAAGTATAAAATTCTTTTTCGTCCAATGTTTCTTTTTCCATAAGAACGGATGAAATTTTTTTCAGCAGATTTTTTTTCTGTTCAAGCAATTTTTTTACGAATTCGTAACGTTCTTCTACAATACGTGCAATTTCATTGTCAATGTATTGTTGGGTTGCTTCCGAATATTCTCTGTGAAACATTGGTTCTTGCCGTTCATTGCCGGGTATTCCGCCCCTGCTGGTCAGCGCAACATTGCGGAAACGTTCACTCATGCCGTAATCAGTAATCATTTTTCGTGCAATATCCGTAGCTTTGGTAAGATCGTTTGCGGCGCCGGTGGAGTATTCTCCCGAAATCATTTCTTCTGCAATGCGGCCGCCAAGAAGGATATCAATTTTTCCCAAAAGATCCGATTGAGTCATAGTGTAACGATCTTCAACGGGAAGCTGCATTGTATATCCAAGAGCAAATCCGCGCGGGATAATTGATATTTTCTGGACAGGGTCCGAACCTTTTGTGCAGGCAGCTGTTAAAGCATGGCCTGCTTCATGGTAGGCGGTTAGTCTTCGTTCTTCCGGTTTAAGCACTCTTGTTTTTTTCTGGAGTCCGGCTACGGTTTTTTCGATTGCTTCATCAAAATCGCGCTGCTCCACAAGTTTTCTGCCTGCACGTACTGCCAAAAGAGCCGCTTCGTTTACAATGTTGGCCAAATCAGCGCCGGAAAAACCGGAAGTAATGCGCGCTACAACGGAAAGTTCTGTCCCATGTGCAAGTTTAACTCCTTTGGAATGAATCTTTAATATTTCTTCCCTGCCTGCCAGATCGGGTCTGTCAACCAGCACCTGACGATCAAACCTGCCGGGTCTGAGCAGTGCCGGATCCAGAACATCAGGTCTGTTTGTGGCAGCAATAATAATAAGGCCGCTGGTACCGTCAAAACCGTCCATTTCCACAAGAAGTTGATTCAGCGTCTGCTCGCGTTCATCATTGCCGCCGGCAATATTGTTCATCCTGCTTTTGCCGATTGCATCCAATTCATCAATAAAGATAATGCAGGGCGCTTTGTCTCTTGCCTGCTTAAAGAGATCGCGTACACGTGCGGCGCCGACACCTACAAACATTTCGACAAAGTCTGCGCCGCTCATCCTGAAAAATGACACTCCGGCTTCACCTGCCACAGCGCGGGCAAGGAGTGTTTTACCCGTACCGGGAGGGCCTACCAGCAATACACCCTTGGGGATTTTGCCGCCTATCTCTGTATACTTTCCGGGGCTTTTTAAAAAGTCTACTACTTCCACAAGTTCTTCTTTTGCTTCGTCAACTCCGGCTACGTCTTTAAAGCGGGTGGAGATGCCTCCTTCTGCGACAATAACAGCCTTGTTTTGACCAACCGAAAGAACATTGCCGCCCAGACCGGATCGTTTCATTACATAACGCCAAACAATGATTAATATCACTACGGGAATAACATAACTCAGAATAAGGTTAAGGATTGCTCCTCCGCGCTGGGAAACAGCATTGTACGAGATCTTTTTTTCGTCCATTAATTTTATAAAATCAGGATCGTTTAGCGGTATGGTTCTGAATACTGTTTCATCCTGCTTTTCTTTCCGGGATTCCGTGAAAAACGGAAGTGAAAAAGAGTTTTCATTGTTCTTTTTTTCTGTTATGTAACCGGTAAAAGCGCCTTCGCTTAATTCAACCCGCTTGATTTCTCCGGATGCTATCTTGTTTTTAAATTCGGAAAAATCTATAAGTTCGGCGGAACGGTTTGATAAAAAATGATTAATAACGCTCATCAGAATAACAAAGAGGATAATATAAATAACCGGAAATCTCCATGCGCCTCCTTTTTTTGGAGTTTTTTGTTTTTTCCGGGATTGTTGATTTTCTTCGTTTATTTCCTGTTCGTTTTCAGGCAACCCCGGAAGGTTGTTCATTTACAGCTCCTTTTGTTTTTTTGTCTGACGATCCTGCAATTGTAATATCGATCTTTTGACAGGGAATTTCAATCCCTTCCGCTTCAAACCGTTTTTTTATATCAATAATTATGGAATTTTTCAGATTCCAGAAATTACTTGTTTCAAACCAAATATTGAACAGTAAAATAATTCCCGAATTATCAAACCGGTCTATTCCAAAGAAAGGCGGAGGATTTTCCAGGCAATATTGATTTTCCGCCGCAAGTTCCAGCAGTATGTCCCGTACTTTTTCCAGATCTTCTTTGTATGCGGTATAAAAGCTTAAATCCAGGCGGCGGATTGGAAAACGTGAAATGTTTGTAAGGCTGCTTTTAATAATTGTTTCGTTGGGAATCCTGATGTACAGGTTATCAAAAGTACGCAATTTAACCGAAAGGAGGTCTACCGAAAGAACCACCCCTGTAGTACTGTCAACCCTGATTGTATCGCCTACGGTAAAAGGTTTTTCCGAAAGCAGAAAAAAACCGGAAATCAGGCTGGATACCGAAGTTTGCGCCGCAAAACCAATAACAATTCCCGCAACTCCCGCCGCTCCCAAAATGGCAGTTGTATCAATACCAATGCTTTTAAAAATGTAGAGGATCGCCAGCGCAAAACCGGTATACTTTATGCCTTTTTTTACCATATAGCGCCGCGGTTCACTGATCTTTCCTTTAAGGATTTTACCGGTAAAATACCTGATAATATTAAATGTTACAAAGATAAAAATTACCGTAAGTACGATAATTACTGTTTTTCCTATTAATTGTATTGGATCTGTTTTTGCGATTAAATCCTTAAAACTTCTGACAATGGTTTCGGTTATCATGTTAAAGCCCTGCTATGTTTTTTATAATACGCGTACCCTGGTAAATAAATCCCGGATCGTTTTTATTGCCTTGTGTTATAAGTGTGCTGTGTTCACTCCTGGCTGATTCGATGATCGTATGAAAATCATTTTCCAAAGCATCGACAACCGGAACATCACTTGTTAATCTTCCGTTTTTTTCGTATATGGAAAGCCCTGAAGTAAAAAGAGGAATTACATTTGGTTCCACCACGCTTTTTGTCCGGTTGCGTATCGTCATACTGCAATGAATTGCCGGATCGCAGGGAACACCGGTATTGACCGGTAATGAAGAACAAAGAAAGCCTTCCATAGAATTTTTTCCGTGCCATGTTTCTTTTAAGGTAAACGGAGTAAAGCTAAATATAAGTTCGGGAGCATTCCCGTCTTTTTCTGCAGTCAGATAAAGTGCCGGAGGTATTTCAAGTTCCAGAGTGATTTTCATACCCGGATACAGCTTTAATCCGCCAAGATTTATAAGAAAGGGTTTTTCCGGAAGGAATGGCCTAAGAGATGCTGTTTTTGCATTAAGGACATTTGTTTGCAAGGCTGCCTGAACAACCGGTTCTTCCTGCATCGGCCCGGTACATAAAGCATCTCTTTTTTCCCAGCGAAGGCTTTTGCAAAACCCTTGCCATGTTTCTCCTGTGCGGCATACGGCAATTTCCGCTCCCGCAAGACGCCAGAGGTACCATTGGCCTTCCTCGAAGGTTAAGGGATTCCACCACATGGTAAAAGTATATAATGTTATTTG
>WRIX01000094.1 GCA_009782495.1 Treponema sp.
AGCCGAAGGTTATGCACGTATATACATTGACTATACCTTAGGCAAAGTAATGGCAGCAGATCTTGGAAGTCTGAAACAATACGATTCGGCGGTTACCAAAGAATGCATGACCTACACGAACCACACGGCTTCGCGGATTAAAGAAGAAGTGTACCGCCGTCATTATTTGGGAAGAACCGCTTTGGAAGAACGGCGGAAATTCCTTACTGCCGAGGCAGCGCGTGTCGAGACAGAATTAGCCGGTGCAGAAAAAGAAGAACAAGATGCCGCAAACCGCGAAGACTGCTGCAACCGTGTACTGCGGTTTCTTCCAAAACTGGAAAACCTTTTCCCCTCCATTGCGAATGCAGAGTTTTATAAAAAAGAACTTATCTGGGCCAAAAAAGAACTTGCCTCAGTGGATACCAAATCTTTCAGAGAACTGGAAGATAAACGAAATGAACTGGAAACGCAGTTGGATCATTTAAAGGAAGATAATGACCGTTTGCAGAAAAACTTTGGCAGTCTGAGCGCCAAATTAATCAACTTTCAGGAAGAACTTGATACCTTTACCATTACCCAGAAGGAAAAAGAAGAAGCTGTCAAAACCTTCAGCAGTGATAATCCCCTGATGATTGGAGAATGTGAAACTTATGCGGAAGAAAAACTTTCAAAATCCAGTATAGCCGACCTAACCAATACCTATGAATCAACTTTAAAAGGGTTTAAAACCCATGCCGAGACAAACAGAAAAGAATACAACAAGCTTGTGGCAGATTACGAGCATGAATTCCATTATCTCTTGGATATGGATCCGTCGGAAAATGCCGGAGCGGAAAGCCTGTTAAAGCGGCTTGAAACTTCGGAATTGCCCGAGTACCGGGAAAAAATCGCGCAAGCTTACCAGGATGCGGAGAAAGAATTCAAAGATCATTTTATTTCCAGGCTTAACGAACATATCGAAGAAGCCAATGAGAGTTTTGATGAAATTAATGAAATCCTTAAAACCCTGCATTTTGGGCGCGATCAGTACAAGTTCCACCTTGAAGAACTGAGCGAACGCAAAGGGCAGATAGAAGTAATCCGGCAGGCTGCAAAAATACCAACCGGCGACGACGGCCTCTTTGCCCAACTTATTGATCCGGCTGAACGGAAAGCTGCGGAAGAATTGTTTAACCGTATACTTAATTCTCCTATGGATTCAAAGGAACTGAGGGACATTTGCGATTACCGAACGTACTTTCGTTACGATATCAGGATCAAGGAAACCGACAACTTTGACGAGATCGGCAATCCGGTGGTGCTTTCGCTTTCCCGGGTACTTAAAGAAAAATCCGGCGGCGAATCTCAGACTCCTTACTATGTGGCCATTGCCGCCAGTTTTTATCGGTTTTACAAAGACCGTCCCGAAAACACTGTGCGTCTTGTGATCTTTGACGAAGCCTTTAACAAAATGGATGATGAGCGGATAGGCAAGATACTCACTTTTTATAATGACCTTAATCTTCAGATTATTACATCGGTTCCGCCGGAAAAAATAGAAGCGATTGCCCCCTTTATGGACAGGATTAATGTGATTAGCCGTTTCGGCAGCGCAGTAAAAGTCAGGGACTGCCACGTTGATCCCGATAACGTACTCGACATTGAAATGAGAATAGATACACAATGACCGGCTGGGAAAAGAAAATCACCGACGCTTTTATTGGCCATTATTTTAATTCTTTGCCGGAAACAGGAGAAGACCGCAGAACGCTTCGGCTTCGATCTTCGTTGTTTTTTCCTGATTTTGCTGCCGTTCATCCCGATGAAAAAGAATCGTACCTTGAGGCAGCAGAATTACTTGAGCGCAAAGGAATTATAAAAATCTCCTGGGAAAAGCACGGCAAGGGAGAACAGCTTAAAACTTTAAGCTGCAATAATCTGGAAAAACTTTTTGAAGAAGCAGGCAAACCATATCCGGAAACCGAAGCGGAAAAAACAAGGGACATACTTGGTAAAAAAACTGCTGCTATAAAAGAAACATTAACTGCCGCAAACAGCAACAATGCTCCGGCTGTAAAGAAAGTTCTTGCCATACTGGAATTCTTTTCTCTCTGCTTCGGCCCGCGTGAAATCGGACAGGGAATGGATCTAAACACAATGGAACAGCTGGTTAAACTTTTGGAATTCTCCTGTGAACCTGCACAATTGGAAAATATAACCATTCGTGCGCTGTCGATTTTATTGTACCGTGATTCCAAATACCTGGAAAACCTTCTGGCCGTTTGTAAACCGCTTTTATCCCGTGCACAAAAAACTGTTGCATTGCCGGATATCTTTTTTCTTGAACGTTCCTATCCTGAGACGATGATTTCCGGGAAAATAGTTATTGAATACAAAAACCTTAAACCGCCTATGGTCAATGCAGGCGGTTACATTCTTAACCTTCCTCTGGAAAACACAGAAGCAATTGTTAGTCTGCATCCTGTATCTGACAAACGAGAAAAAACAGTATTAACTATAGAAAACAAAGAAACCTTTTATGCCCTGGGCAGTCCGCAAAAACACGGTGCTGGTAATCTTTCCTGTTATGATTGCTTTCTTTACACGGGAGGTTACCCAAACCGGGCGGCGGCGGCGTTAATAAAAGTTCTATCTTCTTCCGGCTTTTCTTTTTTCCATGCAGGAGACCTTGATCCCGACGGTATCTGTATTTTACAAACCATTCAGGATATTGCAGAGAAGCCGGTTACTCCTGTTCGGATGGATGCCGCCACATTTGATCAATACCGTCCGTGGGCGCGATCGCTTACAAAATCCATGCTGAACCAAATAAAAAAAATTAAAAAGGAAACAATAACTATAGAAGGACTTGCCACGCTTCTGCAGCGCATTGAAGAAACAGGGCTCGGAGTTGAACAGGAAATTATTGATTACCGTTAGGGGCTTCTGCGTTCTCCGTGCCTTACCGTACCGCTTCGAATCCTTGCGCTAGATCATCAATAATATCATCAATATGTTCGGTGCCGACAGAGAGCCGGATTGTATTGGGTTTAATTCCGCCTTCAAGCAGTTCCTGTTCGTTCATCTGGGAATGGGTGGTGGAAGCCGGGTGAATTACCAGCGACTTAACGTCCGCAACGTTTGCCAGCAGCGAAAAGAGGTTGAGTTTTTCGGTAAATTGCTGTGCCTTTTTCGAATCACCTTTAATCTCGAACGTAAAGATAGAACCTGCTCCCCGCGGAAAATAACGTTTGTAAAGGTTATGATCGCGATGTTCCGTTAAAACAGGATGATTCACTTGTTCAACTAACGGATGATTTTTTAAAAAATCAACTACTTTTAGCGCATTATAGACATGGCGTTCTACGCGAAGGGAAAGTGTTTCCAGTCCCTGCAAAAAGAGGAAGGCGTTGAACGGTGATAAAGCAGCACCGGTATCGCGTAACAGGGTAGTCCTGGCCTTAACGATAAAGGCAAGGTTTTTTACCGCATCGGTAAAGACAATGCCGTGATAACTGGGGTTAGGTTTTGAAAGACCGGGGAATTTGTCGTTGTGCGCCCAGTCGAATTTTCCGCTGTCTACAATTACGCCGCCAATGCTTGTTCCATGTCCGCCGATGAATTTGGTTGCCGATTGTACTACAATGTCCGCACCGTGTTCGATTGGGTTTAAAAGATAGGGTGTGGCAAAGGTATTATCTGCGATTAACGGAATACCGTTATTGCGGGCAATGGCTGCGACGGCTTCAATGTCTATAATACTGCAATTGGGGTTGCCCAGGGTTTCAAAGAATAGTGCTTTTGTGTTGGGTTTTATTGCCTTTTCAAAATTGGCCGGATCTCTGCCGTCAACAAAAGTTGTTTCTATGCCCAAATCTTTAAAGGTGTTTGCAAAAAGGTTATGCGTGCCGCCGTAGATCTGTTTGTCTGAAATAATATGATCGCCTGTTCGGGCGATGTTTTGAATCGTGCAGGTAGTGGCGGCCTGACCGGAAGCAACTGCAAGAGCGGCGGCGCCTTTTTCAAGTGCGGCCATACGCTGTTCAAACACGTCCCATGTGGGGTTCATAATGCGTGTGTAAATATTGCCTGCCTCGGTCAGGGCAAAGCGGTCCGCCGCCGATTTGGAACTGGGGAATACATACGATGTTGTTTGGTAAATCGGAACCGCTCGTGAGCCCGTAGCAGGATCCGGTTTTTCCTGTCCTGCGTGAACCTGAATGGTTTCGAACCGGTAATTTTTGCCTGACATAAAAACTCCTTACGCTTTGAATCTTTTTAATCTTAGTGCATTGGTCAGCACCGACACGGAACTCATGCTCATGGCGGCGGCGGCAAACATCGGGTTAAGAAGCGGTCCGCCAAAAAGGTACAGCAGCCCGGCGGCAATGGGGATTCCCAGCACATTGTATCCAAATGCCCAGAACAGGTTTTGCTTAATCGTACGAATTGTCTGCTTGCTTAAATTGATCGCTGTGGAAACATCAATCAGATCGCTTCTCATTAGCACAATGTCCGCCGACTCCATTGCTACATCCGTTCCGCTTCCTATTGCAATACCAATGTCTGCTTGTACAAGCGCCGGAGCATCGTTAATGCCGTCTCCTACCATGCACACACCGCCACCTGGCGGTGAACTATAATAATTTCCTTTCGCTCGTGGCCCGAAGGGACACATAGCCACCTTGCGGCCTTCGTCCTGCAGCTTTTTAACTTCGGCTGATTTATCCTGAGGCAGCACCTCGGAAAGTACCCGGTCAATCCCCACCTGTTTTGCAATGGCCGCAGCGGTTTTTTTATTATCCCCGGTGATCATGGCAACTTCAATCCCCATTTTATGAAGCCGTTCGATAGCCACTTTGCTGCTCTTTTTTGTTACGTCTGCCACTGCCACAATCCCTGCGAATTTTCCGTCAAGGGCAACGTACATCGGTGTTTTTCCTTCCGAGGCCAGCCGGTCGGAAGCAGCATCAAGGTCTGTCAGGGCGATACCGCACTCTTCCATAAGTTTTCTGTTACCTACCGAAATACTGCATCCTTCCATGGCAGTGTCGTTAATAACGGCTTCAATCCCTTTACCGGGAATGGCTTTAAAATTGGTAACGGCAAACAGCGCAATGTTATGCTTTTCCGCTTCACGTACAATTGCCTGACCCAGCGGATGTTCACTTCCCTTTTCGGCGGAAGCTGTTATCCGCAACAGATGTTCTTTTTCAATTCCTGCAACAGGCGCCACATCGGTTACTTCGCTTTTGCCTTCGGTAATTGTTCCGGTTTTATCAAACACAATCGTTTGAATTTTGTGGGCGGTTTCCAGCGCTTCGCCGCCTTTAATTAAAATGCCGTTTTCTGCGCCTTTGCCGGTTCCCACCATAATTGCCGTGGGTGTGGCAAGGCCGAGAGCGCAAGGACAGGCAATAACCAGCACTGAAATAAAAATTGTAAGGGAAAACTCCAGCGCAGATTTTCCGTGAGGCAGACTGACAATATTGAATGAAGCCGCAGTATACCATGCGATTCCGGCGGCAAAGGCGATTACACATACAATAGGGACAAAATAGCCTGAAACAATATCGGCCAGTTGGGCAATCGGCGCCTTGGTACTCTGAGCGTCTTCTACCAGTTTGATAATTTGCGCCAATGTTGTTTCTTCGCCGACTTTTTCCGCCTTAATGCGAATAACGCCGTTGGCGTTAATGGTTGCTCCGTAAACTTGATCGCCCGGCTTCTTGTCAACCGGCATACTCTCCCCGGTCAGCATGGATTCGTCAATTGCGCTTTGCCCTCCGGTAACCACGCCGTCGACCGGAATCTTTGCGCCGGGCTTTACCACGATAATATCGCCGGGGATCACATTGTCGACGGGAATTTCTTTTTCTTCGCCGTTCTTGATGATGATTGCCGTTTTCGGCGCAAGACTCATAAGTTTTTTTATTGCCTCACTTGTGCGGCCTTTGGATATTGCCTCAAGGGTTTTTCCTAAAAGGATCAGGGCGATTATTACCCCGGCACTTTCAAAGTACAGAGATTCTACCGCCATGTGATCTCCCCTGATAATTTGCCATACATTGTAAAGGCTAAAAACAACCGCCGATGTTGTTCCGACAGCGATAAGAGAATCCATGTTTGGGCTGCGATGCAGGAGATTTTTAAAACCTACGGTATAAAACCGGTAACCAGCAATGACGATGGGTATTGTCAGTATTAATTGGAGGAGAGCATAAACGAGAGAGTTTTCCATCGGCGCCAGGGCTTTTGGAAAGGGAAGACTGAACACGGTAATCATGGGAGCCATTGAGATATAGAGCAGGGGAGCAGCAAAGAAAACGGCAATAATCAATTTTGTTTTAAGGATTTTGATTTCCCGTTCTTTGCGGGTTTTATCTTCGTCTGCTTTTTCTTTTGAAACTTCTAATACCGAATAGCCTGCTTTTGTAACAGCTTCTTTTATTGCCGAAAGCCGCAGGGCGGCGGGATCGTAGATAACCGTTGCCTTTTCTGTGGCAAGGTTTACTGCGGCGCTTTTTATACCTTCCAGTTTGCGGATTGCCTTTTCTACTCTTGCAGAACAGGCTGCACAGGTCATGCCGCCGATTGATAGGGTTTCAGTCAGCATGCCATCCACTTGAATTGAAATTGGGTTTATACCCCCAGGCAGGTTCCTACGGCCACTGCGGTATCAAGGATAGGATCGTCTGTGGGAACTTTTTTTGTTTTCCCTGCAGGAACAGAAAGATCTACGGAACCGATATCGTTGGCTATTTGGGCGACCATTTTACCGTATTCGCCCCGAGCCAGCATATCTGCTGCGAATGTGCCGAAACGGGTGGCCAGAACACGGTCGGACGCACTGGGTATGCCGCCGCGCTGAACATAGCCAAGAACCGTAGCCCTGGTCTCCATTCCTGTTTCAGTTTCGATTTCTGCGGCCACCCGGTAGGCGATGGAAGGATAAGTCATTTCGGCTCGAAGTTTTTTTCGCTCTTTTTTTTCCATCTTTGCTTCTTCAATCGAAAGGGCTCCTTCGGCGACAACTACAATGGAAAAAGTTCTTCCATTTTTGGCTCTTTCTTTAAGGTGCTGTCCTATGGCTTTTATATCGTAAGGGATTTCCGGAATAATGATCACATCTCCGCCGCCGGCTATGCCCGAATACAAACCCAGCCAGCCGGCCTTGCGGCCCATGGTTTCGATTACCATTACCCGGTTGTGACTTTCGGCGGTTGAATGAAGCTTGTCGATGGCATCGGTACAAACCGCCATAGCAGAATGAAACCCAAAACTCCGTTCACAGCCTTCTATGTCGTTGTCGATGGTTTTGGGAAGCCCCAGAACGTTGAGTCCTTCCTGAGCCAAAAGATAGCCGGTCGTGTTGGTTCCGTTCCCCCCCAGTACTACCAGGGCATCGAGTTTATGTTTGCGGTAATTATCTTTGATTTCTTTTACCTTGTCTTCGCCAATCTCATTGGATTTAAAGGGTTTTTCGCGGCTGGTTCCCAGAATAGTTCCGCCCCGTGTCAGAATCCCCCAAAAATCTCCCGGATGCAGAGGCCGGATGTCTCCGTTGATAAGCCCCCGGTAACCTCCGGCAATTCCCAATATATTCATGTGATACCGGTCGTAAGCGGCCCGGCATACACCCCGTATAGCGGCATTCAGTCCCGGACAGTCTCCGCCGGCGGTAAGAATGCCAAATGTCTTTGTAACGCTCTTGTCCGAATTACTCATAATGGTAATTATATACCATGTAGCGAAAAAAACACAACCGGAGGTAAAAAATGTCCAGACCAACCAACAAAAAGGAATTGCTGCAATCAGCGGAAATCAATTTAAATAAGCTTTTGGATTTGATTGATGAACTGCCAGGTGAGATAAAAAACAAGACATTCAAAAATGATGAATTGAATGACCGTGATAAAACAGTAAGTGATGTTATATGCCATTTACACGAATGGCATTTGATGATGGCATCCTGGTACAAAACCGGAATGTCGGGCAAAAAGCCTGCGATTCCAGCAGAAGGCTATACCTTTCAAACCCTCCCCGCGCTGAATCGTGTTATATGGGAAAAATATAAAGGAACGGATCTGAAAAAGGCCATAACTTTATTGAAGAAAAGCTATAAAGTTATGATAGCTTTAATCGAAAAGCATTCTGACGATGAGTTATTCACCAAGAAAAAATACCAGTGGACCGGAACAACATCGCTGGGATCGTATTTAATCTCTGCTACATCAAGTCATTATGATTGGGGATTAAAGACGATCAAGCCGTTGAAGAAGCTGTAATAGAATACATTGTTTTATTAGACAAATGTTATTTAAATTGTCTCAGATAATTCTTTATATTACAAAGAAATACAGTATTTTTGTAAAAATATTGTTTATATAATTGACATATATTTAGTAATAATCTATACTTTTTTGTGTGAAAAACACGGTTGAGCATATTACATTCACCTTTGACAGGGATTTGGGCGAAAAAATTGCGAATTTACTGGGGCAGTGTTACGCTTATATCAATTCGATGCTCAATATTCCGATTCGGCCCGATTACCATCAACAGCTGCTTTTGTTATCCCTGAAAAAGGGGGCGTTGTCCACAACTGCCATCGAAGGAAATACACTGACAGAAGAAGAATGGTCTCAAATTCAAAGCGGGAAGGATATTGCGCCCAGTAAAAAATATCAGCAACAGGAAGTCCAGAATATTCTTGACGCTTTCAATCATATTCTAAAAAAACTGATCAGGGAAAGAAAGCCGGCGATAATCTCGCCTGAACTTATAAAACAATTCCATGAAATGGTAGGAAGGGATATTGGCGAAGCATTTGGCGCAAATCCCGGGCAATTCCGCAAGAGGAACGTTGTAGTAGGCGCTGTTTACAGGCCTCCTTCCTTTGAAATGGTAGAGGAACTTGTCAAAAAGCTATGTCAATGGTTAAGGCTTGAGTTTCATTATACCCATGAGCAAAACTTTGACGATGCTGTTCTTGAGGCCATTGTTTCCCATGTTTACATTGCATGGATACATCCCTTTGCAGACGGGAATGGAAGAACAGCGCGCCTTCTGGAATTTTATCTTTTAATGCGTGCTGGGGTTCCAAGCATTGCTTCGCACATTTTGTCGAATCATTATAACGATACTCGTACTGAATATTACCGGCAGTTGCATCACGCTTCGGAAACAGGGGACTTAAAGGCGTTCACCCTGTATGCT
>WRIX01000095.1 GCA_009782495.1 Treponema sp.
AGGAGACCGTCGTCGGCTTGCGGAATGAGTATGCGGCTATGCCGTTTTAAATCGCAGCTATCCAGGATAATGTCCCGGTCGGAAAGAAGCAGGGCGCTTCGGCCGGATTCCAGCCGTTTAAACCATCCTTCTCTTCCTTTTGCGGATGGAGACCAGCTGAGAAATTCGCCGTCTGTAACATCAGACAGTACATGTGCATCTCCGGAAGTATCGCCACTCCCCAGAATAATTGCCGCCTGAAGTTCCCGTTTACGTATTACTTCATCACGGATTTTTGCTTCATAACCCATAGTCGACGGCATATAAAATGTCTTGCCGCGGAGGGCTGTTGGCAGGTATTGCTGAGCCGCCCAGTGATCCCGGTATGCGTGCGGATAAATGTAGCCTTCGCCGTGGCCGAAACCTTCCGCATCCCGGCTTGGATCCCTAAGCTGATTGGGAACTTCCGCATCTTCCCGATCTACTTCCTTAAGGGCGTCGAAGAAAGCCATAACACTGTTGGATTTGGGAGCCGTAGCCAGGTACAGGCAGGCATGGGCCAGGGGAAAATTTCCTTCGGGAAAGCCTATACGATCGAACGCATCGGCACATGCAATTACCACTTCGATTGCATGGGGGTCTGCCAGACCTACATCTTCGCTGGCCAGGATAATCATGCGGCGAAAGAGGAAGGCAGGGGATTCACCGGCCCTGACCATTTTTGCAAGCCAGTACAAAGCCGCATCGGGATCGCTTCCGCGGACACTTTTGATAAAGGCGCTGATTGTATCAAAGTGATAGTCTCCGTCACGATCGTAAAGTACCGCCCGCTTTTGTATGCTTTCTTCGGCGGCTTCCATGGTAATAACAATTTCGGTATTTTCCGGCGGCGGCCATGTTAAACCGTCTGCGATGTTTTGACAACTTGTTTCGACAGCCAGTTCAAGGGCGTTAAGGAGGCTGCGAGCATCACCGCTTGCAGTTTCAAGGAGGTGTTCCAGAGCGCCTTCTTCAAAACGGATGCGCCATTTACCGTAACCCCGTTCACGGTCGGCAAGACAGTATTCAGCGGCTTTTTTAAGATCGTCCGGCGTCAGGCTTTTAAGCTGGAAAATCCGGCTCCGGCTTACCAGCGCCCGGTTAACTTCAAAAAAAGGATTTTCCGTTGTGGCCCCAACAAGAATAACCGTACCGTTTTCCACCCAGGGGAGCAGGGCATCCTGCTGGGCCTTATTCCAGCGGTGAACTTCGTCCACAAAAAGTATGGTACGCCTTCCGTAGAGCCGCCGCCTTTCGTCGGAGCGATCGATAGCTTCCCGTATATCCTTAACCCCGGACAAAACTGCATTGAGGCTTTCGAAGGCGCTTTTTGTTGTGTTGGCAATAACCCTGGCAAGGCTTGTTTTGCCCGTACCGGGAGGCCCGTAAAAAATAACAGATGAAAGGCGGTCCGCCTGAATTGCACGCCGGAGCAGCCGCCCCGGACCGACTATGTGATCCTGTCCGATCACCTCATCGAGGGTTTGCGGACGCATTCTGTCCGCCAGAGGCCCTTCCGGTATTGTAACTCCCGCAGTGGAAAATAAATCGTCCACTATTACAGCTTAAGGAGCCTGTCGGGCTCCTAGTCTTCTCCGTTCCACTGGGGATTACCACCTCTATCTCTATAGGACCAAAGGCCATTTTTGGCGGTCGAAGCAAAAATGATAGGGCGTCCAGCGTTATCCCCTGCAATGTCAGTAACCCAGAAATGATTAACCACATTTTTACCTATGGCGGAAATGTATTGAGAACTCCTTGGGACACTGGAAATATCACTACTTCCCGGAATCTGCAATCCGGATGGAGTATTTAAATTAATTTCACGATAACCGTAACCAAAAGAATCACCGCTTCTCCGCACTCCAACCAGAAGTAATTTTGATGATTTGTACGTCCATATTGCAATACCCCCGCTAAAGCTGCCACCTTCGTTAACTGGTAAACCTTCAACATTATAAACACTACCTGGAGTAACTGCATACACATTTGTACCATCAGAAGCCATCCCAATGATATCACCACCATAAACAGATGTTAAATCATTGCCACTGCCGGGGTAAGTAAACATTCCGGTTCCCAAAGTCCCAAGATAGATATTACTGCCTTTTGCCACCACTCCCATTAATTTTCCGGTTTTACGATTTATTGTCGTTATCCCATTAACAGTAATAGTATAGCCATAATTTGATCCCGGTGAACCGGTCAACGAACAAGCAAAAAGATCCGAACCGGCGCCGAAAATACTTTCAACCCTTCCATCACTATTATATGTCTCCCAAGTAGGTAACTTATAAATTTGTCCGTCTACACCCAATGCATAAAGGGTGTTGTTTGCTACAGCAACATCTCTTGTTGTATGCGGAGAATGAATACGATTCCAGGAAGTTGTATATTCCCACACCGTTCCATTGGTGACATATAGGTTAGTACCAAACTTAACTATCTTGCTTGGAGCGCCCTTGATGCGGGGTTCGATGGGAGGGTATTCATGGGCTATGTCCCAGAAAAGCGGTTCCTGATCACAGCTTACAAGCAAAAAGCCAATAAACACAAATGCAAGAACAACAACTCTGTAAAAAATAGCGTTTTGCTTCATCCTTAATCCTTAAAAATGGTATCGAACTCCTGCGGTTAATTCCCAAAAAAACCCGTGGATGTTAATGGATCTGGTACGATAATCCAACTCCCGCTTTTTGCTTGTCCATTGGGGAACCCACCAAAAGCTGGTGTTTATCCCAAACGACCAGTCTGTATTTATACGGAAAAACGCTCCTGCGGATGATTTTGAAAAAAGGCCGAAATATGTCCGTTCGGCATGGGACTGGGGAGCAAAGCCAATCATTAAGGAAAGGGGAAATTCAAAACGTTTGGCAATAAATTGATAGCCACCGCGGAAACCAACGGGAATGATATAATACATATTTTTCCCAATAGTTGAACAAAACATGCCTCCCAACTCAGCGCCCAGAAACCAATGGGAGTCCAAAAAATACATATAACTCAGCGAGCCACCACCCCCCAAATTCATTTGAGTTTCAAAATATCCTTCGTTCTGTTCTACAAAAAAAAGAGGCTTGACTATTCCCAAATTAATACAGAAAAGCTGATCTCCGTTGTTATAGACATTCATTATTCTGGACCAGTCAGTTTCTATATTTATTCCGCCTTCATCCTCATCTTCGTCTTCGTCATCTGCATCCTGAGCATAGAGAAACAGAGCTGTCGTAAACATCAATAAAAGGAATATCCATCGTAACAATTTATCAGGCCGCATATGTCCACTGTAATGTTTTTTGCGTATTAATTCAATGCTTCAAGAAGCCTTTCTTTTGATGTGCTAAGGTCTTCTACCAGGACACGCTTACCCCCCAACAACTCCGCAACACCCAGTTCATGCGGATAACGGGGTATAACATGAAGGTGGAGATGCTCTATGGAGGCCCCTGCTTCAATGCCCATATTATAACCAATATTGTATCCCGAAGGCTTATAGAGGGCATCCAGTGCCCCAAGAACTTTATCAAGTACAGTATCCAGGGAACGGCGTTCTTTTTCGGTTAAATCTCTGATATCCCCAACATGACTGGCAGGAAAAATCAGGCAGTGTCCCGGATTATAGGGGTATAGATTGAGTGAAGCGGCGGCATCATCGCAGCGATAGACAATTGTATCGGTTGTGTGCGGATCTCCGCCCAGCAGACGGCAAATTATACAGCCTTCCGGCTTTTTATCCTTTAAATAAGCTATTTTTTCAAAGTTAAAGAAATAATCCATGCCATAATCCAGGTTTATTCATTTTTGGGCGTTATTCCCTGTTCCAGGGCCAAATATTGAAGAAGAACAGGGTATTTTGTAAGAAGTTCTCCATAACCAGTCAGTTCTTCGATACGGCGGCGGTTTTCGATATTTTCCGAAGCTATGCGCGCAATTGCATCCATAACATCAGCCCTTTGAGCCGTCAAATAATCCCGGTAGAGCTGGCGGACTTCGTTGTAAAGGATAAAGTCCGGAAAGCGAAGGACTTTTACGGTACAACTCAGGATTTCTATATCAGGATAACTGTCAGCCAGCGAATGTTCCAATGCATCAATTGTTCCTGTTTCCCCTGCTTCTTTAAGGATCTTTTCGTTTTCTCCGTAGGTCCATAGAAGAGCGTTTATATGGTTATCAATTTCTTTGGAAAGCCGGGAAAGATATGCGTCCAGTTCTGCCTGGGAAAGCAGGTTTTCGCTGTCGCTCAGGGCAGGCAGGGATTCGGCTTTAAGTTTATAGGTTAATGATCCGGAAAAGCCATAGGAAAAATCGGTTTTTAACCCTGCAAGCGTCGAATACGTATCCCCCGAAGGAAGAACACCAGAAAAATCCAGAAAAATGGTATTTTCTTTAATGGTAAAAGTCGTAATAGTTACATTATTGGGGATCAATTTATACCAAACCCAACGGAGTTTACCTTCCTTGATTACCATGTTATCGGTACCATGAGTTTTGGAACGGATTACCCCGTAGGAACCGACAGGCACTGAAGGCTGAACCCAACCCAGATAGAATACCGTCCCTCCGGCGGCCAGAAGAATAATCAGGGTGATGATCTTTTTCATATCTGGTACAATGATATGCCATGAAGCGGAATTTAACAACCGCAAAAAAAATATCCCAGAGTAAAGTATGGTTAACCGCCAAACCGCTTTTAGGCAAACTGGTAAAATGGACTGTCTGGACTATACTGATCCTTAATTTATCGGTGGTAATTCTCTATATCGCCGGCTCATATCAAAAGGCCTCCGATGCTGCCCAGCTTACCCTGGTACGTATTTGCCTAATTCTGTCGTTGCTGCTGATAATTTCTTCGGTTTACGGCTTTTTCATGGATATTTACTATCTTATAAGAAGACATCAAGCCGTCTATCTGGTTGGTATCGTGGGATATATCGTGATCATTGCCATTGGAGCTATCCTTGCATTGGGAGCGGCATTCATTATTGGCGCTGCGGGAGGAAATCTGCAAGGATGAAGGAAAAAACACTCAAAGCCCTGCGGGGAGCAGTCTGCTGCGTAAATATAAAGGAAGAAATTGCCCAAAGAACCGTAGAACTGTATGACAAGCTCCTTTCGGCCAATAACGTAACCGAAGCGGACATACTATCACTCTTTTTTTCAATCACTTCGGACATTGATGCTCTAAACCCCGCCGGCGCATTACGTCAGTCCGGCAGGGCAGGGGATGCCGCAATAATGGTGTTTCAGGAAGCGGCTGTGCAGGGCAGTTTGCCGGGGACAATCCGCGTGCTCATCCATGCCTATATGGCCGCCGAAAATCCTGTGCAGCATATCTATTTCGGAGGAGCGGAACAACTCCGGCCTGATTGGAGTTAGGAATTATAGACAATGTATTAGTTTTCACGGTTACTTTTTACGTCTGGATATAAAAAAAGTCGGTATATTAAAAATATACCGACCGCGCTGGGGAGTGGAGGATTCGAACCTTCGAAGGCTGAGCCAACAGATTTACAGTCTGCCCCATTTGACCGCTCTGGAAACTCCCCAATAAGCCTTTGTTTGGTTTGCCATCGTATGACCAGCCATCTTCCGGAATCGAACCGAAGACCTCGAGATTACAAGTCACGCGCTCTACCGACTGAGCTAAGATGGCATGTACATTTGTTAATTAACCCTATCGGAAAAATCCGGTTTGATCAAGAGGGAAGCAAACCTTCGTTCGCCTGGGCTGAGTATTCAAGCGGGGAAGTCTGCGGTAAAGTTAAAAGTATGCTTTGGCTTATTGTGCTGTTTTTCCTGTCATGTACCTTGTCCCTGTCCGCCCAGCCTGATTCCGGGGTAATCCTGAGGGAAAAGGCAGATGCCTACAAAGTTATTGAACGTTCAGACTGGTCCCGGTATGACAACGGAAGGTATATCGGCCATGTTTACCGGGAAACCAGGGCATCAATAAACCCTGTTGCCATTGGTAACGGCCAGGCTCAGGTATACCAGGGGAATTTCTATGTACTGGAAGAAACCTTAAGGGATATGCAGCAAAGCGCCCGGGCGGTGAACGATGTGATCCCGGTGAGTTTTCGTATCTTTCCCAACGGCGATATTCACATAGAAGACGACCGGGGGTTTCCTTCCCTTAGGGGGTTTCCCGCATACCCGGAAGAAAGCATACTGCCCGGTGCAAAGTGGGTTGGCAGGGCAGTGCAGGTAATGGATCCCCTTAATGAGGGGTATCCGGTACCTGTTCCCATTGTCGTGGAATATCAATACCGGGGAACAGAACTATACCGGGACATTCCGGTTTACCGCATAAGCGCCCAGTATGCCACTCGTTACCCCGGCGTTCGCGGGGAAAACCCTGACGGAAATACGCTGCAAACATTCCAGGACGAGCGGTACTTTAAAACACTGCAGGGCGTCCACCAGGTAGATATACTCCTTCGGATTTCCGACGGCCTTCCCCTGCTGATACGCGATAACCTTGATGAAACGTTTACCTGGTCTGACGGCAAGACTGTGCGTTTCCGGGGTTTTACCATTTCTTTTGGCGAAGGGTATATTCCGCTTAATACAGATCTGGTAACGGAACAGGTGAATGAAGTTTTAAAAACCAGGGATGAACATCAGGATGATAATAACGATGGCGATCTGGAAACCGGCTGGGAAGATGACGTGAATATTACGCTGACCTCTGTTCCCGGCGGCGTCAGGCTTACTGTTAATGATATACGGTTTATCGCGGATTCCGATGAGCTTCTGGCCGCCGAGTATCCCCGACTGGATAAAATCGCCGAGGCTCTTAAAAAAATACCGGAACGGTCTTTCCTTGTAGAAGGGCATACCGCTGCAGTGGGCCGTCCGAATGATGAATTGACACTTTCTGTTCTGCGTGCAAAACGAATGGTGGATGAATTGATCAAAAGAGGAATCGGCGCAGACCGCTTTTTATACAAGGGCTGGGGAGGGACACGGCCTCTGGGAGATAATACCACCGAAGAAGGCCGTGCCCTGAACCGCCGTGTAGAAATCACCATTATGGAATGAATAACGTCTTACATACTTCCCAAATACTCAAGCTGTTCGGGTGTGTGAACATCGATCTTGATGCCCATAGCTTCCAGCTTGATGCGGCTTACTTCGTCGTCGATTTCCTTTGGGATATCGTAGACCAGGGGCTTTAAGCCTTTGGCGTTTTTCGCTACGTGCAGTACGCTGAGCAATTGAATTGCGAAACTCAGATCCATAATGTCGGCGGGGTGTCCGTTGCCGGCAACAACGTTGACCAGGCGGCCTTCTGCCATCAGGTTCAATATTTTGCCGTCCGGCAAATGGTAGCCTTCGATAAACGGCTTGCGGGTTTCTTTTTTCACGCTCATCGCTTCCAGTGCGGCGCGATCAACTTCGACATCGAAATGCCCGGCGTTGGCAAGTATCGCATTGTTCTTCATTACCTTAAAGTGTTCAGTAGTAATGATCTTTTTGCAGCTTGTGGCGGTAACGAAAATATCGCCCTCTTTGGCTGCTTCGATCATGGGCAATACGCGGAAGCCGTCTGTAAGCGCCATCAGCGCTTTAAAGCGATCCGCCTCTGTGATGATTACATTGGCGCCCAGACCCTTGGCGCGCATGGCGATTCCCGACCCGCAATTGCCATAGCCCGCAACAACAACGGTACGGCCGGAGATCATGTTGTTGGTTGTGTACATAATGGCGTCCCAGGTTGATTGCCCCGTACCGTGGCGGTTATCGAACAGGTATTTGCACTTGGCATCGTTCACGGCAAACATGGGGTATTTAAGTTTGCCCGCATCGCTTCGTGCGCGCAGCCGGTGAAGCCCCGTTGTGGTTTCTTCGCAGCCGCCCAGCAGGTTCTTTGCGTACTGCGGCACTTCGTCGTGGAGCAGGTTGATTAAATCGCCGCCGTCGTCGATAACAACGTGGGGGCAAAACTCCAGCGCCTTAACCTGATGGTCGTGGTACTCCTGCGCTGTTGCGCCGTGCCAGGCGAAAATGGCAAGCCCCAGACTGTCCAGCGCTGCGCAGACATCGTCCTTGGTGGAAAGAGGATTGGACGCCGTCAGCGTTACCTCCGCACCCGCAGAGCGCAGCACCATTCCCAGGTACGCCGTCTTCGCTTCCAGATGCACACTTACTGCCACATTAATACCCTTAAGCGGCTGTTCCGCCGAGAACTGCTTCTCGAAGTGGCTCAGCACGGGCATAAAGTCCTTTACCCAGTTTATTTTGGCAAGCCCGGCGGCCGCCAGTGATTTGTCTCGTATAATACTCATGGGTTAAGGATATAATAAACAGGATGGTGATGCAACAAGGTCTTCTCAAACTCCCTTGACAACCGCCTCTCCCTATTGGAAGATGGTACTATCTATGAAAGCGGCGCCCCCGACACGACAACCAAACAATAAGGGCAAGCGTTTCCTCGTTGTTCTTTTTATAGTTCTTTCCGCTGTTTCCGCCCATGCTCAAACTGCCGAACAGCCCGTGTACTCCGCCGAGGGAACGGAAGCGGGCGTTGCGAATGAAGATTCGCGCTCTGCCTCTCCGGACTTCTTTATTGCACCATTGGCGGAAATTGTCGGGTACAGCCGTATTGGGCCTTCTTTTGGGGCTGGTTTTGCCCTTGGCGCAGGCAACGGAGTTGCCATTGGGGCGCGCTTCCTCTATTGCGCTGATACCGAATCCGTTTACACAATGGAGATAACCGTCTTTATGCGCTTTTACATCCAGGGCGCCGATGTCTGTACCGGCCCTTTTGCCCAGCTTAACGCCGGAGCGTCTATCTTTAACCACGAACATTCCGTGTCCCCCCCTACCGAGGTAGGCGCCCTTTCCGCAGGTGTTGCCGCAGGCTGGCGTTTCCTGCTGGCCGAACGCTGGTATGTAGAACCCGCCCTCCGTTTTGGGTATCCCTACATGTTCGGGGTGGGAGTAGCCTTCGCCTACCGGCTGAAATAACTGCGCCCCCTTCTTTCAGCCAATAGCTGTATTTACTAATATTAAGCAGTCATTATATGCTGGAGTTATAACCATGAAAACCAAACTGT
>WRIX01000096.1 GCA_009782495.1 Treponema sp.
CTAATGATTTATCCCAATCAAATTTCCAGCCGTCTTTTTTAAGCTGTTTCGCAGTGGACAATACAATGTTTACCGATAATAACCTCATACTTTCATTATATCACATAATGAAGAAAAAAAGGCCCAAAACATACTGTACGAAAGTACAGTTTTGGTGAAAAAGGGCCTATCCTGAGGCTGTCCATTCTTCCGTGTTTTGCTATACTGGAGGCGGTATGCACCCTCCCAAAAGAGAATATGCGCTGAAAGCCGCTTATATTTTATTTATGATTTTTAGCAGTGTTCAGCAAGCCTTTATGAGAACATCTGCCGGCATGGAAAAAATAAGTCAGGTGTCTCATTGTACTATGGCCGGTTATTTTCTTGGAATATTGCTCATGCCCATGCTCTTTCCAATGAAGGATCTGCGTTCCGGCTGCCGTCCGCGAACCTCCCGCTTCCCCTGGAAAGCGCGACTGGTTTTGACGGGAGTCTTTCTCCTTCCCAACATCATTGTCCGCCTTCTGGGACAGCAGGCCTGGCAGGAAAGCATGTTCCTTTCCGGGTTTATGGCGGTGGGGAATGGGGCGATAATAATCCTTATATTGGGGTGTTTTTTTACACTCTTAAAAAAACACCGGGTTTTTTGGGCCGTTCTGGCGTTCTGTGCGGGTACTATTGTATTTAATCTGGCCCTGGGGCCGGGCCGGACTACGCTGCTGCCGTATCTGTTCACCATTGCAGGAATTGCCATAACGCTTGCGTGGGTTATGGTACTGGTGTTCCTTACCGGGATGAAGCCCGCTGAAACGGAACCTCAAACTGTCCCTCAGTCCCCGGCTCTCAATCCCCGATCTGTTTTCTGGCTTTTTCCTATTCTCGCTGCTTTGATAATTTTATGGACCAACAGTTTTACCAACCAGATTTTTATACCAAAGATCTATAGCCCCTTCGCTCCCGGGTTTAATCCGGCAACGGTTGCAACGATTCTTCTTCTGCCCGTGCTTGGTTTTCTTGCCGATCACTGGTGGCAGCGGCATTTTCTGAGCGTATTTATCTATTTTTGTTCGGTACTGTTTTTGTTTACACCTTCCTTGTTACTGTTCAGTAATTCCCACATGCTTTTTCTAATACTGTATACTCTGAGCATCATCATGATTCAGATGATTGTTGCGGTCTTTCCCTTTGTCATTGTGGATTTGTACTGGCAAACCCCGCATTACAGACGTGTTTATCTTTCGTGGCTATTGCCTGTTTCTGTCAATATGATACATACCTATGCGGCGTTATTGATGGGTCCGTTCAGATCCTTATCGATTGACAATGCATATGCTGTGATGCTGCTAACATTTGCCGCTATTGTGTTTTTTTTTCTGTCCCGAAAAATCATTCCGCCGCGAACGCAGGAAATTCCCGCCGCAGGCTCACCGCCGGATATCAACGATATTTTCAGGAAACATAACCTAAGTGAACGAGAGACGGAAGTTGCCTTGCTGCTGGCGCATGAGGGGTTAAGTTATGAAGAAATGGGAAGCCGTCTTTTTATTTCCGAAAGAACGATTAAGTTTCATGTTTCCAACATCTTCCAAAAATTCGGCGTAAAGTGCAGAGCCGAATTTATGGTGAATGTGAATAAACAATGACGCGTATCTGTTCCATGGAATCCCGATAACGGGCACAACCACCGGATGTTTCGATAATAAAGGGAATATATGGAAAAAAACCCTCTTTACCGGGGGTTAATTTCCCGATTATTGTAGTATAGGTGAAAACAAAAGAGAAAAAGACAAAAAAACCACCCAAAGAGCGGCGTACGCAACGTACGCAGAAAAAGCTCCATTTTGAAGACGGAGTGCGTGCGGCGCTTGTTGCGGCGGCGGTTATCTGCGTTGCTGTCCTGGGGATTGGGGGCTTTTTTGCGGTCCGGTCGGTACTTTCAAGCGGCAGTAAACCCGAAATATCTCTTTTGGACAATGTACCGGAAATTTCCGGGGAAATTCCCGATTTTTCTCCGGAATTGCCTTCATCACCTGAAGTCCTGCCGGAAACTGACATTCCCCAGGGAACCGATATACTTCCCGAACTGGAACAGGCAATCCGCGACTTGGAAGCCACACAACAAGGGACAACGCCTTCTGTCGCAAGCGGCGCTCCGGCCCCAAATCCTGCCCAGCCTCAGGCTGTTCCGGCAAAACCGGCTCAGTTCAGGGGTATGCTGGTATTGGTAATTGACGATGCCGGAAACAATTTACAGGATCTGGAGCCTTTTCTGAAATTCCCCGGCCCTATTACAATCGCTGTTTTGCCGGGGTTGCCTAACTCAGTCGAAGCGGCCAAGCGCGTCAGGGCGGCAGGCAAAGAGCTTTTCCTTCATCAGCCTATGGAACCCCTGAACGGCCAGAACCCCGGGCCGGGAACAATAAAAACAGGGATGACTCCTGCTCAGGTTAAAGAAATTCTTGTACGAAACTTTAATGAAATTGGCCCTGTTGCCGGTTTTAACAACCACGAAGGTTCCCGCGTTACTATGGATATGGCGATTATGCGGCCCATCATGGAAGTCAGCCGTGACAGCGCCCTTATCTTCCTTGATTCCAGAACCATAGCCGATAGCGTAGCCCCGCAAGCCGCCAGGCAAATAGGCATTACCATTGCGGAACGGGACATCTTCCTCGACAATGAACAAGACCGCGCATCAATACTTACCGCTTTGGAAGCAGGCTGCAAACGGGCCGAACAAAACGGCTCGGCAATTCTTATCGGCCATGCCTGGACACCCCGCCTTGCTGCGCTGTTGATCGAAATGTACCCCCAACTGGTTCAGCGGGGCTTTGCCTTTGCCACCGTCTCTAACGTTACAGGCCGCGGCA
This sequence comes from Treponema sp., assembly GCA_009782495.1. Classification (GTDB taxonomy): domain Bacteria; phylum Spirochaetota; class Spirochaetia; order Treponematales; family Breznakiellaceae; genus WRIV01. Next base: position 2,850 of record WRIX01000096.1, read on the forward strand.
AATAAACAACAATGGTTGTCCTTGGCATCGAAACTTCCTGTGATGAATGCGCTGCCGCTGTCGTACATAACGGCGTTGTTCTTTCCAATGTAGTTGCTACCCAAATCCCCTTCCACAGTAAATGGCAGGGAGTGGTTCCCGAAATAGCCAGCCGTATGCACACCGAATGGATCTATGATGTTGCCGGCGAAGCTGTCAAGCGCGCCGGGCTCAAGGTTGCCGACATCGAAGGCGCCGCAGCAACCGCTCATCCCGGCCTGCTTGGTTCGCTCCTTGTGGGCCTTCACTTTGCCAAAGCTTTTGCCTGGGCGCGCGGCCTTCCTTTTATTGCAGTGGATCATCTTTTGGCGCATCTCTATGCTTCCCGTCTTGTTATTGAAGGGGGGCCTGTTTCCAGTGCCGATTACCCCTTCCTTGGGCTGCTTGTTTCCGGCGGACACAGCGTTATCTGCCGCGTGGATAATTTTGATGATGTTACCGTCCTGGGTACCACGGTGGACGATGCGGCAGGCGAAGCGTTTGACAAAATTGCCAAGCATTATTCTTTTGGGTATCCCGGAGGAACAGCAATCGACAAACTCGCACAAAAGGGAAACAGCGAAGCTTTTAAGTTTCCTATGCCCAACCTGTATAAGCCTGACAGACAAGGCAACGATCACCGTTATGATCTTTCGTACTCGGGATTAAAAACTGCTGTCGTAAATCAACTGGAACAATTCAGGGTATTGCCCGATACCACTGATGCCGACATAGCCGCTTCGTTCCAAAAAACTGCCGTGGAAATTCTTCTGCGTGCGCTTTTCCGTGCTGTAGAAGACACAGGGCTGCAAACCATTGTGGCAGGCGGAGGCGTTGCGGCAAATTCATATTTACGCGCCAGGCTAGAAGAATACGCGCATACCGTTACCGGCGGCAATATGCAGGCGGAACGCAAGGTATATTTTCCTCCATTGGAACTTTGCGGAGACAATGCCGCTATGGTAGCCGGCCTGGGCGAACAGTATTTACTGCGCGGGGATCGTTCGCCGCTCAACACAAGCGCGTCCGCCAGGGTACAGGCATTTAAAAGACGATAGGTGTAAGTATTTTATATAAGGAAACATTATGGACGAAAAGATTACCGAATTATTCTCTTTGATTAAAAACGCAAAACACTGTGTTGCACTTACCGGAGCCGGTGTTAGTACCCTGTCGGGCATCCGGGATTTCCGCGGAAAGAACGGCCTTTACAAAGAAATGGATGCGGAAAAGATCTTTGACATTAATTATTTTTTCCGAGACCCGTCTTTTTACTATTCCCATTCAAAGGATTTTATCTACGGCCTTGAACAAAAAGAACCATCTGTGGTTCACACTGTCCTGGGAAAACTGGAAACATGCGGCCTTTTGAAATCATTAATCACTCAAAATATCGACCTTCTGCACACAAAAGGCGGAAATAAAAAAGTGATCGAGATACATGGTTCTGCCCGGGCTCACTATTGTCCGAAATGCCAGAGTTCTTCCAAAGCGGAAGAGGCGATCCTTGACGGAACGGTTAAAGAAAACGGATTTATGGAATTTGACGAAGCCGCAGCAATTGTACAAAGCGGGGAAATGCCACGGTGTAAAAAATGCAGCGGGGTATTAAAACCGGCAATAACTTTTTTCGACGAAAATCTTCCTGTTCACGCCCTTGCTGCCGCAGAATGGGAAGCAAAAGAAGCCGACCTGATGCTGGTACTGGGAACAAGCCTTACCGTGTTTCCGGCGGCGGGTTTGCCCCAGGTTACGCTGCGCTATAGCGGGAATATTGTAATCATTAATAATATGGAAACTCCCATGGACAAGTATGCTGTGCTGCGCTTTGATGAACTGGAACCTGTCTTTTCGGGAATTGATTTGCTTTTGCCTGCACAATAATTCGTTAGTCCCTGCAGGAATAACAGTGTGCGGCTATTGCTTTTTTTTCCGTTTAGGGTAAAATGGAAAAATGACCAAACAGACAAGAAGCTCCGTAACTGATCTTGATGCCCTGGAAGAGCAGCATGAAATAAAGCGAATTGAGACGCTCAAAGCCCTGGAAGCGTTAAACAAGGTAAGGCATCATGCCTTCCTCCAACTGCAGAAATCCCGGGTTTTGTTCAGGTACTTAAATTGGAAACAGCAGGAACTTGTCAATAGCCGGAGCGCCGGCGGCGATTTTTCTTTTCAAACAATTTTTACAACCTCTGCTGCCGGTTTAAATAATCAGGAATTTATCTCTAATACCGCAGTACCGGTAATTGCGGAACGTACCGCCTCTTATTTACAGAAAATAAAAACCGCACGGAAAAATATCATTCAATTTGGAATTATAGAAGCAAGGGTAAATGAGTTAATCGGAGTAATTGTTAAAACAACGGCGGTTTTTGATCATCAATATAAGGCAACGTACAGGGAACTTTTTCCGCTGGGCTTTATTTCAAAAATACGGCGGCATATCAGACAGTTTTTTCATCATCCTTATTTTTCCTGGCAGGAAATAGGATGCTTGCAGAATCTGGGAAAGACAGCAGGTTTTGTTTTTAAAATGGCGGAAACCCCTGTTTTGGGAGCCGGGCGATAATGGATAAAACCTCCGGTCTGTTTTCCCGGCTTCCCGAAGAAATTCCCCAAAGTGATGCAGAACGGGCTTTTGAAATGTTGTCCGGATTCGGACGGGAAAAAGAATTAACCAAACAGGATAAGGCAAAAGCCGATACGATGAAAGAACTGGCCCTGGCGGAAATAACAAAGAAATACGATTTTTATGAAAAACTCTTTGCCGCAGTTTTTGCAGAGCGAAGGGCGATAACGGAAGGGTTTTTCAGAATTATCGATCAGGGCATTCGGGAAAAGAACAACGATCTGGTGCTTGCAGGGCTTTCCAGTCTTTCAAATATGGTCGCTTCCAGTCCTTTAACAAACCTCGGGTCTCTGAATACAGAAAAGTGAATACATTATATTTTACCCAACAGAAGAAAACCGGGTAAAGGGAGTAAGTCATTATGTCGGATAGTTTACAGCCTGCTGAAGTAAAGTTTGCAAAAGGTTCCAGTATCATTCTTGAAGGAAAACCAAACAGTAACAAGTTTTATATTATAAAAGAAGGAAAGGTACAGATAACCCGTGAAACTGATTCCATTATGCCAAATGAGAATGTAGCGGGCACGGGTGAAATGATTGGAGTTGTTTCTGTTATGGCCTCGCGTAATTATATTGAATCGGTTATGGCGTTGACTGATGTAGTATTGATGGCGGTTGAGCAGACTCAAATTTCCAGAAACGCTTCTCTTGCCATGAACATAATAAAACAGTTTTCAAAGCGCCTCCGGAAGCTGAATGAAATTTTTTCAAAACGTGTGATAATGAGCGCCGCCCCGGGTAACCCGTCCAATTTTCTTGAAATAGCCGCGTTTTACGAGAAAGCCGGAAAGATTAATCAGGCTTTTTATGCGTATCAGCAGTATCTTATTTATTGTCCGGACGGAAATCACAAAAGCAAGGTTCAGGAAAGAATTATAAAAATAAAACCTGCTATTGCTGTCGCCAGACCTGAGTATTCCGCTGACACTATGAAGCAAAGGTGGACCAAGGACAATCTGCTTTTTATCGAAGGTGAAACAGGGCATAACCTTTATATTATTCAGGCAGGATCGGTAAAAATCACAAAGATCGCAAACAACCATGAAGTGGTTCTTGCTATTCTGAAAAAAGGCGATGTTGTAGGGGAAATGGCCATGCTGGAGGATATGCCAAGAGGCGCTACAGCCGAAATTAACGAAAACTGCACGCTGCTTTCGGTTAACCAGTCTAATTTTGCTAACCTGGTTAAAGAGCAGCCTGATATGGTTATTCGCCTGATTGCTTTAATGGCGGATCGCATCTGGTATCGTTACAGGCAGCTTACCAATACTATAATAGAAAATCCTCTTGGGCGGGTTTATGACGCCCTGTTAATTCAGCTTGAAAAAGAACGAATAAATCTGAGTGAAACCAATTCTTATCTATGTGATTTTACTTTTAAGGAACTGATCGGCATGGCAGGGATAACCGATGCAAATATTGATGAACTTTACAATAAGGTTTACGCGTCAAGAAGGGTAACTATAGAAAACAATAAAGTTCATATTCTGAATATCGCAAGCATAATAAAAGAAGCTGAATACTACCGCAGGGCGCGGGAAATGGGTAAAGATCTCAGAGACAGGATCTAGAATTTTAATAAAACCCGGACAAGCTTAATGAAGCTAAAAATCAACGGAATTATCGAAAACATTAAAGCCTATTCTGCAAGAGGTGATGCCGGAAAAGAACTTAAAGAAGCCCGTCTGATCGAAAACTCCGGGCTGGATGGGGATTTCCACGCAACCGGCGGCGACAGACAGCTCTCTCTTCTGATAGCAGAAACCAAAGATCAAATAAAAGAACAAACAGAAAAAGGCCTTTGTCTTCTGCGATTTAAAGAGAACATAACCATCCGCGGCATCGATCCGAAAATGTTACACCCTGGTGTACAGCTTGTAATCGGAGAAGCAACACTAACAATTACCGGAGAAACCAAACGCTGTTTTAAGGAATGTCCCCTATTCGAAACCGGAAAACGCTGCCCGCTTGCCGGGTTAAGCCTTTTTGCCAAGGTGGTAAAAAGCGGCGTGATTTGTGTTGGGGATAAAATTATCGCTGGTATTATGTGATATAATATGCAATACTTTCTTGGGGGTACAACCATGTTTGTTATTTTTTGCAGGATATTCCAGTTTATATTTAACTACGGAGCAATGGTTTTGCCCTGGCGGAAGGCTATTCCGGTAACAGGGCCGGGCAGTATCGGGAAAATTCCCGAACTGCTGCAGGAACAAAAGGTAAAAAAACCCCTGCTGGTAACGGATAATGGGCTGGTTAAGGCAGGTATTGCAGACCGGATCATTGATGTGCTTAAAAAAGCGGAAATTCCTTATATTGCGTTTAGTGATGTGGAGCCGAATCCTTCGGTAAACACGGTGAACGCCATTCAGAAATTGTATCTGGCAGAGGGCTGCGACGGCATTATTGCCCTGGGCGGCGGTTCTTCAATGGATGCGGCAAAGGGGGCGGCGGCCCGCGTGGTAAAGCCCGGAAAAAGCGTAAACCAGCTTGGCGGCCTACTGAGGGTTTTAAAAAGGATACCGCCCTTTATCGCAATACCCACTACCGCAGGAACCGGCAGTGAAACCACCATAGCCGCTTTAATCACCGATACTGAAACTCATCACAAGTATGCCATTATGGATCTGAGCCTTATTCCCCGTTATGCAATTCTTGATCCTGAACTGACAACCGGCCTGCCTCCGGCGCTTACTGCCGCTACCGGCATGGATGCGCTGACTCACGCAGTAGAAGCCTACCTCTGCTGGACATACAATACACAGGAAAGCAAACAGTTCGCCCTTGATGCGACCAAAATAATCTTTGCAAATCTGGAAAAGGTGTACGCCGACGGAAACAATATTGAAGCACGGCAGGAGATGCTGCTCGCTTCGTACAAGGCGGGGTTTGCCTTTACCCGTGCCGGCGTAGGCAACATCCACGCAATTGCCCATACACTGGGGGGCCTATACAATACTCCGCACGGCCTGGCAAACGCCGTTATACTTCCCAAAGTGCTGGAAGATTACGGAAAAAAAGTACATAAAAAACTCGCCCGGTTGGCGGAAGCTGCCGGGTTGGCCGCCGGAACAGATAAAAAAACAAATGCAGAAAAAGCCCGTATTTTTATTGATGCGATTTATGCCATGAACGAACGCATGGGGATTCCCAAAGGCTTTGATTGCATAAAAAGCGAAGACATTCCGCAGATGATCAAA
>WRIX01000097.1 GCA_009782495.1 Treponema sp.
AACCAGACTGATAAAAGATAAACTGCAGCAGCATGGTTGATTTGGAAAAATAAAACGATTTGATATTAGAAGATAATATGTCAAAGGAATAAATGTTAAATTGAACTAGACTTTTTCTGCAACCTCAACGAGGTTGTCGAATTTATACTTTTATATAAAAATAATTACGAATAGGTTTCATTTCAGTACGTTTTAAGGCTATTTTAGAGCACAATTGAAGTGCCGATTTTTAAAAATTAATAAATTCGACAATCTCAACAAACGGTTAGCGCTCACCGTCCTGTTCGGGCGGCTCGGTTTCCGTAAAACACCAGTTGCCACTTCGTGCCTTTGTGGTATTTTGCTCAACCACATTTTGCCAGCTCTGGTCTTTGCTACGTAAAGCCCTTATTCGAGCTGGTAAAATTTCGCCAATCTAAAACGTCAGGCGAAATACTATTTAGATGGTTGGAAACAAATATTGACAAATTGTAAAAATAGCAGCATACTAGAATAAAAGGGGTTTTTATGAAAATAAAGTTATTTATTTTATGTTTTTCATTTTTCACTATCTACTTTTCGCCTGCACAGGAGCTCGCATTTCCACCTAAAATTAACCTTTTTCAATATTCTGCATCAATATCCCAACGCCCCCTTTACGGTTTCCCCAACGCAAGAATATGGGGTTGGTCAAACAATGGAAAAGTTGCTTATTCAATCGAAACGGAGGTTGACGGAAGAGGCGGACAAAAAATAGATTTTGTTGTTTTTGATTTGATATCTGATGAAACGATTTTTGAATTAAAAATGGACTCATTTAATCATAACGATGTTGAAGACGAGATTTTATATAATTTGTTTAGTTCAGATATAGCAAATGCCTTGAGAATAAACGGTATTATTAGCCAAAGAATAGAATTTTTACCATTTCCAATCAGAATAAATAACACGGTGTATAACAGCCAGATTATTAATGTTGAACATAAAAAAGGAGATGAATATGGTTTTTTTGATAGTCTTGTTTCAAAATATATGGTAAAAGTCATAGCAAATGAGAAAAGTAAAATAATAGCCAATTTTAATCCAGTTCATACGTTAACCGGATATGCATATGTTTGTGGTTATTTTTTAAGTCCGTTTGAGAACAGGGCATTAGTTGTTGTTGCAGAAGAACATTGGGGATTTGAAGGAACAGAACTGACGTATAGATTTAGTGGTTGTCATTTGGGAGTAGGTTTTAATTAAAATTGAGTAGTAGATAATAATGTATAAAAACTTGGTTTATAAAGGCAAAAATTACATCGCCTAAAGAAGTTGCAGAAAAAGACTCAATGTCGCATAACAAATAAGAAAAAGGATCGACACAGAACCATAAAAGAAGTACCATGACCTATTATGGCACGCTATAGAGAATTAGAAAATTACAGAATAAATATAAAAATAGAAAATTAAAAAGACCCAACGTAACCTGAAACCACTTGATATGATGGATGATAAGTGCTATATTTTACAATACTGGAGGTAATTCAAATGAAGACTATAATTCTTTACTATTCATTTTCCGGCAAAACAAAAGCGCTTGCCGCAAAAAAAGCAAATGAACTGGGCGCTGATATTGAGGAAATAACCGAAGCAAAAAAGCCGTCTCCGTTAAAAGCCTTTACTATTGGTGCATTTAAGGCTATTAAACGTAAAAAAACAGAGATACAGCCGGTAAAATCAGAACTCTCCAGTTATGATCAAATAATTATTATGGCTCCTGTTTGGGCAAACAAACCCGCACCTGCATTTAATAATATTATTGAACATCTTCCGACAGGTAAAAAAATAGAACTTTTTCTGACCTCCGGAAGCGGCAGAACCAAAGGGAGCGCCGAAGGAACAAAAGCTCTGGCCGCTGCCCGAGGATGCGAAGTTACAGGGTATACCGATATAAAAACATGAGTACACGTGTCAGATATGCTCCTTCCCCGACAGGTCTTCAGCATATTGGGGGGATAAGGACGGCTCTTTTTAATTGGCTTTTTGCACATTCAACCGGCGGAAAATTTGTCCTCAGACTCGAAGATACAGACAGAACAAGATACGATCCGGCTTTTGAACAGAATCTTTACGATACTTTTACCTGGCTGGGAATATACTGGGACGAAGGTCCCGATGTAAAAGGGCCGTTTGCGCCGTATGTACAGTCGCAAAGGAATGAACTGTATCAAAAATACGCCAATGAACTTTTGGATAAAGGTCAGGCATACCGTTGTTTTTGCAGCTCGCAGCGTCTTGAAGAAATCAGAGCACAGCGTGAAGCTGCAAAATCGCAGGAAACCGGTTACGACAGGCATTGCCGGAATATAGAATGCGAAGAAAGTGATCGCAGGGCAAAGTCGGGAGAAAGCTTTACCATCAGATTAAAGATTCCCCTGAATAATACAGATAATTCTGCTGCAATTACCCGGTTTTACGATAAGTTATTGGGCGATATTGAATGGAAGAACAGCGATATAAACCCCGATCCGGTTTTGCTGAAGTCTGACGGTTTTCCGACATATCATTTGGCGAATATTGTGGACGATCATCTTATGGGAATAACCCATGTACTTCGTGCTCAGGAATGGCTTTCATCAACTCCGCTCCATGCGATCCTTTACAAGGCATTCGGCTGGGAGCCGCCGGTGTTTTGTCATCTGCCAATGGTTATGGGTCAGGATGGAAAAAAGCTCAGTAAACGCCACGGTGCGGCCAGTGTTGACGAATTCCGGCGGCAGGGATATCTTCCGGAGGCGCTTATTAACTATACGGCGCTTCTGGGTTGCTCTTATGAAGAGGGAAAGGATATTTATACAAAAGATGAACTGGGAAAGCTTTTTTCGGTGGACAAGCTGAACAAGGCTCCGGCTGTATTCGACTACAAAAAACTTGAATGGTATAACAGCCACTATATCAGGATGAAGAGTAATAAAGAGCTGGCGGCTCTGAGTCTGCCGTGGGCAATTGAGCAGGGCCTTTTTGGAACCGGCAAGGACGGCGGTTCGCTGACAGAAAAAGAAATGGAATTGTATACGGCAGCAATGGATTTGGTCCGCGAACGCGCCAATTATCTTCCTGATATTCCTGCCAAGCTTGGCTATCTTTTTTCCGAGCCGCCGCTTCCGCAGGCGGAAGAATTTATTCCCAAAAAATCGGATCAGAAAAACGCTTATGCCCTGCTACACATGGGAAAAGACATGATACCTTCCTTTTTCCCGGACGGAAAAGCGGCAAGCGACGAAGAAATAGAAAATATGGTCAAGGAAAAGGCAGAAAAAGAATCGGTAAAGCTTGGCGATCTTCTAATGCCCCTGCGTGTTGCAATTACCGGTTCGCGTGTCAGCCCGCCTCTCTTTGCTTCAATACGTTTATTGGGAGAAACGCGCTGCCTTGCTCGTATTAACAGCGCCCTGACAATTCTCGCCGGTGACTGATGCTGAGGCTGTTCACGGTTGCAGTCTCGCGCATTCACCGTCCCGGCGTGTGAGTATGTCCAGGCCGTGATGCAGTTCGTTGATGATAAACTCAAGATTTTCGCGGGCGGCTCTGGGGCTTCCTGGAAGATTAACAATAAGTGTGCTTCCCCGGATTACTGCAATTGCCCGGCTTAACATGGCTCGCTTTGTAATTGCCATACTCCCGGCACGCATCGCTTCGGCTATGCCCGGCGCCAGCCGTTCCGCCACTGCTGCGGTAGCTTCGGGCACGCAGTCACGGGGAGAAAAGCCCGTGCCGCCGGTGGTAAGGATAAGGTCGGCAAGACCGTTGTCGCAAATACGTTTGAGTTCTGCCTCCAGTCCTGCCCGATCATCAGAAAGGAGGGTATAGCCTGCAACTGTATAACCCGCACCGGCGGCGATCTCCCGTAGTACCGGCTCGCTTTTATCCTCCCGCTCTCCCTGAGACCCCTTATCACTGGCAGTGATGATCCACACACGATAGGAGCGTATAATCATCTCATCTCCAATATTAATAAATCCGCCGCGAAGAACTTTGGCAAAGACCCCTTCACGGGGCATGATGCAATCCCCCATAGTTTTGTAGATAGCGCAGTGACTGTGACACTCTTTTCCAATCTGGGTTAATTCCAGAAGAACTTCCCCGCACTCAAAAGCGGTTCCCACCGGAAGGCTGCGGAAATCAATACCTTCCACCACAAGGTTTTCACCAAAATCCCCGTCTTCTACCTTTGCGCCTTTTGCCCGGAAAGCTTCGATTTTTTGATAAGACAGCAGCGATACCTGCCGGTGCCAGGGACCGGCGTGAGCGTCACCGGCTATACCGTGGTCAGGAACAAACTCTGCCCTTCCGACATTACGTTTTGCCGTTCCCTTTTCGGAGCTGGTACATACTGCTAAAACTTTACCCATAGCGGTAGTATATCATAATAATTAATTTCTTATCCCCCGATTCCCGACATACCGTCAGGATGTTCCGACGGGCGTACACAGTAAACTTCCGAAAGATTGTGGTATCGCGGTTTTTTTGCGGCGATTTCTGTAATTGCATGGGCGATTTCTTTGTCGGATGCACCGGCACGAAGCAGCTCTTTTAGATCCAGGCCCAGATCATCAGACAGGCAGAGTTTTAAAAATCCTCCGGAAGTCAGGCGGAGGCGGTTGCAGGTCTCGCAGAAACCGCTGCTAATGGCATTGATAAAACCAATTGTTCCTTCAAAACCCGGAAGCTTGTAGTAAACTGCCGGGCCGCTGCCGGAGACTCCCGAATAAGGTGTCAGTGCGCCATAGGTTTTTTCAAGAAGCGCTGCGATCTCACCGCCTGGAACGGGTTTCGATGCAGCGGCAAAACCCAGGGGCATAAGTTCAATAAAACGGACGGCAATGTTTTTATCCTTTGCCAAAGCGGTTATCGGAAGAATTTCTTCTTCGTTACTGTTTCGGATAGGCACACAGTTAATCTTTACCGTAATGTTTTTTCCAAGCAGGCGATCCAGAAGAGGAAGTATCGCCTGTGGAACTGTATTGTCATTGCGGGTAATTTGTTTTGACTGTTCCGGGTTCAGGGCATCAAGACTGATGTTGATCCCGGCTGGTAATGCTCCCATTGCTTCGGCTTCGTCCAGATATGCGCTCAAAAGCAGACCGTTTGTCGTAAGGGTAACTTTTTCTATACCCGGAAGTTCCGTAAGGTTTTTTATAAATGAGGCAACGCCGCGGCGTACCAGAGGTTCACCGCCGGTAACTTTTATTTTGCGTATGCCCAGCTCTGCCATGATCCGGCAAATGCGGAGGAAATCTTCAAAGGAAAGCACGGTGTTGTGCGGTTTCCACTCCACCCCTTCGGGAGGCATACAGTACACACAGCGGAGGTTGCAGCGATCGGTAACGGAGACTCTGAGGTAATCAAGAGTTCGGCCAAAAGAGTCCTTTAGCACGATCTACTCCCTAGTCGTGCGGAGATTCATCACGAACAAAACAGCCGCTCTTGCCGCCGGACTTTTCCATGAGTTTAATATCACCGATGACCATTGCCCTGTCCAGAGCTTTGCACATATCGTAAATGGTAAGCAGGGCAATGGACGTGCCCGTAAGAGCCTCCATTTCCGCTCCGGTCTTTCCGGAAAGTTTTACTGTGCAGGATGCTTCAATTTCTTTTTTCTTTTCGTTTATGGAAAAATCTACGGTACATTTATCGAAGTTGAGCGGATGGCAAAGCGGAATAAGTTCCGCACAGCGTTTGGCCGCCATGATCCCGGCGATACGGGCAACCCCCAGGACATCTCCCTTTTTGGCGGTTCCGCCCAGTACTGCCTTTATGGCTTGATCATTCATCGAGATGATCCCTTTTGCTATGGCGGTACGGGAAGTTGTTTCTTTTTCCGAGACATCCACCATAATCGCATTGCCGCGGGAATCAAAATGGGTAAAGTCTTCTGCCAAAATGAATCTTCCTATGCTTTGTCTTTCGGCAATGTTCAGCCGCCGCCGCAAATCGGCAGAAAAGAAACTTCGTCCCCGTTTTGCAAAGCAGTTTTAAAATGTGCGTGCTGGAGAATGCTCTCTCCGTTAACCGCAATGAGCATGGTTTTTCCCAGTTTTTCGGCTTCCGCACCGAAATGTGCTTTAATATGCCGCAGCACATCTTTTACCGTTGCCGCTGTTATTTGTTCGGAGGCGATTTTGGTAAGTGTTGCCAAATGCGCCCTGTATTTTACCGTTACTTGCATTGTTGTTTCCTCCGTTTTTGGCGGCACGGACGCCGCTGTTTATACTGTTTAGCTTTCAATTTTCAGACGTTTCAAGGTCTGTTTTTTGGGAATTCCCGCTGAGTCCCAGCCCCGCACTTTGTAATATTGTTTGAGCATTTTTTCCAGGGGAACAACATAATCGGCTTTTGCCGTACCGTTTCTGGCGGGCTGCGGTGTTTTGGTCAGACGTTCGGGCAGGGAATCATCCGCAGCGGTCAATCCTTCCCGTAAATTAAAGAGCCGTTCCAAATTGTAACAGCGCTCTCCAAACTCAAGAAAACTGCCTGTGTACATGGGAAAGCCGGTGGCAAGGCGCAGAGCTTCGGCATGGGGCAGCAGAAAGAATGAATTGAAACGCAGCAGCGGCTTTGTTCCCAGCATTATTCGGACTGCAGCTCCGGCGTGGGTCGCAATCTTTCCGGTAATGCGGGTAACAATATGATTGGGGCCGAGATTAAAAAAGATCGCCGGCACAAAAGTTTGCGCACTAAAGAGGCAAAAGCCCGACGCAGATACAGCATCAAGAGCATCCTGCATAAACACCGTCAGTTCAGCTTTTGCCGACGGGCTCTGCGCATCGGTAGAAAGGACTCCTATGGATTCCAGCAGAGCCAAATAGCCGCCGTTAAGATGACAGCCGCCGCGGTTGCTTACCGCATAACCAAGACCCATGCCGACCGATCGCCGCGGTTCATACGATGCCATTTCCAGGCCTTTGGAGTGCATGGCGAATTCTTTACCGCCGTATTTTTCGCTCATCCATTTGCTGCCGTTTGCCAGATCGGAATAAATTCCTTCGCGGTTTGCAATTTTACGGAGGACATCTTCCAGGTTACCGGTCTCGCCGAAATTAACGCCGAAATCCGCCATACCCTGTTCTTTTAACTCCATTGCAAAAGCGATGGAAGATGCAAGGGAAATCGTGTCCATTCCCAGAAGGTCGCTGAGATAATTAAGGTCGATAATTTTCCGCAGATCTTTTGCGGCTATGTTTGGGCCGAAGAAACCGGCGGTTTCGTATTCAGGCCCTTTGATCTCACGGTCTTCCTTTTTAACCCGCCGCTCGCAGCGGATGGGACAACTCATACAGCCCGAGTTCCGGGTAAGTTCTGTTTCTGCCAATGTTTCGCCGCTTACCGCATCCGCATCGGGATCGCGGCCGTAACGGAAATTGCGGCTGGGTAAAGCGCCGGAAGCGTTTGCTTTGTTTACCAGCCCAACAGTTCCGTAGCGGGGCAGCGCGTCCCCTGTCATGGGATGATTGCGGATAAAGCGCACCCATTTTTTTATAAAACGGTTGAGTTTTTTTTCGTGCGCCGCTGACGGCATTCTGGTTCCGTAGGCGCTGAGCGCTTTAATGTTTTTTGATCCCAATACCGCGCCGCTTCCGCAGCGGCCCGCCATACGCTCACCGCTGGCAGTGGCGGCATAACGTACCAGATTTTCCCCTGCCGGCCCTATTGCCAGTTTGCCGTGGAAAGCGGGCAATTTTTCCTGCACCGCTTCGGTATCAAGGCCCCAGAGTTCTTCGGCGGGAAGTATCGACACAATGCCGTCGACAATTTCGATCCGCGAATGCCGTTCTGCACAGCCGGTAATGACCAGGCCGTCAAAGCCCGCTCTCTTCATCATTACTCCAAAAGTACCGCCGCAGTTGGACGAGGCGATTCCTCCGGTTAAGACATTTTTAAACGACATGTTAAAACGGCTGGAAGAAGGCGCACCGGTTCCGTTCAGCGGGCTGGTGTTGATGATGATCACAGCGGCAGGATCAAGCGCCGCAGTTCCCTGCGGCATCATATCCAGAAGCAGGCGTGCGGCCAAAGTTTTACCGCCGATGTATTTACGGTAGTAGTCTTTGCTGATAACAAAAGGTTCTACTTTACCGGTATCAAGATTAATTTTTGCATAAACAGGCAGTTTCATTTTGCCACCTCCATACTGATAGCGCCCAGCGGACAATGCGATTCGCAGATGGCGCAGCCTATACATTTCTGCGGCTGTGCAAGTTCGGCATAAACTTTAATATCTCCCTTGAATTTGGGCAGGGAAATTTGCAGCGCTCCCGGCGTACAATCATTAACACAGATTGAACAGGCGCTGCAGGTCTCTGTTTTAATTGCAGGTTTTGGCCATTCGGCGCGTTTTACCGTTACACAGGTTTTTCCGGCGCTGCCGCTGATTGCGCCTTTGGGACATACCCTGCCGCAGACGCCGCATTCAACGCAGCGTTTGTCGTTTATAACATGCCGCACATTTCTATCGCCTGTAATTGCGAAAACCGGGCATAGCTTAGCGCAGGCAGTACAGCCGGTACAGTCTTCGTTAATGTGATACGAAGTTTTTTTTTCCGACAAACGCAGACTTTCTATCATCCAGCTAAAACGTTCT